>JAJRVX010000503.1:0-9385 GCA_024277095.1 Chloroflexota bacterium
CGCAAGAACCTTGAAGATAGTGGCTATCACGCGCAGTCCCGAAGAACTCCTCTCCACTAGCCGTGCTCCTTTCTAAGCTGGGGCTGAAGGCGGACGGATGGCATGTCGGCGGCAAAGCCAGGGCTCCGGCCGCGTGGCCGGAGCCCTAAGGCTTGTGCGCATTAGATGTGCATCTCCGCCGGAATGACCTTGGCACCCTCGGCCACCGGGAAGCGGATCAGCAGATCCACATCCGCCTGGGCCAGGGCCGGCAGCAGGAAGTTCACCAGCTCGATGAACGGGCTACCCGGGTTCATCTGAGCATACAGGCTGGCCGTATCGGTCAGCAGCACATCATCCCAGGCGAGGTGCGGCAGCTCCATGCCGTTGATGTACACCCAGATGCCGTTGCTGCGGGTCCGCAGCTCGATATGCTGGATGTTGAGCGCCTTCATCTGCGCGATCAGGGCCGGGGGTAGCTCCACCATGCGCAGGTCCATGCCCGTCATGTTGCTCAGGTCGCGGGAGGAGATGCCCAGCAGGGAAGGCACGCCGTCGTTGTCGTAGGCGATCTCAGCCCGGGCGATGATGGAGGGTGCGATCTCGGTCGCGGCCACCTGGGGCACAGCACCCGGATCGCGCACGGGGATCGCCGCGACGCCTTCCTGCTTGGGGAACATCAGCACCAGGCCGATGCCCGTGCGGCGCACGAACGGCAGGAACGCCTTGAGCATACCCGTCCACGGCACCTGCCATGAAGGTCTCCGCCACGGTACCCAGGTTCTCGAAGCTCTCCTCGCTCCAGGCCAGATGGGGGAGCAGCTTCCCGTTCACGAAGAGCAGGACACCGCCGGCGCCATACTGGATCTCGATGTGCTGGACGTTGGCGTTCGTCATCCAGGAGACCCAGAAGGGATCGATCCGCATGGTGGCGAGGGAAGCTTCCAGATCAACGCCCGCATACTGCTTGAGTATCGGGTTCAGCTCATCCAGATTCAACCCCGCCAGGCTGGGATAGCCATCGGCGTCAAAGGTCAGCGTCAGCCTGGGGAGGGCGAGCAGGAAGGCCTCCTCCTCCGTCGTCGGCGGTACCGCGGGACCGCAGCTCGTGACAATTAATGCCACGACGAGACCTACGCTGAAGACGATGAGCGACTTAGGGAACCGCATTTAGCCACCTCCTTTGTGATGATTAGCCGGTTCCTTGGGCGGACAAGGGAACTTGGCCACCTGACGTGATAAGGGTGTACTTGGGTCTGTATGGAACGATAAGGCGTTACTTTGGATAACTAAGCGCTCATGAGCTCACGCATGATCACGCCGCGAGACCTGCTCTCTAGGATCCGAGACGCGTCCGTCGCGTGACTTCCCTTTGGGGATCCTCAATCCGCGTGGGCTCTTCCAGGGTGGTTGGAGCGAATCACGGATCTGACTGTTCTGTGTGCGCCGGAACTCGCCTCCTCTGTGTTTGTGGTTGATCGGCATGCCGAGCGATCCAGTCCCATGCGTCTCACACCGTGGTGCGTGTGAGCTGGGCCGTAGAGAAAAGAACGGCGCGCCGCCTGGGGCGGCAATGCGCTTTCAACCCCGGAAGTCCTCACCGTTGAGCGCTATTAGCTTTAAGTGATGAACTGCCTTCTGTCTGTCGCTTTGCCTGGCGAGGGCAAACGCGAACCGGGTGACGAACGGCTCAAGACGAGAGCAACAAGATCTCAATGAACTCGGAAAGGACACACCGGGGCGGGTGACCGAGCCAATGGAACACTGAAGGGATGTTCGTGTAACCGAAATGTCCCGCCGTCATCCTGTGGCTGCTATGTGTCCTGCTTGTGTCGTTCCTGTGATCGGGCGGGTGTCGCAAAACGATCTCCTCCTGTAACGGCGAGACGGATATATGCAAAGGGCGTCAGTTATCAACCTGCAGGATGAATCGTTGTGCTTAGAACGCTTAATGAGGAAGGTAGCGCTAAGCCTATTATACCACAACTTTTTGATTCGGGAAGTCCCACTTTTAAAGAGATCGGGTCGTTTCCCGCCTTCTTCGGCCGGGTGGCCCTGTCGAGAGAACGAGCGAATTGGCGAGCGTTTCCTCGGCGTGGTCGCGGCAAGGTCCCTGTGTCTATCCACCAGGATATCACACCTCACCATTCGACACAACACCATCCATGGACAGGAGTCGCGCCGGTAACGGTCGAAATTATATGCGGATATTTGGGAATGACGCGCCGGGCGCAGACTTTAGGCTGACTCTCCGAAACCGGAAGCGAGGGATCGCATCCACGGCGCGATCCTTTGCCTCCTCGTGCGTCCTGTGCTATAATTTTCGTGTTCGTGGAGAGGTCGCATAGTCTGGCCGAGTGCGCGCGTCTCGAAAACGCGTAGGGCGAAAGCCCTCGCGGGTTCAAATCCCGCCCTCTCCGCCTGTGTTTGAGCTGGGACCCCGATTGGGGTCTTTTTTTATTTGTTCAAAGTGTATAGACGGGGCGGAGGGAATATCGTCGCGAGGAATCGTAGGGTCAGCTCATCACGGGCGCATGATTTGGTCAAATCCTCGCTCGATGATATAATGGGGCCCGTGGAGAGGTCGCATAGTCTGGCCTAGTGCGCGCGCCTGGAGAGCGCGTAGGGCGAAAGCCCTCGCGGGTTCAAATCCCGCCCTCTCCGCCTGATCTCCATGAAGGTTCCCTTGTGGATGCCGCCGAGCCGGCGGCTTTTTTTGTTGTCCTTCGCACGTGTACGGACGTGCCCCTTGTGCACAGATCACGCTGGGAAGGATAGCTCACTGCTCCCATGCCTTATATTCTAAACATGGAATATCTGGCGAATTCGGTAGATTGATATATCTCGTCCCCTTTTTTTGTGCTATACTAGTTACGGCAAGGCGAGCCGGGCTCCCCGTGGGGAGGAGGTGGCATATGTCGATCCTAGATAAGCTGCTCCGGCGTGGTCAGGACCAGGCGGAGACGGCCGAGGCCACGAAGCCCTCGATGACGGCCGAGGAGGCGAGGGCCAAACGGGTGGCCTTGTGGGAGGAGATTCGCTCGGGTCCCACCCCGGAGCGGGCTCGTGAGATCATCCAGGAGGCGACGGAGCTATTGAATTATTTCGATCGCCAGCATCCGCTGCACGACAACATCAACGATCTGATCCACGCGGCGGAGAAGATCGCCGGACTTGAGCGCCTGTAGACGGCTCGGATGGGACGCAGACCGCCGTCGAGGCTCCGGCCGGGCGGTACGACCGGGGACGTGGAAGCCGATCTTCATGGAGGGCTCCCTATCCTGTGCTTGCCACTTCCAGGAATGAAAGGTCATTGGGTCCCTTTCATGCTGTTCGGTAGAGGCAGCCGTTGGGGCCCGGCTCGTTTTAGGACGGGGAGTCCTATTTGACAAAGCGGATGGGTTCATTTACCATAGGGCTGGTCGTGCTAGACGGGGAGCTAGCGGTGCCCTGTACCCGCAATCCGCTATAGCGGGGTCGAATTCCCCCTCGAGGGCTAGCGTGCGCCGGGACTGCAGGGCCAAGCGGTGTTGAAGGCTGGGTCCTGCGCAGCAGGGGCCCGCGAACCCCGCCAGGTCCGGAAGGAAGCAACGGTAAGCGGTCACCCCTGGGTGCCGCGGGGGCGCCTGGCCAGAGCTGGCTAGTCCTGCAAGCCGGTGTGCGCGGCTCGACAGGGGGTGCACGACCAGGAATGATCGGGCGGACGGCCTTTGGGTCGTCCGCCTCTTCTATTGCCCGTCAGATGGCGGCTCATCCGGGATCTCGGACAGGGCGTCTATAAGCCCATCGATGGCGACGACCACGCGAGCGGCCTTGGCGCGCGCTTTGATCTCCACGCCGCCCTGCTTCAAACTCCGAGGGCTGACGGTCACACGCCAGGGCAGCCCGATCAGGTCGGCGTCGGTGAACTTGACGCCGGCGCTCTCCGCCCGGCGGTCCCACAAGGGCTGCCACCCGTTCTCCTCGAGCTCCTGCGCGACCTCGTCCGCTGCGGCTGCCACTGCCGGCTGCCCCGGGTTCAGGACGACCACGTGTACATCGTACGGGGCGATGATCGCAGGCAGAACCAGGCCGTGGTCGTCGTGGTGCGTCTCCGCTATGGCGATCAGGATCCGCCCCAGATCGACCTGGGCGATCGCGATGTGCAGCGGATGGGGGCGCCCCTCGGAGTCCAGATAGGTAGGCCCCTGCGGTGTGGTGGGGAGGGTCTCCAGACGGACGAGGATCACTCCCTCCGTCGATTCCAGGGGCGTGTCACAGGCGGGGCAGGCGTCCCCCGGTTCCGTCAGCACCAGGTCGGCCAGGACGTCCACCTGAAAGTCCCTGGGATAGCGCACGCCGCGCAGGTGGTATCCCGGGCGGTTGGCCCCCGCCACGAAGTTCACGTCGGCCTGAATGGATGGATCGCCTATCACGGTGATGCGCTCTCGCTGGCTCAGCCCGACGGGGGATGCGTAGCCCGCCACGATTCCGGCCGCCTCCAGCTCTTCCGGCGTGGCCGGATGCAGCGGCCGCCCGACGGCGCGTTCCAGCTTGCCTGGATCCACCTCCAGGTCGCCGCGGATCACCGCGAAGATGATGTGTTCCTCGGCGGTGGCGTAGAAGACGGCCTTGAGCGTGTGGGATGTGGGGACGTGCAGGAAGTCGGCCACCTCCTGGATGGTCTCGCAGCCGGGAGTGGCGACCTCTTCGGCCTCCTGCGGCGGCTCCGGCGGCGGGGGAGCGATCTTGGGGCGCAGCGCGCCGGGCTCTCCGGCGTGCCCGCACGCGGGGCAGGCGAGCCATCGGTCGGGGCCGTCAGTACAGGGCATGGCCCAGGCTCTTGCCGTGTCGCCCTCGCGAGGCGTCGACTTCATCTCCCCGGCGTTGAGCTTGAGGCGGGACCAGATGGCGCGCCAGTCCTCCCATGTGACGGTTGTGCTCGCCTCCAGATCCTCCGCCTTGGCCTCTAACCAGGCCAGCATCCCCAGATCGGGTTGCTCATCCCAGTGCAGCCGCTGGGGAAGTTGGCGGTAGGAGCGTACCTCGGAGCCGGCCAGATCGCATAGCCAGGATGCGATTCCAGCGTCGGGTCCGTGCCGCGCCAGAGGTTGCGCGTCGGACACGATGTCCACGCACAGGCGACGTAGCCGGTCCAGGGCGATCATGCCTAGAGGGAGCCACGTGAGCGTGCCGCCCGGGCCCGTGCGTAGATATCCGGCCCGACGCAGCCAGGTCTGCCCCGCCGGCTCGCGCTGTTGACTGACCTCCCGTCGTGTACGTCCGAACAATCGCTCGATCTCCACCGCTGTCCCTCCGAGTCGTTCACGATCAGGTCGTCTGTGGGCGGCCACGGCGGGCCACCAGCACATCCCGTCGTTTGATCACGCGATCCACCGCGTGCGTCAGGCCGTTCCATGGGGCCGTGTCCAGGAACTCCATATCCGGCGCCGCCTGGCTCGCCGTCGCCAACATCTCCTCCCTCGGGAGTCGCGTGGCATCCCATGCCAACGCTAGCCCGCCGCCCGGACGGAGCATTCGCGCCCAGACGGGCAGCCCGGAACTCAGCAGATCCAGCACCGCTCCTTTATGCTGGATGCCGTAGGGCAGGTCGCCCACGATCAGGTGCGGGCGCAGGCCGGGCAGCAGCGCCGACGCGTCGGTGGTATCCCCGTGGGCCAGCACACAGGTCCGCGGGCCCGCGGGGCCCTCGACAGTGAAGGTCCAGCGGCGTCCCAGGTTGCGCAGGCGCTCCTCTCGGATCTCATGGCGGATCCTGGCCTCGGTCAGGAAGTTGCGCAGGAAGCTGGCGGTGGAGGTGACGTCGTTGCGGGTGTGGTCGACGCCGTACGCGTTGTGGCCGGCGACCAGGGCGGCGAAGAGCGTCGTGCCGCCGCCGCACAGGGGATCTAGTACGTCCAACGGGCCCGGGGCCTGGGCGAAATCCGACGCGAAGCGGGCCGCGTTGAGCAGGAAGCGGGTGAGATCCTCATTGGTCTTGCCCCGGTAGCGACGGGCGTAGAGCAGGGTGGGGGGGAGCCCAACAGGCGTGGGCACGTCGATGGGCTGGAGCCATGGCCCGCTCAGCCCGCCGATCTCCTCCTCCAGCCAGAAGAACCCGTGGGTCATGGACATCTCGCCCAGGCAGGATAGTCGGTCGGGATCCGGGATATCGCGTAGGAGGAGCACCAGGAACGGTATCCCGGCGATCTCCCGGCGTTCCGCCCGCTCGATCAGCGGGCCCAGAGGGCTCATCTCCAGCTCCGGCAGCGCCAGCTGTGCGACCAGGTCGGCGTATTGCGGATTGCGTTGCGGCGCCAGCAGACATGCCAGGCGCGGCGAACCGTTGTTCATGGGGCGATGGACTCCTCCGGTATGCAGCCGGCCGCCCGGACGTGCATCAACCCCTCCCGCAATTCCTCGCCTTCATAGTACCAGTCTAGCTCCAGGGTGCGTACGGCCGTGTTGGGCAGATGGCGGGCGATGTGGGCGAAATCCAGCTCGCCCAGCCCGGGCAGCAGGTGATCTCGCAGGCCGATCACGTCATGCACGTGTACCCCCACGATCCGATCGGCGAAGGCGTCCAGCCAGTCCTGGTGTCGGTGGAAGCCCAGATTGGCCAGCACCTGTACATGGCCCATATCATACCACAATCCCACGAGGTCGGGATTGTGTTCGCGTAGCAAAATGGCCAGATCATCCAGGATGGGGATCTCCCGATAGTGACGACGGGACTCGATCCCGATGCGCACCCCCAGGCGCTGTGCGATCTTCGCCAGCGCATCCAGGCTGCGACGGGCCGCGTTCAGATAGGCGGGGGCGCGGGCGGCGCGCTCAGCGATGATGTGATCACGGAGTTTCGTGTAGAGAGGGGACTGGCTTTGTCCTCCCAGATAGCGTTGTTCCAGCGCCCACTCCCAGTGGGTGGGCATGTCGACCGTGCCCAGGTGTACGCACACGGCCTGGGCGCCCATCTCGGCCGCGAATTGCAGACAGCGTTCGCCCTGGGCCACGGCCCATTGTCGCCTCTCTTCATCGGGGGAGGAGAGGAAGGTGTCGGCCGGACGGCCGTAGGGTGAGGGCCGGGTGGGGGCCGGGTAGTGCACGGACAGGATGGGGATGTCTCCCGGCCGGAGGTCGGCCACCTGGTCCGGGGTGACGATATGGCTGATCTCCAGTGAGGGGAACCCCAGCGCCATGGCGGCCTGCGCCAGGGATCGCAGATCGTCGAATCTGTGCTGTGACCACATGGATGATAAGGCGAATGACATCGGTGATCGCTCCTCCATCAACGAACGACGCAGCTACGCAACACGCACCACGTATCACGCAATACGCAACACGCACCACGCAATACTACCGAATGCGTCCGTAGCGTTTGCTCACGATCGTCTGCCCTGCCGGGCTCAGGACGAAATCGATGAAGCGTTTGCCGGGGCCAGTGGGCTCTCCCCGTGTGACGAGGTAGAACGGCCGGGCCAGGTGGTAACCGCCGTCGCTTACCGTCTCCGGGGTCGGCCGTATCCCCTCGATCCGCAGCACCTTGACCCGCCCGTCCGCCTGCCCCATGGAGACGTACCCGATGGCCTGGGGATGCTCGGCGACGTAGTCCACGACGGCGTCATCGCCGGGCATCACCAACGCCGTCAGGGTCACCCGCTCCTCCCCCATCACACGCTCCTCGAAGATGGTCCTCGTGCCGGAGCCGTCCTCCCGGCTGAGGATGTGGATCGTCGCCTCCGTATCTGGCGTGCCCATCGGCGCTCCCACGTCCTCCCAGCGGAAGGCCCACCCGGCGAACAGCTGGCGCAGTTGGAGCATGGTCAGCTCCTCCAGCGGATTGTCCGGATACACGATGATGGCGATCCCATCCCAGGCGATCGGGGTCGCCATCCATGCCTCCGGCAGCTCTTCGGGTAGCCACGAGGCCGCTGCCATGTCGATTTCACCATCGGCCAGCAGGGCCAGTCCCAGGGAAGTGTTGTCCTCCTGGATATCCAGGTAGATCTCCGGGTGTTGCGCGTAAAAGGCCTGCGCCAGATCCTGGAGCAGGGGCCCCATGCTGGCCGATCCGGCGACGTGCAGCGTGGAAGGCGTGGGTGTGACCGCCGCGGGGCTGCAAGCCGTCACCAGCGTGATGACGAGCCAGATGATCCTACTTGCAAGCCAGCGGCCGCCGGCTTTTCCTGTGATCTGCCTCCCTGGGGTATGCCCGATGGACATATGCGATCAGCCCCGGATGAAGGAAAGCGTCAGGCCGCCCAAACCGGCCAGGGCGCAATAGGCCGCGAAGATGTAAAGCTTCCCACGTTGTAAGTAGCGCAGCAGGAAGCGGATGCTGAGGTGACCGGTGATGGCGGCCGTCAGAAACCCGATGATCAGGGTGCTTACCTGCGCGCCCAGCTCGCCGGAGGTGGTGGCTTCGACGAGTTGGAGCAGGCCGGCGCCCAGCAGGGCTGGGGTGGCGAGCAGGAAGCTGTAGCGGGCGGCCGTCTCCCGGCGTAGCCCGCGGCCCAGCCCGGCCGCGATGGTGGCGCCGGAGCGGGAGATCCCGGGGGTGATGGCCGTGGCCTGCGCCAGGCCGATGAGCAGCGCGTCCGCCAGGCCCACCTCCCGGAGCGGGCGGCGCTGCCGGCTCCACCGCTCGGATATGAACAGCACGAGGGCGGTGAGCAGCAGGAACCCGCTGACCGCCCGGGGGTTCAGGAACAGCGCCTCGAACTGGTCCTTGAACAGGTAGCCCAGGATCACGGCCGGGATGGTGCCGACCACGATCCCCCATGCCAGGCGGGCGTCGGGATCGTTCAGCGATCTCCGGAACAGGCCCCGGGTCCCGGCGATGACCAGCCGCAGCAGATCATGCCAGAAGTAGATGATGACGGCTGTCAGCGTCCCCCAATGGACCATCGTATCGAACAGCAGGCTGGATGGTTGCCAGTTCAGCAGCCAGGGGATGAGCACCAGATGTCCGGAGCTGGAGATGGGCAGGAATTCGGTGGCACCTTGCAGAATGCCGAGCACCAATGCCTGAAAAGGGTTCAAACGTGCCTCCTGTCGTGGCTTTTCGTGGCTTCTGAAGAGGGGAGGGCTTCAGGTCCTCCGGTTGAGGGCCTTCCGACGACGCTCCAACTGCGCGTGTCGGGCCTCCTGATCGGGCAGGGTGTAGTGAGCCAGGAACTCCGCCTTGAACTGCAAATACGTGCCCGCCCGGATATGGGCACGCACGTCGTCCATCAGGCGGAGCATAAAGTGCAGGTTGTGGAGGGTGGCCAGCCGCAGGGCCAGGACCTCGCCCGCCTTGAACAGGTGGCGCAGGTAGGCCCGGCTGAAGTGTTGGCAGGTGTAACAGGTGCAGCCCGGCTCCACGGGATCGGGGTCCTCGGCGATCCGGGCGCTGCGCAGATTGATCCGCCCCCGTCGGGTGAGC
>JAJRVX010000504.1:0-5528 GCA_024277095.1 Chloroflexota bacterium
AAGAAGACGGTGGCCTTCGAGGTCGCCGAGCAGCTTGGCTGGCGCGCCCCTGAGTGGATCGTGGTGCCTGTGGGGGATGGGAATATCATCACCGGGGTGCATCGGGGCCTTCAGGACCTGATGGCTTTGGGCTGGCTCGATCGGATGCCTCGGCTGCTGGCGGTGCAGGCGGAGGGCTCGGCGGCCGTGTATCGTGCATGGGCGGCCGGGCGGGATCGAGTCGAGCCGGTCCGGGCTCACACGGTGGCGGACTCCATCGCGGCCGATCTCCCCCGGGATGGTGTGCGGGCCCTGCGCGCCGTGCGCCGGGCGGATGGCGCCTGTGTGGCGGTGTCTGACGACGAGATCCTGGCCGCGATCCCGGCCATCGCGCGGGGGAGCGGCGTGTTTGCCGAGCCGGCGGCCGCCGCGGGGTACGCGGGGCTGCGGCGGGCCGTGGTGGAGGGCATCGTGGACCCCTCGGCCGAGGTGGTGCTCCTCGTCACGGGGAACGGGCTGAAGGACATCGCCAGCGTGCGCCGATCCGTGTCCGAACCGGCCTCGATTGAGCCGCGCCTGGCGGCCGTCGAGGAGGCCGTGAGAGACCTCATCAGCTGAGAGAGCGCCCGGATGGCCTGAACAAGGAGTAGCGGAAGTGAGTTCTGTGCCTCCGGGGCTGAGCGTGGGAGCTCAGCCTGCTGTTGGAGAATAGTCGGCTCATGAGATGAACCTTATCTTTTATCGGGGTGGATGGACCCATGTTGGAGAACATCAACGTCAAGAATCTGGTCCTCGGGCCCACGTTCGAGGAGATGCTGCATCCGGAGCGCATCGATCCCGAGGTGCGTCAGCGGGCGTTGCGGGCGATGGCGGCCGATCCGCTGGATCCCATCAATCTCTACAACATCACCTGGCGGGATCCCGATGGCCGCATCCGTTACGAGGTGTTGCCCCAGGAGCTGACGGGCGTCGCGACCCCCATCGTAGTCCTGTATGGGAAGGATTTCCCCACCGGCTCCCACAAGGTAGGAGCGGCGTACTCCGTCCTGGTGGAGAAGGAGCTCTACGGCGAGGTAGATCCATCCGTCCACAAGCTGGTCTGGCCGAGCACCGGCAACTATGGTATCGGCGGCGCGTGGGTGGGATGTCGGATGGGCTTCGACAGCATCGTGGTGTTGCCCGAGGGGATGAGCCAGGAGCGCTTCGAGATCATCGAGTCCTACGGTGCCCGGGTGATCCGGACTCCCGGATCGGAGTCCAACGTGAAGGAGATCTACGACAAGACCTGGGAGCTGCGGCGGGCCGATCCCAACGTGCGTGTCCTGAACCAGTTTGAGGTGATGGGCAACTATCGGTTCCACTATTACGTCACCGGAAACACGATCGTGGAGCTGGCTGACGTGCTGCGCGAGCAGGGGATCGGCCGGGGCGAGATCACGGCCTTCGTCTCGGCGATGGGGTCCGCGGGTACCATCGCGGCCGGGGATCGGCTGAAGCAGGTCTGGCCGGAGCATAAGATCGTCGGGCTGGAGCCCATCCAGTGTCCCACGTTGTATCAGAACGGCTACGGTACGCACGATATCCAGGGGATCGGGGATAAGCATGTGACCTGGATCCACAACGTGTGGAACATGGATGCCCTCATGTGTATCGACGATCTGGAGTGCAAGATGGGGTTGCAGTTGCTCACGGAGGAGGCCGGCTGGCGCACCATGATCGATCGATATGGCGTGCCCGAGGCGAAGGTGCGCAAGATGGCCACCATCTTCGGGATCTCTGGGGTGTGCAACGTTCTGGGGGCCATTAAGACGGCGAAGTTCTACGGCTTGTCCGGGGACGACGTGATCGTCACCATCTGCACGGACGCCATCGACCGGTATCGCAGCGTGATGGCACAGTTGACGGAGCGGTATGGCCCGATGGATGAGACCGAGGCCGCGATCCGTCTGGTGAGCATCTTCCATAAGCAGAAGCTGGATTGGATCCGGGAGGCCACACGGGACGAGCGGGCCCGATGGCATAACCTGAAGTACTACACGTGGGTGGAACAGCAGGGCAAGACCGTGGAGGAGCTCGACGCGCAGCGGGATCCGGCCTGGTGGCAGGCGGAGCAGGCCAAGGTGACGGAGATCGACGAGCGCATCCGGGAGGCGCGCCGTCTGCAGGGCGTGTGAGGCGATCGCCACTGCACGGGGCGACGTGGGGAGGTACGATGGCGGAGCTGCCGGAGCGGAATCTGGCGTTGGAGCTGGTGCAGGTCACCGAGGCGGCTGCCCTGGCCGCCGGCCGGTGGACCGGGCGCGGGGACAAGGAGGCGGTGGAGCGTGCCGCCGTCTATGCCATGTCTCTGGTCCTGCAGCAGATCGAGATGGACGGGATCGTCGTGATCGGCCGAGGGGACAAGGCGGATGCGCCCCGGTTGTACCATGGGGAGCGCCTGGGAACCGCCACGGCCCCCAGGTTGGACGTCGTCGTCGAGCCGGTGGACGGCATCCGGCTCACGGCCGAGGGATGGCCCGGCGCCGTCTCCGCGGCGGCCATGGCCGAGCGAGGGACGCTGTTCGTGCCCGGCCCGCTACGATATATGGAGAAGCTTGCCGTCGGCCCTGAGGTGAAGGGAGCCGTCGATTTGGGTGCGCCCGTGGCCGAGACGCTGCGGCGCATCGCGCAGGCCAAGCGGCGCGATGTGGGCGACCTGACCGTGATGGTGTTGGACCGGCCACGGCACATTGCGCTCATTGAGGAGATCCGGGCAGCCGGGGCCCGCATCCGGCTGATTCGCGATGGCGACGTGGCCGCGGCCGTCTACACCGCGCTGCCGGAGAGCGGCATCGATGTGCTCATGGGGATCGGCGGCGCGGGAGAAGCCGTGCTCGGCGCCTGCGCGCTCAAATGCCTGGGCGGGGAGATCCTGTGTCGCCCTTACGTCCGCAACCAGGAGGAGGCGGAATATCTATCTCGGCTGCAGATCGCCGAGGATCAGGTCCTCTCGTCGGACGATCTCGTCAAGGGCGAGGATATCTTCTTCGCCATCACGGGCGTCACCGATGGCGAGGTGCTGCAGGGCGTGAAGTACTTCGGAAGACATGCCAGGACGCATAGCGTCGTCACCCGTTCGAAGACGGGCACCCTGCGGGTGATTCGCACCACGTACCGTTGGGACAGGATCATGCAGATCCTTCCGTAAGGTGCTTTCTCCGGTGCGCGATGAAAGGAGGGCAGATGGGGAAATCTGCCCTCCTTTGGTTTTGATGATCCATTACGACGATGTATAGCGCCGACAGAATCGGTCGAACAGATCATCCAGCTCCTCGGGCGTGAGATCCCCATCGATCAGAAGGGCCAGACCTTCGGGGCGTAACGCCTCGCATAGGGAGAGTACCTCGTCGGGGGGACAGATCACCAGGACGGATCGTCCCTTTTGTTGGATCTTGCGGAACATATCCACCCAGGCCAGGGCCGAAGGCGTGCCCGCGCCCGGGGTGAACTGAATGGCCTGGATCTCGGGCACCGACAGCAGCGCGTCGATGTGGGTGGCCGCCCCGGGGCCGTCCAGATGGAAGACCGCCCGGCCGACGGTCGCCGCCTGGCGGGCGATGTCCGGCAGGAACAGGCGCTCGAACTCCCGTGGCCCGATCATGAAGTTGAAGTCGCAGGCGGGGATCATGTAGGGGCGGTTCGACCACAGGCCGAGCCAGTGGATCAGCCCCGCGCCCCGCCCGAGGACGATCCGATACATCTCCGTGAAGACCTGTCGCCAGGCGGGGTAGATGGCATCGATGGCGGCGCGCACGCGGTCGGGCTGGTCGATGACGTCCATGCAGAGCTGGGTGGCTCCCCGCAGGTTGAGCAGCACGTCGGCCGAGCCGCCCAGGTCCGGCGTGCAGACCAGATAGCGTCCCACCGCATCCTCGGCCACGCGTTCCAGCAGGTGGCGCAACAGCTTCCACCACGGATTGTCCTCATGGATGGTCCAATCGGGCGCGTTGGACCAGTCGTCGTTGATGAAGGCGTGCGTCCATCCCGTATCGGCGCCGAACTCCAGCTTCCCTCCGAACATCCCGCTCAGCAGCACCGGCCCGAAGTCGGCGCGAATGTAGGGCAGCGCGTCGCCGACCCGGTGGAGCTGTCTCAGGTCCGCGTATTTGGCCTCGAACCAGGCGTCGGGGTCGTGGAGCAGCTCCAGCCGCCGGGTGATGGGACGAGAGGGATCGGTGTTGGCCGTTGCCATGAAGATGGGACGGTCCAGTAGCTCGTGGGCCCACCACGCCTCGAAGCGCCGGGCGATGGTGGGGAAATTCGGGCAGAACGTCAACGGCTCGGCGGCGATCCGTTGCAATGTACTTGCCCAGTCCGACAGCTCCGCGATGGGCGTGATCGGCGGATAGGTGATCGGTGAAGCGCTCATCCTTCCCCCTCCCTCAATCAGGCCAGCTCCAGGGCAGCGTGTTCTGGTAGACCCAGGCGATGGTGTGGAATGCCTGCGTAGCGATGAGCAGAATCCCGGCCTCGAGCTGCGCGCTGCGTTCGGGGAGCGCGGCCATCAGGCGATCCGCTGTCAGCAGCGTGAGGGGGACCGCCGCGGGGGCGAAGAGATCCCAATCCCGTTGTCCCCCGTAGTCTGGATTCCACGTCCAGATGAAGAGCAGATAGAGGCCGGACGCGATCGCCAGGAGGCGGGTCCACGTCGATCCGGTGCGCACGCGCGGCCAAGCGAGGGCCGCCAGCGCGACGAGCGTCCACAGCGTCGTGGGCGCTGTCAACAGCTGCTCGTTCAGCATATCGATCAGGTGTCCCCAGGAGAACATGGTGTAGTGTTCCCAACGGGTGGTCGCGGCGAACAGGGGCACGAACCATTTGCCATCGCCTCCCCCCGGCCGATCCTCTCCGACCAGGTAGCGGAGGCCATGCCCGCCCTGTTCCATCAGGAGGATAACGCCGCCGGCCACGATCACCATCGGCAGGATGATCTGCCATGCGGCCGCGCCGTAGCGTCGCTCTTCGCCCCTGCGCGCCCAAACCCATCCCAGATACAGCAATGAGGGGGCCAGCACAATGCTCGACGGGTGCAGCGCGTGGGTGAGCGCGAGCGTCGTCGCAGGCCAGAGGGGCGGGATCCGGCCTTGCAGGCAGCGCCACGCCAGCCACAGGTAGATCATCATCCCCAGCGTCATCAGGGAGTAGTTCTCCACGTATCCGAAGAACAGTTGTATGGTGCCCAGCGTGACGACCAGGCCGAAGGTGATCGCCGCCGCGTACTGATCACGGGATGTTTCGATGGCCAGGCGCGCCAGCACGTAAAGGAAGATCCCGCCCGCCAGCACGCTGGTGAGCGCGTAAGGGGGCATCGCGTCGCGCCATCCCCACAGTCGGTGGCCCAACGCCCACAGCCGCGCGTGCAGGTAGACGGTCAGCGGCGCCTGCCAGGTGTACGTGAGATGGACATCGGGGTGCGCGATCGCCTGGCTGAGGATATACGCGTCGCCCCAGCGGGTGTGGATCAGGCGGAATCGCCAGAACAGTGGCAGGCCGATCAGGCCCAGCATCAG
>JAJRVX010000032.1:0-3645 GCA_024277095.1 Chloroflexota bacterium
GTGAGGGTAGACCCCCCCGTCTGGGTGTGAAAGCGCAACTGCCACGAGCGGGGGCGCTGGGCGCCGAACCGCTCCCGCATGATGCGGGCCCACATGCGTCGCGCCGCCCGGAACTTGGCGATCTCCTCGAAGAAGTTGTTATGCGCGTTGAAGAAGAAGGACAGGCGCCCGGCGAAGTCGTCGACGTTCAGCCCCGCCCCGATGGCCGCTTGCACATATTCGATGGCGTTGGCCAGGGTGAAGGCCACCTCCTGCACGGCCGTGCACCCCGCCTCTCGCAGGTGATATCCGCTGATGGAGATGGTGTTCCAACGCGGCACGTGGCGCGCGCAGAAGCGGAACAGGTCCACCGTCAATCGCAACGACGGCTCCGGCGGGAAGATGTAGGTCCCGCGCGCCACGTATTCCTTCAAGATGTCGTTCTGCACCGTGCCCCGCAACCGCTCCAGGGACACGCCCTGCTTCTTCGCCACGGCGATGACCATCGCCAGCAGGATCGCCGCCGGGGCGTTGATGGTCATGGAGATGCTCACCCGATCCAGCGGGATCCCCTCCAACAGCGTCTCCATGTCCGCCAGGGACGAGATCGCCACGCCCACCTTGCCCACCTCCCCCTGCACCAGGGGATGATCGGCGTCATATCCCATCTGGGTGGGCAGATCAAACGCCACGGAGAGCCCGGTCTGTCCCTGCTCCAACAGATAGCGATAGCGGCGATTGGACTCCTCCGCCGTGGCATATCCCGCGTACTGGCGCATCGTCCACAGCCGGCCTCGGTACATGGTCGGCTGCACGCCGCGCGTGAACGGATACTCCCCGGGGAATCCCAGATCGCGCAGGTAATCGAGATCCACATCCTCGGGGGTATAAAGAGGATCCACGGGGATGCCGGAAGGCGTCTCAAACTGAGGCCGTCGCTCCGGAGCGCGCTGCAACGCCCGCTGTAGAGTCGTCTGCTCCCATTCCGCCTTGCGTTTCGAAAGCTCGCTCATGGACACTCCCCAGCACACGGAACATCGAACTCATCTCCCCACCGACGGGACCGGCAGGGCGCGCCGCAACGTCCGATAGAGAGGCGCCTACCAACGGAAAGAGAGGACAAACGTCTCCGACAGAAGACGACGGCTCGTCCCCTGCGGGGATACGAGCCGTCAGTGGATCGTCACCAGCAGATGGCCCTGCTCCACGGTCTGGCCCGGCTCCACTGCCACGCGCGCGACCGTCCCCTCTCGCGGGGCCCGGATCTCATTTTCCATCTTCATGGCTTCCAGCAGGACCATCGCCTGTCCGGCGGACACCTTCTGTCCCTGCTCCACCAAAACGCGGGTGACCATGCCAGGGATAGGGGCCCGAACCGGCACCTCGCCGCCGAATGGCGGCAACTGATGCCCGGCGCGAGTCAGCCGCCGTGTCCGCTCGTCCTCCACCCGGACCTCGAACAGCTCCCCATGTAACATGACCCGGAAGCAATGCCCAGCCTCCTCCACGGCGACCTCATGAGAGACGTGATCCACCAGGAGGGAGTAAAGCTGCGAGGCCTCGATGCGCTGCATATCCACTTCCAGCGTCTGTCCGTTCACGACGACGTGTCGCTCGTCCTCCACGTCGATGATGAACTCGCGCCCTTGAATGGTCGCCACGTATCTCATCGTCGCAACGCCTCAATGCGAGCCGCCTGTTTCCAGGGCGAGCGGTTGCCGTTCCGGGCACGGCTCAGGATGATCGCCCGGCGGCCGCGCTCGTGGGCCACCAATGTGGCCGCGATGGCGGCAATGCGCTCCCACTCCTCGATATCCGGGCGCGCCACCAATCGACCTCCCATGCGCCGCTCCAGGAACTCCGTGTCGAAGGTGCCCCAGAGGAACTCGGTGTGATCCATGATCTTCTGGTGGAACGGGATCGAGGTCTGGATCCCGCCGATCCGATACTCTCGCAGCGCGCGGCGCATGCGCAGGATCGCCTCCGCCCGCGTCTCCCCCCACACGATGAGCTTGGCGATCATGGGATCGTAATGGAAGGTGACCTCAAACCCCTCATAAATGCCGCTCTCGACGCGCACGCCCGGCCCCGTCGGCTCCTGCAGCATCACAACGCGCCCCGTGGACGGCAGGAAGCCGTTGTATGGGTCCTCCGCCGTGATGCGGCACTCGATGGCCCACCCCTTCGGGACGATATCCTCCTGCCGATATCGCATACGGCGTCCCGACGCGATGGCCAGCTGCTCCTTGACGATGTCCACGCCGGTCACCATCTCCGTGACGGGATGCTCCACCTGTAACCGGGTGTTCATCTCCAGGAAGTAGAAGTTGCCTTCCCGGTCCAACAAGAACTCGACGGTCCCGGCGTTGACGTATCCCACCGCGCGGGCGGCCTGAACGGCCACAGCCCCCATGCGCTGCCGCAGCTCGGCATCCACGGCGATGGAGGGAGCCTCCTCGATCAGCTTCTGATGGCGACGCTGGATGGAGCACTCGCGCTCGCCCAGGTGGATCACGTTGCCGTGGGTGTCCGCCAGGATCTGGATCTCCACGTGCCGGGCGTTCTCGATCACCTTCTCCAGGTAGATGCGGTCGTCACCGAACGCGGCCTTCGCCTCCCGGCGCGCGCTCTCCAGGGCGCCAGGGAGATCCTCCGGACGGCGGACCAGGCGCATCCCCTTGCCGCCCCCGCCGGCGGTCGCCTTGACCATCACGGGGTACCCCAGGTCGTCGGCCGCCGCGATCAGCTCCCGATCCGACAGCTCATCCTCGGTGCCCGGGACCACCGGGACCCCGGCCTCCCGCATCCGCCTTCGCGCCGCCACCTTATCCCCCATCGCGGCGATAGCCTCCGGCGGTGGCCCCACAAAGGTCACCCCGGCATCCGCGCACGCCCGAGCGAAGGCGGGATTCTCGGCCAGGAAGCCATATCCGGGATGGATCGCCTCCGCGCCGGAGCGCCGCGCGACATCCAGGATGCGATCGATGCGCAGATAGCTCTCCGAGGCCGGCGCCGGGCCGATGCAGTAAGCCTCATTGGCGCGACGCACGTGCAGCGCGTGGCGGTCCGCCTCCGAATACACGGCGACGGTTCGCAACCCTCGCTCTTCACAGGCACGAATAATACGAACGGCGATCTCGCCGCGGTTCGCGATCAGAACTTTACGGAACATGTCGTTGATTTCCTATCTACCCGCAGATGAGTGATGTTCCCCACCCCGATATCCAGACACCCCTCCAGCCGATCCACTCCGGGTAGTGTATCCAAAATGAGTGGAAATTCCGCCAGGCCCATCGCAAGCCCACAGGGGAGGTGCGGAGGGACCTCCCTCCGCCAAAACCTCCTCTCTTTCCGCTTTGCACCCGTCCTTGCCCGGCCTGATTCGGGTGGACCAGGCCGGGCAAGGCAGGTGAGGGGCGGAAACCGGGAGGTTTCTTTTGAGGGGCTGCGCCCCTCAAAGCTCCCTGCTGTATTTTCACCGAAAAAGATACACTACCATCCACTCCGACCTATCCCCTTTGGCAGAAACCATGATATTTTACCCTTTACCAGACATCGGTCCAATCGGAGCGACGGGCGCGCACGATCCGCACGATCTCCTCCCAGTGATCCCGTTGAGGCGTCGTCACGGCCAGCACGGCCAAAGCGGCCACCGTGAAGCCGAAC
>JAJRVX010000505.1:0-10282 GCA_024277095.1 Chloroflexota bacterium
ATTTCCACGTACCACCTCCGCCTTGGCAGCCGCCCAGGAAGCGAGGACGGCGTTCCAAGGAGCTGCAAAAGCTCATTCAACAGTGGGCTACATGATCACGATTTCGCGGGGACTTACCCCTCAAAGCTCCCTGCTGTATTTCCACCGAAAAAGATACACTACCACACGCGATGCGAGCTTCCCAAAGAGCAAATGGAAGCCCCCTCTCCCGCTCCGAACCGGCATCGCCTGAATGGGGCGCGATCGGCCTGAAGTCGGAACCGAAATAGGGCCAGGGACTGATGGCGATTTCTTTTGATTGTGTTACATTAGTCGTGAAAGACTAGACACGCCCCCCGGGGTAGCAAAATTCTCTGGACGATCAACACAAGAAGAGATGCGCTCGCGTATCAAGGCAATATCATCATTCCAGTCCTCTCACGCCAGGAGCTGGTCCATGCGACAAGGGCTACGTTGGCGCCTGACCATCTACTATGCTCTGCTCATGCTCATCAGCGTGCTGCTCATCCAGATCGGCCTACTGCTCGGCTCATGGTGGATCAGCACGCGGGGGCCCAGGCTCCCTCGACTGATGGCCCGGATCGCCCACCAACTGAGCATCCCGGCCGGGGCCCTGCTGGCATCCAGCCCGGACACCGCCCTTTTGGATCGCTGGCTCTCCTCCGTCGTGCCACTTCAGGAGAACGGCAGCGGTATCCCGGGCCTGCCCATTTTGGCGCTCAGCGACCCCGATCCGCCCGATCATCTGCCGCAGAGATTCGATCTGATCGCCATCGTGGACGAGAAGGGACGGCTCATGGCCAGCAATGTGCCCGCCTCCATGCGGGCCGAATGGTCTGCTCCCTTTTATGATCCCGCCGCGGCCGAGGCCAGTGCGACGCTTTTACAGCAAGCGCTGGCTGGCAACGGACAGGCCATCCGGCTGGATCACGGCGAGGTGGTGGCGACCGAGCCGATACGAGACCCCCAAGGATCGATCCGGGGCGCCCTCTACCTGCGAGTCACCGCCACGGCACCGGGAGGTCGGCTGTGGGCGACGATCATGAAGCTGGAAGGGGGCGTAGGCGCCTTCCTGGCGGTCGGCCGGGTCTTCGCCGCCACAGTCTTCGGGTTCCTCACCGCTTACTGGCTCACGCGACGGCTGGACCAACTGGCCGAGGTCACGGCCGCCTGGGGCCGGGGCGATTTCTCGGTGCAGGCGCGCGCCGAGCCTGACGACGAGATCGGGCGATTGGCCCGGCAGCTCAACCGGATGGCGGAACAGCTCCAGGGTGTGCTGGAGGTGCGCGAGCATCTGGCCTCGCTGGAGGAGCGAAACCGCCTGGCCCGAGAGCTCCACGACAGCGTTAAGCAACAGGTCTTCGCCACGGCCATGCAGATCGCAGCGGCGAGAGCGCTCCTGGGCCAAGACCCACCAAGCGTCGCCAAGCATCTGCGCCAGGCCGAGGACCTGGCACAACAGGCCCAGCAGGAGCTCAACGCTCTGCTGAAACAGCTACGGCCGGTCGCACTGGTCGGCAAGGGCCTGGCTACCGCATTGCACCAACACCTGAGCGCCTGGAGCGAGCGCACCGGGATCACGACCAAGCTGCGAGTGAGCGGCGAGCGCAAAGTGCCACTGGAGACGGAACAGGCCCTCTATCGGGTGGCCCAGGAAGCGCTGGCCAACGTAGCCCGCCACAGCGGCAGCGACCGTTTGGAGGTGGACTTGAACTACAACCAACACCACGTGACCCTGGAGATCACCGACCATGGCTGTGGCTTCGACGTGGAGACAGCCATGGGCAAAGGGCTGGGCCTAATCAGCATGCGGGAACGGGTGATCGCCCTGGCCGGCGACTTCCAGGTCCTCAGCCGTCCCGGCGAGGGCACCACTATTCGCGCCAGTCTACCCGTGGAGGCAAGCACATGAGCGAACCCATTACCGTCCTATTGGCCGACGATCACGCCATCGTGCGGGAGGGCGTGCGAGCCTTCCTGGACGCGCAGCCGGATATCCAGGTGATCGGGGAAGCAGGCACAGGCGAGGAAGCTGTCCAACTGGCCACGGAGCTGGTCCCGGATGTCGTGTTGATGGACCTGCTCATGCCGGGCATGGACGGCGTCGAGGCCACACGGCGGATCTGCCGAGCCAGCCCCCACACGCAGGTCGTCATCCTGACCTCATATCACGAGGATGAGCATATCTTTCCGGCCATCAAAGCTGGAGCGCTCTCCTATCTGCTCAAGGAGGTGCAGGCTGACGAACTGGCCGAGGCGGTGCGGCGGGCGGCCCGCGGCGAGGCTATCCTGCACCCCAGCGTGGCCGCCCGAGTCGTCCAGGAGCTGCACGGCTCACGACGACAGGAGCTCAACCCCTTCACCGATCTGAGCGAGCGAGAGCTGGAGGTCCTGCGCCTGATCGCCGACGGCCTGGACAACGCGTCCATCGCCGAACGATTGGTCATCAGCGAGAAGACGGTGAAGACCCACGTCAGCAACATCCTGAGCAAGCTGCACCTGGCCGATCGTACGCAGGCCGCGGTATACGCCTGGCGCAGCGGTGTGGTGCGACGCAACGGCTGAGCATGGAGATGGCAACGAAGACACAAGATGTGGGGCTACACCCCACATCGACCACAATATAACGGATAAGGCTCTAAGAGTGTGTCTGAGAAATGCCGTTGCTTCTGCTGTGGGGAGGCCCGGAGGGGCTCCGCCCCTCCGGAAAAAGCCCTTCTCCCGCCTTGACCTGCCCGGCCTCGGCCTGGGCCCTTCGGGAAGGGCCGAGAAAGGCAGGTGCAGGCCGGAAAAGTGGGGTTTCCGTCACGCTCTAGGCCGGCAATAGCCTCAGAACAGACACGGTAGCCCATCCGACGGACAAAGTTCACATTCGCTCTGCCCCCCCGCCCCGCCGGGGACCATGGGACTGAAAGGAAGGAGGTTTTACAACATGTCACGAAGAACACTTTTCCTCGTTACCATGCTCGCAGCAGTGACGCTGCTACTGATCGGCTCCGCCACCCTGGTCTGGGCCATGCCGGCACAAGGAGCGGACTCCCCAACATCGGCTACCGTGGACACTCCCCAGGACAACAACGTGGTTACGGGGCACGCGCGGACCGACGAGGATCCGCCCCGGCCGGTGCAGAACGCCCGCATCGTCGCGAGGCGGCCGGCCACGGGCGCCGAGGTGAGCACGACAACCGACGCGGAGGGCGCATACACGCTGGAGTTGCCAGTCGGCGTCGCCACATGGAACATTCGCGCCGAAAAGACGAGCAACACCATCCCGCCCGAGGCCGAAGCCCCTTCGATCTCCCGCCCGGTGGTCTTCGGCCCCCGCCCCAGCACCAAGACAGGGATCGACTTCACCTTCCATGTGCCCTCCACGGAGGAAGGCGCCCACATCGTCGGACGGGTGCTGGTATCAGCCACCGTCCCCTTCGTCCCCACATTCCCGGTCACCGTGACGGACGTCAGCATCCAGATCCCACCGAAGGTCACGTCCGGCCAGATCAACCCCACTACCGGCAGATTCGACCTCACCGTGTCGGAAGGGCGCCATCAGGTGGCCATCTTCCCTCAGGACTTCCTGAACTACCTGCCGCCGGTGATCCCGCCCTTCAAGGTGGAGACGGGCGAGACCCATGATCTGGGCGATCTCTACCTCATCCCGCTGCACGGCTCGGCCACCATCCGCGGCCGGGTGCTGACCACAGAAGACCGGCCCGTGGCCGGCGTCCAGGTCGTCGCCATGAAGCTGGGCAACATCCTCACCGGGGGCGGTCTACAAGTGCCGGAGATCAAACGAGCTCAGACTTCGTCGACCGGGGATTTCGTGCTGCCGGTGACCGGCGGCACCTGGTGGGTGGCCATCTCTCTGGGGCAGGGCGATCCTTACATGCCCTATCGGCTGCAGTGGCAGACGATAGTGAACGTCGAGGACGGGGGCACGGTGGATGACGTCGTCCTTCGGGTGGCGGCGGCCGACGCCTGGATCCGGGGCACGCTGATCAACGCCGCCACGGGCCAGCCGGCCGACGACGCCTGCGGCGTGGTGGCCGCATACAAGCAGGGCCAGACCGGCACCTATAGCTTCCGGCGCTTCACCGGCAGAACCTTCGATCTGCCGGTCACCGCCGGCACCTATCGGCTGAGCGTGATCCCCAGCCCCGATCTGGAAGACCTGGACGGCTCAATCCCCACCCCACCTTCCTGCGAGCCGGGCAAGTACCTGGTGACGACCGTGCCCCAGGTGGAGGTCAACGGGCCAGGCGTGACGTCCATCCAGGTCCAGCTGACCGTGAGGACCGGCGCGACGATCCGGGGGCAGCTCTGGGACCTGACGGAGAAGCAGCCGGTCACCGGCGTCGGTGGGGTGATGATCGGCTGGCAGCCGGCAGCCTCGGGCACGGGTCAGGGCAACTGGACGGCCGCCCGCATCGATCCGGCCACCGGCGTGGGAGAGCTACAGGTCACCCAGGGCGACTGGCTGGTGTCTTACCATGTCCAGGCCGGCTCCGGCTACCGGGCCTTCCCCGGGGTGATCAGCGCCACGGTGCCATCCGACGTAACGACCGTTGACGTGCATCTGCCCGTAGTCCAGCCGAAGCAGGCGGTCTCAGGTCAGGTCCTGGATCCCGACGGCACCGGCGTGCGAGGGGTGATCGTGACCGCCACCGGCATCGGCTGGCAGGGGCTCCGGGGCGCCCTGCTTGGACCGAACCAGACCCCTGTGGGCCTGAGCAGGGATATGGCGGCGGTCACCAACAAGGATGGCACGTTCACCCTGAACCTGAGCTACGGTGTCTACCGGCTGAGCGTCCTGGGTCCGCCGGAGTTGCTCAAGGGACAAGGAGACCGCCCCTGGATCAGCCCTCAGCCGGAGATCATCAAGCTGTTGCCCAACCAACCCGCGCCCGCGCCGGTGCTCCGGTTCCGCATGGGCGACGCAACCATCCATGGGCATCTGACCCTGGAGACCAGCAGCGCCCAGGGCGGCGAGGGCACGGAGGTCGAGCTGCCGGCCATGGTCTGGGCCGCCACGGCCGGGGGGCCCTCTCGCATCACCGGCCACACCAAGGTCCTGGTGCCCATGTCCGGCACGGGAGAGGGGGACTACAGCCTGCCCGCTATCCAGGGCCAGCGGTGGGTCGTACAGGCCGTGTACGAGGTGGGCAGCAGCCTGTGGATGACGCGAGCGGTGGTGGATGTGGACAGCGCCGACGTGCGACTGGATCTCACCCTGGCGCCTCGCGACCTGCTCCCCGCCGGGGTGGCGCAGATCCTGGACCCCGATGAGCCCTTCTATGTGGAGCTGGCGGACGGCGCCTCCCTCTACATCCCGGCCGGCGCCCTGACCGTCACCGGGCAGGCCGCCAGCGCCAAGGGGGCCACGACGGCCCGTCCCGATGCGGCCCCCCGCATGGATCTGCCCACGCTGATCAGCCTGCGGGCCTCGCTGATCAAAACGCTAGATATAGCCTCCCAGGAGCCGTGCTGCAAGAATGCCGGAGTCCCGCTGAGCCCGGCCTATGAGATCGGGGCCCAGCTCCTGCAGAGCGCGCCGCAGGCAGGCGCGCAGGGCAAAGGGGTCGCCTCCCAGCTCGTCCCGCTCGCGGCGCCGGCCGACATCGAGCTCAACGTTCCCATGGTGCTGCGCATCCCCTACGACGCGAGCGCGCTGGCGGCCGAGGGCATCTCCGAGGAGGAGATCCGGGTCTGGTACACGCCGGCCGACACGACGGACACCAGGGAACCGGTGGAGGATTACGTGATCGACGCCGAGCACAACGAGGTGGTGATCTTCGCCGACGGCTTCGGCACCTACACGCTGGCAGCCGAGCGGACAACCTGGTCGGTCTACTTCCCATTCACCCTTCGCTGAGCATACGGGGCACGGCGGCCGCCGTGCCCCTACAACAACGCGCCTCCATGCGGCTCAGTCTGATACCGACAAGGGGATGGGACGAAGATCAACAAGGGGACGACGAAAAGGTCGCCGCCCGTGAAGCCCCCGGGCGGCGACCTGAGAGGGCCCCCATCCGACGAGGAGGTCTACGATGACTCGATCGGCGCGTTCGCCAGCGACTGGATCCGGGTATCCCGCAACCGATCCCGAATCACCTGGGCGATCTTCTGCATCATGAGGTAGCCAAAGCGACAATCCGTCTCGAATACCTTCCGCAGTTCCTGGCAGTCAAAGGCGATGACGCGACAGCGCGTCGTCGCCTTGGCGCTAGCCGTGGCGGTGTGCGGCGGCACCAGCCCGGACCAGGCGAACACCTCGCCCGGCCCCACGGTGCTGACGACCACCTCGTTCTCCTCGCCGGGCACCTCGATCACGATGGCCACCGCCCCCTCCAGCACGATGTAGAAGCAGCAGAGCTCCTCGCCCTCGTGGAAGAAGTAGTGTCCGGGCTCGACCGTCAACTCATCAGCCGCCTTGGCCAGGGTCACGATCTGATCCATGTCAAAGCCGGCGAAATAGGGATAGCGCCGAATCAACTCGGGTGAGATCATATGGGACCTCCTTCCACACCTCATGAAAGACGGCTGCGCCCCCAGAGGGGCGTCCTCAGCTCCGATGGATCTCGGATAACACCGCCGCCACCACCTGGGGCACAGCCGCAGCAACGGCCGGAGTCAGCGCCTCGCCGAAATCGGTCACATTCTCCGCCTCTACGGCGTAGATGACGATCTCATCGGGCAGGGGCAACCCCATCCGACGCCCCATTTCCAGAGCGGTGACGAGGCTCGTATCATGAGCGGAGGCGCTGTGTCGCGTCGGGCTGATCGTCCGCAAGTCCTCCAAGCTCAGTCGGCGGACGGTGCCAGGGATCCCATCACGGCTCAGGAACGCATCGATCAGGATCACCCGATCATAGCCTACCATGGTCTCCATCAAAGTCAAGCCGCCGACGCTGGCCTCACGCACATCCACCGGCGCGTCCGCCTGGAGCGCCTCCCTCACCGCCTCGGCCACCCGTACGCCCACGCCATCATCCGTCAGGATGGGGTTACCCACCCCAAGAATCAGCGTCCTCTTCATCCGCACGCTCACGCCCACCGGGCACGCCACTCAAACCCGCTCCACGTACTGGCTCAACCGCTCCACCACACGCCCTTGCGCATCATAGATGGTGACCTCCAGGGGCATCTGCCCCGGCAGCGAGTGCGTGGCACAGGCCATACACGGATCGTACGCCCGGAACGCCATCTCGATCCGATTCAACAACCCGTCCGTGATCACGGTTCCCTTCTTGATCAGGGACTGAGCCGCCTTCTTCACCGACATGGCGATGGGAGCGTAGTTGTTGGTCGTCCCCACAATCAGGTTCACCCGGGTGAGGATACCGTTCTCATCCGTCCAGTAGTGATGGGTCAGCGTGCCGCGAGGCGCCTCCACGCACCCCACGCCCTCGTCCGGAGTGCTGGTCACCTCCACCCGCACGTTGGGATCCGTGATCTCCGGATCCTGAATCAGCTCCAACATGCGCTCCGCCGCGTAAAGGAGCTCGATCAAGCGGGCCCAATGGGTCGCCAGGCGATAGTGAACGGGCTGATATCGGCCGTTGACCTTCTTGCTCCCCAGTGTCTCGTACATCTTCTCATAGGCCTCCCGCGCCCGGGGGGTCGCCATGCCATCCGCCGCGTTCAGCCGAGACAACGGCGTCGCACAGTAGACACCGCTGTCCTTGCCATCCACGAACCCCTTCCATCCCACGCCTTTCAGGTAGGGGAACTTCAGGTACGTCCAGGGTTCTACGTGCTCCGCCACGTGCTGGGTGTAGTCCCGGGGATGGTACTTCACGAACTCCTTGCCGTCCGGATCCACCACCCGGATCATCCCATCGTAGAAGTTCACATGGTTATGCTCATCTACCGTCCCCATGTAGTACGTGCGATGGGTATAGGCATCCGACAGGATCATATCCACGTATTCCTGGTTCCCCAGCACGATGTCCTCGAACAGCTTCAGGCTGAACAAGGCAAAGTCTACATTGGCCTTGGCGATCTCCTCGATCTCCTGTCGCTCCTCTTCGGTGATGGCCCGGCTCCACCCCCCGGGCATCCCGGCCACGGGATGTACGCCTCGCCCTCCCAGCATCTCGATGACGTGATGATTCCGCTGGCGACATTCGATCACCTGCTTGCCGATCTCCACACCCACTTTGTGGATCACGCCCAGGATATTCCGCTCCGCCGCCGGGGCATCCGGTCCCAACACGAAGTCCGGCCCCCCCAACGCGTAGAAATGCGTCGTGTGATCGGTCACGTAGAAGGCCGAATAGAACATCTCCCGCAGCTTCTTCACCGCCGAGGAGGGTTCCACGTGGAAGAGCGCGTCCAACGCCTTGGTCGACGCCATGTGATGCGCCTCCGGACAGACCCCGCAGATCCGGTTCGTGATGCGCGGCATCTCCTCGGCGGGGCGCCCGACGCAGAAACGCTCGAACCCCCTCAACTCGGGGATCATGAAGTAGGCGTTGGCCACATCCCCCTCATCATTGAGGAAGATCTCGATCTTGCCATGCCCCTCCAGTCGGGTGATGGGATCGATCGTGATGCGCTTCATGCCGTCCCTCCTTCCCCATCGCCGCTACCGTTCACCCGAGCGCGCCGCAGCAGCGAGTGCGCCATGCTGAATCGATAGAAGGTACCGGCCGGGTCCGCCAGGCTCTCCATGACGGCCTCGATCTCCCGATCCAGATCCGCCTCCTCCCCGCCGGGCTCTCCCACGTCGATCACCGACGCGATGGCCGACAGGAACTTCGCGCCCTGGTCTTCCACGCCATCCAGCGGCCCATAGCATCCACGGCACCCCATGCCCACCTGTGGGCAGCGGGCGCCACAGCCGCTGCGCGTGGCCGGCCCCAGACAGATGATCCCCTGCTCCAGCAGGCAGATCCCCGGCTCCGGTCGCTTCTCGTAGGGGCGATAGATCCGCTTGATGGCCTTCTCATGCTTCTCCAGTGGGCACTCCTCACACACCGCCACCGTGCCGGCCCCGATGATCGATCCGGGAGGCGGCAGCTCGGCCCCCTGGATGATCGCATCCAGCACGGCGATGATCTGATGCGGCTCCGGCGGACAGCCTGGGATGTAGTAATCCACCGGCACCACCTGGTCCAGCGACTTCACCGTCTCATAGAACTCCGGGATGCGCAATTCCCCTTCCGGTACCTGCGTCACCGGCTGGGGCAGCACACCGTCCGGGTTCTCCGTGGACGGGCTCTCCAGATAGGCCGTCTGGAAGATCGCCTCCTTGGATGTCAGGTTGGCAAGCGCCGGGATGCACCCCTCGTAAGCACAGGATCCGAACGCCACCAGGATCTTGGACTTCCGACGCAGCAGATGGGCCATCTCCTCATTCTCCGAGGTCCGAATCGCGCCGTTGAAGAGGCAGAGGTCGATGTACCCGTCCGGATAGCCCTCCACATCCTTATACTTGAAGTCCGCCGCGCAGGGCCAGAAGACGATGTCGAAGTTGGCGTCGACGTCCAGGATCTTCTCCCCGATGTTCAGCACGGCGATCTCACAGCCACCACAGGAGGCGGCCCAATACATCGCGAATTTGCCCTTGTCGGCCATGGTCACACCTCCTCTGCCGTCGGCTCGCCGGCCTCAACCGGGCCGTGGCCATCGCCCCCCAGAACGGTCTCCTGCCAGCGCAACGGCCCTAGAGCCCGTAATTGCTCCACCATACGGTCCACGGCTTCCGCCAACACGTTTCCCTCAGAGGCCGACGCCCACACGATCTGAACGCGCTCCGGCTCGATCCCAAACTGCGCCAGCAGCCGCTGCAGCAGCTTGTACCGGCGGAGCGCCTTGATGTTCCCCTCCACGTAGTGGCATTCCCCGGGATGGCACCCGGCGATCAGCACTCCATCCGCGCCCTCTCGTAACGCCTTGAGCACGAACTGCGGATCCACTCGGGCGCTGCACATCACGCGGATGGGCCGCATGTTGGGAGCATAGTGCAGACGGGACGTGCCCGCCAGGTCCGCCGCCCGGTAGGAGCACCAGTTACACAGAAAGCCCACGATGACAGGCTCGTACGTATCGCTCATGGTCACCTCTCCTCAATCACGCGAGCCGTAAGGAGGATGTCGACTTCACGCCGACACCGTCTCCTTCTCCGATTCCCTCCCGGCCAGCGCTCGCACATCCCACAGGATGCCCTCGATCTGAGACATCAGCTGTTCCCGGGTGAAGTGCGCGCCGGCGATGGCCTCGCTGGGACATGCAGCCACACACGCGCCACACCCCTGGCACAACGCCGTGATCACCTCCGAGA
>JAJRVX010000506.1:0-25938 GCA_024277095.1 Chloroflexota bacterium
CGCTCGGAGGAAGCCCCCACCGCCTATGGAGCATAGCTCACGTACACCGTCTTCAGCCGTGTGTAAAAGTCCAGGGCGATCCGCCCCTGCTCCTTGAACGTGCCCGAGCTGGAATGCTTGAACCCGCCGAAGGGCACGTGCAGCTCCAGGCCCGTGGTCGGCTGGTTGATCTTCACCACACCCGCCTCGATTCGCTCGGCGAACTGGAAGGCCCGCTTCATGTCGTTCGTACAGATGGACGCCACCAGGCCGTACTGCACCTGATTGGCTATCGCCATCGCCTCGTCGAAGTCCTTCGCCGTCATGATGCCAATGACGGGGCCGAAGATCTCCTCCTGAGCGATACGCATGTCCGGCCGCACATCGGCGAACAGCGTCGGCTGGACGAAATACCCCTTCTTGCCCTCGATGGCACCACCCCCGGCGATGAGCCGGGCGCCCTCCTGCTTCCCGATCTCGATATATTCCAGATCGGTTTTGAGCTGATCCTCGCTGACCGCCGGGCCCATCTCCGTGTCCGGGTCCAGCCCGTCCCCCACCTTCAGGCTCTCCGCTCGCTCCTTCAGCCGCCGGGTGAATTCCTCCACGATGGGCTCCTCCACGATCACCCGGCTGGTGGCCGTACACGCCTGCCCGGTGACCCCGTAGCCGCCGACGACGGCGAGCTGCACGGCCAGGTCCAGATCCGCGTCCGCCAGCACGATCAGCGGGTTCTTCCCCCCCATCTCCAGCTGGACGCGCACCATGCGCGGGGCCGCACGCTGATAGATGTCGTACCCCACTTCATACGATCCGGTGAACGAGATGGCGTCCACCATCTCGTTGGTGACCAGCTCATCCCCCACGACGCCGCCGGAACCGGTGACGAGGTTGACCACGCCACCCGGAAGCCCCGCCTCCTCCAGCGCTCGCACGATCTCCAGGCCAATGAGCGGGCTGAGCGAGGCGGGCTTGAACACCACCGCGTTCCCGGCAATGAGCGCCGGCGCCATCTTCCAGGCCGGGATGGCGACGGGAAAGTTCCAGGGCGTGATGAGCGCCACCACACCCAGCGGCTCCCGTCGGGTCATGGTGAAGCTGCCAGGCCGGTCTGATGGAAACACCTCGCCGGCCAGGCGGCGTCCCTCTCCGGCGAAGAACTTGAAGATATCGGCAGCCCGCTTCACCTCGCCGGTAGCCTCGCGCAGCGTCTTGCCCTCCTCACGAGTGAGGATGCGCGCCAGCTCCTCCAGCCGGGACTCGATGATCCTTCCGGCGCGCAGCAGGATCTCCCCGCGCTGAGCCGGCAACGTGGCTGCCCACCCGGGCTGCGCCTCCTTCTCCGCCCGCAACGCGTCGACCACGTCCTCCCGTGTCGAAAGGGGGAACGAGCCCACCACCTCCTCCGGGTTGGCCGGATTACGATCCTCAAAGGTCGCCCCATCTCGTGACGGGCGCCACTCACCACCAATGTAGTTGAGATACACGGCCATCTTCTCCTCCCCACGAATGGATGAACATCCCGTTGGGCCTCTCGCGCCGCCCCTCCCCAGCCAGCATCCTCCGATCCGGCGGGAGATAGCTTAATTACTACACGAACCAACCGGTGTCACGAATCGCCTTCCCCCACCACCACGCCGCCTCGAACGGCATCGTCCGGCCCTAAGATCACGCCGCCCCCGCCAGCCCCCGCCGGCTCCGGTGGCTGCGACGATTCCTCCTCCCCCTCCTCGGATTCGCGTAGCTGTTCCAGCGCCTCCCACTCCTCCGGGGTCAACCGGAAATCCACAGCCCGCTCCAACAATAGATCCACCAGCGCCCGCCGCACGATCTTCTCCAGCTCCGCGGCCGACTCGAAGCGCTGCCACTCCTCTCGCGTCTCCCGCAGAAAGATGTTGGCGGCAGGCGTATGAGGCCCCCGACGCAACAACGGCACGATATGCCGCCCAGATCGCCAGGCCGCCTCCCACTCCACGCCTATGGGCGCCGAGATATCGTGCCCAAGCACCAGCAGGAACAGGTCGCTACGCGCAACCGCCTCCAGATCGGCCGGATGGGGCTCCCCCGGCAGCGGCGTGCGTCGGATCTCCCATCCCAGCTTCACCGGCAACTCCGCCACCACCCGGCCGATGATCTCACGCTCCACCTCCATGTCCGGCCCTGCGCTCACAAAGAGATGGAATCGCTTCGCCATACATCCGCCTCCCAAGAGCTATCCCGTTGGTGATCCTTATGCCATAAGTATGGCACGAGTCCTATCATAAGACAAGAAGAAGCCCCTCCTCATCAGGGCTTTTTCAAAGCCAGTGGTGGAAACCGGGGGGAGCGGGAACGCCCCGCGTGTCGCCCGACGCAAGTCATTCCCCTGGTCGCCAACCGACAGAAAACAGCCCTCATCCCCCCCTTCTCCCGGGCCCGGGAGAAGGGGGCTCAACGGTAACACTTCCCCAAGCCTCGCATGAGGTATCCACACGCGTAAACGGGCGGGGAGATCGGAAACATCCCCGCCCGCAGGCGCCCCGAAACGGATGTACCCCCGGCGCTCGCTAGCCCGCCCCCACACGCCCCTCCGGGTCGGCATACAACACATACGCCAGCCAAGTAGAGTTGTACGGCGCCGCCTGGCGGACCTCCTCTCGCGCCAGCCGAAAGGCATCGGCGATCGTCCTCTCCTCCTGGAGGAGCTCTCGATAGAACCGACGGGCGAATTGCAACGCCAGGGCGTCGTTCACCTCCCACATAGCTCCCACGAAGGCGCCCACCCGAGCGTCCTTCACCAGCCGATCGGCCCAGCCGCCTAGGCCGGTAAAGCTGAAGCCCGTGCGCGCCCCGTGGCACGCGTTGATGAAGATCAGCGGCCGCGGCCGCCGCCCGCCGAAGCGCGCCCGGATATCGGAGGGGCGCAGGGGACCATCCGACAGGCTGATGGCCGAATCATCGGGCAGGGTGGCGTCGAACTGCCCGTGACAGGCGAAGTGCAGCACGGAGAATTCGCCGTTCTCCAGCCAGTCCAGCACGCGTAACCGGTCGCCGAAGGGAGCCAGCGGCACGACGTCAGACCGCAACTGATCGAGCTGGGAGATGAAGGCGACCTCCTCCCGCACGGAGGGCAGGTTCACCCGAGCGGGCGCCACGGGCCGCGCGGCCCCCGTCGGCAGGAGATCGGCCGTGCCCGGCCCGGACAGCCAGCGGGAGATGGCAAACTGCTGGCACCAGAAGGGATCGTCCTCCCGCCCCCCCTCGTCGTCATAACGGTAGGGCTTCATGATCTCCCAGGGGATCCACGGCTCGTCAGACGTGATCAAAATCGACTGCACGTGAGGTTTGAAGCGCCAATACTCCCGTTTCAGCTCATCAGGGATCAACTCATCCCAGAGGCTGTTTCCGATGGCGACCAGTCGGCGCTCTGCATACGCCCTCGCCTCGGACGTAGGGGGAGTCGCGCCCGCCATCTGGCTCATCTCCCGATACACGGCCTGCATCTTCTCCAGCGGCGAGCCCTGCAACGTCACCTGCCCGAACTTGGCATGATTGTAGTCCACCGATTCCTTGGTGGAATGCAGCTCGAAATAGAGCGTGCGGCCGTCGTGCCGATCCAGCTCCACGCACAGCTCCAGGTCCGGCGGCGGCACCGTGGGCGCCGTTCGCAGCTCAATCGTCATGGGCTCCTCGGGCTGAGCCACCTCCGCCTCCACCGGCTGCTCCGTGACGAGCACGTTCCGACGCACCGTGCCGATCCGTCGACCGTACTGATAGAAGTCCACCCGGATCTGATGCTCTCCCAGGCGGCGGGGGATCAACACGAAGCGCGCCTCGGAATCATCATCCCGCTCCACCGGCAGGACCTGCGTATTGCTCCCCTCGATATCGAAGCCACGGACGCGCAGCACGATCTCCACCTCGGGCAACTGATCCGGTTCGCCCGTATCCTCCACGACGATGGCCTCCACCTCCGGCTCAGGCGCCTCCAACAGGAGCTGCACGAACAGGCTGAACCGCTGATCGAGGATGACCTGGTCCGGGCAATCGAGGTTTGGATAGCGGACCAACTGCTCCGGCGCCTCGGCGGCCGTCTCCTCCGCCGCCGCCTCATCTCGCGTCATCGAATCGCGAGGGACAAAGCCCTCCTCCGGCGGAGGGACGGTTATGGGAGGTGGGCCCACCATCTCGGCATGGCCCTCTCCCAACCTCGGCGGCAGCCGCCACAGCAAGTCCGGATCCCCCTCACCACCGCGCGCCTCCACCCCTTTGGTCTCATCGATCAGGTGACCGACCAGGGCGCGCACGCCCGGGATGGCATCCAGCGCCCGCACGAAGGCGACCAGCGCAGCACCCTGCTGATAATCCCATTGAGCGTCCGCATACGCCCTACGCATCTCGGCGTATAACGCCTCCACCTGCTCCTGCTCCTCAGGCGTCAGCTCGTTCCAGCGCGCACGCAATACGGCGATGATCGCGTCGATGCGCTCCAACGCCGCATGAGGCTGAATCCTCTCCGACATCCCTCACCTCCGATCACGCCGAGAGCGTATCTGGGAACCCACCGGCCAGGTGCTTAGGGACACTCTCAGCACCATCTGGGCGCCCCTCACAACCGATTCACCCAACGGATCAGGTCGATCCAACGCGTTTCCACAAAGTCCAGCGTCTCATAAAACGGCGAAAGGGCACGCGCCGGGAAGTAGATGGAGATGCCATGTGCCCGCTCGGCATATCCGGGCCCCTGAGCCACGTTGGCGATCACCGGCCCCGCCCCCGGCTCCAGATGGGCTCGCAGGGCACGAGCTCGTTCTGCAACCACCGAGTTCCCCCCCTGATATCCCCGGAGGAAGAGGTCCAGGAAGTCGGCCAGGTCGATGTATTCCGGATCGTCGAAGGCGAAAGCAGACTGCTTGGCATCCAGCAAAGCCATCCGGGCAGCTCCGTCGTCCTGCTGAGCCGCCTCGACGAATGCCCGCAGCAGCCGGCCGGTCTCCCGCATCGTGGGCAGGCGCACGGCCGACTGGGTCACGCGCGGCGTCGACCGGGTAGGCGGCGGGGGATACGATCGCAGATACTCCTCCACGATCATGCGGCTCAGATCCTCCGGCGACATATCGGGTGTGGCGGTGAGCCGCCCCATGATCTGCGTGTACGGCCAGCCGGCCATGGGCTCGACCTCCTGTGAGGCAACCATGTAATCCGCCAGGTCCCGCAACTGATATTGCACCTCCGCCATGGCCATCAGGCAGGCATCCATGCCGATCACGCTCAGCCGCTGTCCGGTAGCCTCCTCCGCCGCGGCGAGGGCCCGCTTCAGCTCCTCATTGGTGAGGAAGTCCATGGAGGAGTCGTCCGCGGCGATGCCTCTCGTCTCCACGTCGGAGAGGGCCATGATCTTCTGACCGGTCGTGCGGAATACCGGCCGGGCGCGAGTCCCCATCAGGGGACGCGTAGCCCGGGACACCGAGCGAACGCTGGCGTAGATGTCATCGTCCTTCCACCCCATGCCATGATTCCAGATGACCAGCAGGTAGTGCTCGGCCGGGCGACGGTTCATCCCCCACACGATGAAATCCGTCAGCGTGCGGGGATCGCCGCAATTCGTCTCGTCGATGGTCTCCACCACATGGTCCATCGTCGTGCCGCCCCGCTGAATCTCCAAACGATACGTGCGATCTCCCTCCGTGATCGTGTCGAATTGGGCCAGGATCGCCACCTCATCGGTGGATCCCACCTTCTGCGCCTCCGCAAGATCCACATGGCCAGCGCTCGTCATCTCGGCCATGAGGGAGATCTTGCCATAAGGGGAGTCGAACACCCGGCCGTTATCGCCGGCCATGTAGAGCAACACCGTCCACCTGCGTCGTGCCGGCCCCTCGGTCCCCTCTCCGGGCGCGGGACCCGGGCTGGGAGTCACAGGTGCCTCGGGCTCCGGCTCGGGTTCTGATCCGGGCTCAGATGCCGCCCCGCCCAGCAGACGACGCAGGAAATCCAACAAGGATGACCACAGGCCCATCATCACCAGAGACATCATCGGATTTTCTCCCTAATAGGAAGTGAGTGACGGGGAAGAGAGCGAAACGTCCGGATATCGATCGAACAGGCGACAGATCACAGGGGAGCTCATCCAGCAATGAGGATTATAGCACACCCACCGGCTCATGGGTAGCGACCGGTTCCCAAAAGGGCCGAGCAAGGCAGCTTCTTCGGAAGGGCTGCACTCCTCTAAGCTCCCTCCGACGTTCCCACCGGAGGCGACCGATATCATAGCAGTAGGGCGGCTTTCTATAGCCGCCTCTGCCATGCCCCGGGCAAGCACCGTCTATCTCGGCGAAAGGGCAGGTACGGAAACCTGCCCTCCTTTCTGCAAGCCGGCCGGGCGGCAACGTGGGAGTTGCCGCCGCCGGAAATAGACGCCTATCGTATTTTCAGAAAGGAAGTCCAGCCCAAACGAGAACAGGGCGGGGCATCCCCGCCCTGCCTCCGACGTCCGTCCACGCTCCTGCGGCCGCTCACTCCCACTGCAGGATAGCACCACGACTGGCCGACGTGGCCATGGAGCGATACTTGCTGAGATACGGCGGCAGCGGCCCTTTGTCCACCGGCTGCCAGCGGCGCCGGCGCTCGGCCAGCTCCTCATCGCTCAGCTCCACGTCTAACCGCCGGTTGGGAATGTCGATGGAGATGATGTCGCCCGGCTCCAGCAGCCCGATGGGACCGCCCGCCGCGGCCTCCGGGCTCACATGCCCGATGACGCAGCCACGGGAGCCGCCGGAGAACCGCCCATCCGTGATGAGCGCCACCGTCTCCGCCAGCCCCATGCCCGCGATCTGCGCCGTCGGCCCCAGCATCTCCTGCATGCCCGGGCCGCCCTTGGGCCCTTCATAGCGGATCACGACCACATCGCCCGCCTTCACCCGGCCCTCCAGGATGCCCTTCGACGCCTCCTCCTCGCTGTTGAAGATCACGGCCGGCCCCCGATGGCACATCATAGATGACGGCACGCCCGCTGTCTTGATCACCGCTCCCTCCGGCGCCAGGTTCCCGAAGAGGATAGCCAGGCCGCCATCCTGGCTGTAGGCGTTCTCCAGCGTGCGGATGCACTCCGGATCCTGCGTCTCATGCCCGGCGATGTTCTCCCCCAACGTCTTGCCCGTCACCGTCATACAGTCCAGGTGCAACGCGCCCGGCTTCTTGGACAGCTCGTAGAGGATGGCCGGAATCCCGCCCGCCCGGTCCACATCCTCCACGTGATAATGCGAGGAGGGGCTCACCTTGCACAGGCACGGCACCCGGGCGCTGATCTCGTTCAACCGCGCCAACGGGTAGTCGATCCCGGCCTCGTGGGCGATGGCAATGGTGTGCAGCACCGTGTTGGTGGAGCCTCCCATGGCCATATCCAGGGCGAAGGCGTTGTCGATCGCCTCCGGCGTCACGATGTCCCTCGGCTTCAGGTCCATCTCCCATAGCCGCATGATCTGGTGTGCCGCCTGGCGGGCCAGCTCTCGGCGGCGAGGGTCCTCGGCCAGGATGGTGCCGTTCCCCGGCAGGGCCATCCCCAAAGCCTCGCACAGGCAGTTCATCGAATTAGCGGTGAACATGCCCGAACAGGAGCCACATCCTGGGCACCCATAGTCCTCCAACACCTTCAGCTCGGCCTCCGTGATGGTGCCCGCCTTGTAGGCTCCCACCCCTTCAAAAACGGAGATCAGGTCCACCACCCGGCCATCCGGGGTCACGCCCGCCTTCATCGGGCCGCCGGAGATGAAGATGGTGGGGATGTTCAGCCGCATGGCGGCCATCAGCATCCCCGGCACGATCTTATCGCAGTTGGGGATGCAGATGAGCGCGTCAAAGCTGTGCGCGGCGACCATCGTCTCCACCGAGTCGGCGATGAGCTCCCGGCTGGGAAGCGAGTACTTCATGCCCATATGCCCCATGGCGATGCCATCATCCACGCCGATGGTATGGAACATGAAGGGGACGCCTCCCGCTTCGCGCACGGCCTGGCGCACCACCTCGCCAAATTCCTGCAGATGCACGTGTCCGGGGATGATATCGATGTAGGAGTTGGCGATGGCGATGAAGGGCTTGTCCATGTCCTCGTCGGTGACGCCCGTCGCCTTGAGCAGGGAGCGATGGGGAGCCCGCTCGAAGCCTCGCTTGATCACGTCCGAGCGCATCGGTCGTCGCCTGGATGCGCCGTTTCCTCGATCGTCAGCCATGATGCCTCCTATATGATTGCGTGTTACGTGTTACGTGTTACGTGTTGCGTATTGCGTGTTGCGTATTGCGTATTGCGTGTTGCGTAGTTAGCGTAATTCTTATCATCAAGCGCGATAATATGTTATGCTGGATGCTTCGCAAGGGAGCGACTATCATGTCGATCACGCCTCAGCCGCCCGGCCGACCTCCTACGTGGACGTAGCGAGTGGCTGGGGCGAGAGGAGGTGTGGAAATGGTCGAGCGAACGTTCGAAATCGGCATGCACGTCCGGGTGAAGCCCTCCCGCCCCTTCGCAGGGCGAGAGGCCGAGGTGAAAGCGGTGAACGCCACCCGCGTGCGCGTCCGCCTGCTTCCCAACGGGCCGGAGATCGACATGCTCCCCCGTGACATCGAGCCCATCGAGCCCGGACGAAGAGCAGCCTGACCGCACATCCCACTCTGACCGGAACGGGGTGCCCCGCCCGCAGTCGGGGAGGCACCCCGTTCGCCTGTCGCCCGCTATTTCGAGATCGTCGTCAGCTCGGCCGACGACGGCGCCTCGGCCGCACGAGAGGCATCCTCCTCGCCGTTCAACAGGGCATACTCCACCGAGTCGGCCAGCGCCTGCCAGGACGCCTCGATGATATTCGAGGAGGCACCCACCGTCCCCCAGCTCCGTCGGCCGTCGGTGGAGTCGATCAATACCCGCACCTGGGCAGCCGTCGCCGATTGCGAGTCCAGGATGCGCACCTTGTAATCCGTCAGCTGCACCCGCTCCAACTGAGGATAGAACGGGAGCAATGCCTTGCGCAAAGCTTTGTCCAGCGCGTTGACGGGCCCGTTCCCCTCCGCCGCCGTGTGGAAGATCTGTCCTCCCACCCGGACCTTGACCGTCGCCTCCGAGATGAGCCCCCGCCCCTGGCGATGCTCCACCGTGGCCGTATAGTCGATCAGCTCAAAGGGGCGCCGATAGTCGGCCCTGGCCCGCCGCAACAACAACTCCACGCTGGCCTCCGCGCTCTCAAAGGCGAACCCCCGGCTCTCCAGCTCCTTGATATGCGCCAGCACGCGCCGCTCCGTCGCCCGATCCAGTCCATCCAGCCCGAACTCGCTCCGCTTCACGGCGATGTTGTCCTTCCCCGACAGCTCGCTGACCAGCACGCGCTTGCGATTGCCCACCAGTGCGGGGTCGATGTGCTGATACGTCCGCTCGTTCTTGACCATCGCGTTCACATGGGCGCCACCCTTATGTGCGAAGGCGCTCTGGCCCACGAACGGTTGATGCGGATCGGGGCTGAGGTTGGCCAGCTCGGACACGAAAAGGCTCAGCTCCCGCAATCGGGTCAGCTGCTCGTCCGACACACACCGATACCCCATCTTCAACTGCAGGTCCGGGATGACGGAGATCAGATTGGCGTTGCCACACCGCTCGCCGTACCCGTTGACGGTGCCCTGCACCTGCGTGCACCCTGCCCGCACGGCGATCAGGGTATTGGCGACAGCCACATCGCTATCGTTGTGAGCGTGAATGCCCAACGGCGTGTCGACCGCTTCCTGAGCCGCCCGTATCCCCTCCTCGATCTCCCACGGCAGGCAGCCGCCGTTGGTATCACACAGCACGATCCACTCCGCTCCGCCCGCCTCGGCCGCCTTCAGCGTCGCCAAAGCGTACTCAGGGTTGTTCTTCCAGCCGTCGAAATAATGCTCCGCGTCGTAAATGACCTCACGGCCGTGCGACTTCAGATAGCGCACGGTCTCCTCGATCATCCGCAGGTTCTCCTCCAGCGTCGTTCGCAGCACATCCCGCACGTGCAGATCCCAGGTCTTGCCGAAGATGGTGATCACGGGCGTCTGCGCGTCCAGCAACAGCCGGACCTGCGGATCATCCTCTACGGTCTTGTCCGCACGCCGGGTCGAACCGAACGCCGCCACCCGGGCGTGCTGCAGGTTCAGCGAGCGCACGCGCTGGAAGAACTCCACGTCCTTGGGATTGGAGCCGGGCCATCCCCCCTCGATATAATCCACGCCAAACGCATCCAGGCGCTGGGCGATGCGCAACTTGTCCGCCAGGGAGAAGTTGACTCCCTCCCCCTGTGCGCCATCTCGTAGCGTCGTATCGTACACATAGATCCTTGTCATCGGGTACCCTCCTGTCGATCACGATGTGGAATGATCCATCGAGTGATGAAGTCGATCAAGCGACCATTCCCCCGATGACGCGGGCGCCGATGGCGCCCGGGAACAACACCTCCTTCTTCAAGCTCACAACGGACATGCCGTCCTCCATTCCCCTCATCTCGATCTCGCCAGGCTTTACGAGCCCACCAGATCGGCCACCGAGTCCAGGATCAGGTCCGGCCACACGCCTCGGGCCAGGTCGGCCTGACGGAACTTCCCCGTGCGCACCAGAACGCCACGCAACCCGACGCGCTGGGCACCCCTCACGTCCACCTCCACGTCATCCCCGACCATGACCACCTGCTCGGCGGGCAAGTCCAGGTCACGCAACGCCGCCTCGAAAAGCGCCGGCTCCGGCTTACCGATGATCATGGCGGCTTTCCTCGTCGCGTACTCCAACGCCGCCACGAACGGCCCCGCGTCCAGCCGCAGCCCATCCGGCGCCCGCCAGTAGCGGCTCCGCCCCAGGCCGATCAGCTGCGCTCCCTCCTCCAGCACCAGCCGAAAGGCGTGGTTCAACAAATGAAACGTCCAGGCCTCCCCCAGATCGCCCACGACCACGTAATCCGGGCGGGTCTCATCCACGGGAACCCCCTCAAAATCGGCCAGGGCGCCCTCGGGGACCAGCAGGTAAGCGCTGGCCTCGCGGGAGCGCAGAAACTCGCCCGCCGCCCATGGGGGGCCGTACACCTCGCCCTCCTCCACCGGGAAGCCCATGCGGGTCAGCTTCTCGGCCAGGGCCGCCCGGCTGCGAGAGGTGGTATTGGTCAGGAAGCGCAGAGGAACCCCCGACTCCTTCAACGCCCGTACCGTCTCCACCGCACCCGGGATGAGCTCATCCCCATTGTACAGGGTGCCATCCAGATCGAAGATCACGGCCCGGGCATCAGCCAACTCAGATCGCAACTGCATCATTGGATCCGCTCACGCACCGCCGCGCCCATCTCGGTTGTGCCCACGGTCCGCTCGTCCGGCCGGGCGATATCCGCCGTCCGATAGCCGTCCGCCAACACCGCAGCCACCGCATCCTCCACCACCTTGGCCTCCCGTTCCAGCCCCAGCGAGTGACGCAGCATCATGGCCGCGGAGAGGATGGCCGCCAGCGGGTTCGCCACGCCCCGCCCGGCGATGTCCGGCGCCGACCCGTGAATGGGCTCGTACAGCCCACGTGGGAGCCCGGCCGCGTTGGTCGCCTCGCCCAGGGAGGCCGACGGCAGCATCCCCATGGACCCGGCGAGCATGGACGCTTCATCGGTGAGAATGTCGCCGAACATATTGCCGGTGACGAGCACGTCGAACTCGGCCGGCCGACGGATCAGGTACATGGCCGCCGCGTCCACCAGGATGTGCTCCAGGGCGACATCGGGGAACTCCGCGGCCACGACCTCGCTGGCCACCCGGCGCCAGAGCCGGGAGGACGCCAGCACGTTGGCCTTGTCCACGGAGGTCAGGCGCTTGCGCCGCCCCTGGGCGGCCCGGGCCGCCAGGCGCACCACCCGCTCGATTTCGGGACGGGTGTAAAGCATGGTGTCGTACGCCCGATCGCCCCCCTCCCCGGCCTCCTCACGTGGCCCGAAGTAGATCCCACCGGTCAGCTCCCGCACCACCAGGATGTCCACCCCCTCCAGGACCTCGGGGCGCAGGGTGGACGCGTGCAGCAGCTCGGGGAACAGCCGAACCGGGCGCAGGTTGGCGAACAGCCCCAACGCCTTGCGAATGCCCAGCAGCCCCTGCTCGGGCCGCACCCTGGCGGTGGGATCATCCCACTTGGGACCACCCACGGCGCCCAACAGCACGGCATCAGCCGCCTGGCAGGCGGCGACGGTTTCATCGGGCAAAGCCGTGCCCGTGGCGTCGATGGCACAGCCGCCCAGCAACGCCTCCTCGAACTCGAACGCATGCCCAAAGATCCGCCCCACATGCTCCAACACCTTGACGGCCTCCGCCGTCACCTCAGGACCGATCCCGTCCCCGGGCAATACCGCGATGCGTGCGTTCATTGATGTCCCCCATGTGCGATGTGCGTGAGATCAGAGGCCATGCGCTCGCTCGTAGGCGGCAATGTCCTCCTCCTTGGATAGAAGATACCCGAGATCGTCCAGCCCCTGCAGCAGGCACCGCTTGCGATACCCATCGATCTCGAAGGGGAAGCGCTGCCCATCGGGCAGCCGAACCTCTTGCCGCTCCAGGTCCACCGTGATCTGGGTGCCCGGATCCTCCTCGACCAGATCCATCAACAGCTCGACCTGATCCCGCTCCAGCACGACGGGAAGCAGGCCGTTCTTCAGGCTGTTGTTGTAGAAGATGTCGGCGAAATCGGGCGATATGACCACCCGGAAGCCCGCGTCCAGAATGGCCCAGGGGGCGTGCTCCCGTGAGCTCCCGCAGCCGAAGTTGGGCCCGGCGATCAGGATCGTCGCTCCCTGATACCGGGGCTGGTTCAACGGGAAGTCCTCCCGCAGGCTCCCATCCGGATTACGCCGCCAATCGGCGAACAAACCCTCGCCCAGCCCCTCGCGGGTCACCGTGGTCAGATAGCGGGCGGGGATGATCTGATCCGTATCCACGTTCTCCGCACGCAGCGGAACGGCAGTCCCAACATGTACAACGAATGGTTCCATGGTTCATTCCTCACTTATTACGCAACACGCAATACGCAATACGCAATACGTGTTGCGTGTTACGTATTGCGTGGAGCGTGGTGCGTGTCAGAGCATCTCTCGCACGTCCACGATCCGTCCGTGCACGGCTGCGGCGGCCGCCATCAGAGGGCTCATCAGGAACGTGCGCGCCCCCTTGCCCTGGCGCCCCTCGAAATTGCGATTGCTGGTGCTGGCGCAGTACTTCCCGGCCGGAACTTTGTCCTCGTTCATGGCCAGGCACATGCTACATCCGGCCTTGCGCCACTGGAAGCCCGCCTCCGTGAAGATGCGGTCCAGCCCCTCCGCCTCGGCCTGCGCCTTCACTCGCTTGGAACCCGGCACCACCAACGCCGTGACGTTGGGAGCCACCCGTCGCCCCTTGACCACAGATGCCGCCATGCGCAGGTCTTCCAACCGGGAATTGGTGCAGGAGCCGATGAACACGTAATCGATGGGCTGTCCCACGATGGGCTGCCCCGGCTTGAGGCCCATATAGCCCAACGCCTTCTCCAACATCCGCCGCTCGTCCCCGCTGGCCATGTCCTCCGGCCGGGGGATGCGCTCCTCGACGGTGATGCCCATGCCCGGGTTCGTCCCATAGGTGACCATCGGCGCCAGGTCGTCCACGTAAATCGTCGTCTCTTTGTCGAAGACGGCGCCCTCGTCGGTGACCAGCTCCCGCCACCGGGCCACGGCCCGATCCCAATCGGCTCCCTGGGGGGCGAACTGCCTCCCCTTCAGATAGGCGAAGGTCGTCTCGTCCGGGGCGATCATGCCCGCCCTCGCCCCGCCCTCGATGGACATGTTGCAGATGGTCATCCGCTGCTCCATGCTCAGGCTGCGAATGGCGGAGCCGCGGTACTCGAAAACATGCCCCACGCCACCGCCCACGCCGATCTGCCGAATGATCGCCAGGATGATGTCCTTGGCCGTCACGCCAGGGCCCAGCGTCCCCTCCACGTTGATGGCGTAGGTCTTGGGCTTGCGCTGCAGCAGGCATTGGGTGGCCAGCACGTGGCTCACCTCGCTGGTACCGATGCCGAACGCCAGCGCGCCGAACGCCCCGTGGGTGGACGTGTGGCTGTCGCCGCACACGATAACCATGCCCGGCTGCGTGATGCCCAACTCCGGGCCGATCACGTGCACGATCCCCTGGTCGTCCCCCTCGATATCGTACAGGGGAATGCCGAACTCAGCGCAGTTGCGGCGTAGCGTCTCCACCTGATGGGCCGCGTCGGCCGGCCACAAGGAGATGTCCAGGTCACGCGTGGGAATGGCGTGATCCATCGTAGCAAAGGTGCGGTCCGGGCGTCGCACCTTGAGCCCCCGCTCCCGCAGGACCGTGAACGCCTGCGGCGAGGTCACCTCGTGGATGAGATGAGCGTCGACGTACAGGATCGCCGGGGCCCCCTCGTCCTGGGCCACCACATGCGATTCCCAGATCTTATCAAACATCGTCTTCGGCACAGTGCACCTCTCCGCAATGAGAATACCTTACTCCGTGGTAGTCCCCCTCATGGGTATTACCGGGGTGGGGTGATTCATGAATCGCTCTATTCGCATCAACTGAACAGCATGAGCGAGGCCCCCGCCTGTCGCTTTTTCCCTCCACGGGCGGTCGCACCTGAAAGGGGAGGTGCGGAGGGGAGGCCCCTCCGCAAGAAAACCTTTTTCTCGCCTTTTCCCTGCCCGGTTGGGGCTTTGGCCGGTGATCTCCGGCCCCACGGGGCAGGTGAGGGGCTGAAAACAGAGTTCTTCGGAGGGGCTACCGCCCCTCCGAGCCACCTCAGAAATGCGGGGCCACGCTTCCATATCGCTTACGTTGATACCAATGGGGTGATTCATGAATCGCCCCTACTCCGTTGCGATGGACGGATCCACCTGCTCGGCTTTGGGGACGATCTTGACGAAGCTGCGCCGCCAATCCTCCAGCAAGGTCCGCACCCGCTCGGCCGCCTCCAGTCGGTGGTTCCGGACCAGCTCGTCGATGTATCGGCCCAGCAGCTCACGCAGGTTAGCCTCATCCTCGTCCGTGACGTCGCACAACGCCACCCGGGCGCCGGCCGCCAGGCGCCGCCGGATCGCCTCCCGATCCAGCCCCATCGCCTCGTTCAGGCGCAAGTAGAGCACGCCTCCAGTCATGCCGGCGCAGATCCACGGCCCCGGGTCCCCCAACACGACCACCCGGCCGTCAGTCATATACTCGCACAGGAACCCCTTCACATTCGCCCGGGTCCCGATGAACCCCAGATGGTCCCGGAGCGGCTCTGTGACCTCACCCCCGATCACCACATCGGCGCCGGAAAGGCGGATGCACGCCCGGCTGTCCGCGTTCCCTTCCACGATGAACAGGCCCCGCTGAGCGCCGTAGGCGAACCCCTTCCCCACCGATCCATCGATCAGCAGGCCGTTGTGGTTCATGCCCCTCAGCACGGCCACCAGGCCGCCGAAGCCGCACTTGGCGACGCCGTCTTGAGCGCCCCCCTCCACCAGGATCCTCACATCCTCTGAGGTGAAGGCCCCCAGGCCGTTCCCGGCCATCGAATGGGAGTGGAAGTGGAGGCTGGCCCGCTGGAAGCGATCGATCACCGAGGGCTCGATCTCCCCATTCCCCGCCCCCCAGCCGTTCGACGGGGGCCCTTTCGTCTCGCCGAGGGCATAGCGCCGGGTCGCCACGGAATGGCGAGGAGGCCAATTCCATCGCCGTCGGCGGCGGACGAGTTCGCCCGCCAGATGCGTCCCCAGCGCCCGCTCGGCGGCGGTCACCCGGTCATCCTCGAAGGCGACCACCGTCTCGCCCTCCATCACCGCCTCCATCACCAGGCCGCTGACCAGCGCCGTCAGGTAGTTGCGGGGTCGGCGCAACGCCCGCTCGGCGGGCAGCAGGGAGGCCACCTCCCGCTCGCCCACCGGCGTCAGCAGCTCCGTCAGATCCAGCCGCTCCAGATACCGGGCCTGGTGCAACAACTCCGCATGGCCCACCAGGTCCTGCGCCCGCCGATATCCCAGGCGGGCGACGATCCGTCGCACCTCATCCCCCATGGCCCCGAACAGGCGGACCAACCGCTCCACCGCTCGCTCCGGGTCCTGGGGGACGAATCGCTTCAACCCTTTGGCCATCGCCTCCTGCAGGGACTCCATCTGCGTGGCGATCCCCACATGGCAGGTGTCCATCTGGCACTGACGACAGATGGTGCAGCCGATGGCCACCATCGCCAGGGTGCCGAACCCCACCCGGTTGGCGCCCAGGCACATCATCTTCACCACGTCGGCGGCGGACTTGATCCCGCCGTCACACCAGATCTCCACCTTATGACGCAAGCCAGCCTCGGACAGCGCCCGATGCGCCTCCATGACGCCGATCTCCACCGGCAGCCCCACGTGACGCAGCGCATGCTTGCGGGCGGCCCCCGTCCCGCCGTCGAATCCCGACAGGTTGATGATATCGGCCTTGGCCTTGGCGATCCCCACGGCGATGATGCCGATCCCTGGCACCACCGGCACCTTCACCGCCACCCGGGCCCGGGGGTTCGCCGTCTTCAGCTCCTCGATGAACTGAGCCAGGTCCTCGATGGAGTAGAGGTCATGATTGTTGGAGGGGCTGATGAGATCCACTCCCCGACGGGCATTGCGAGCGGCCGCCACCTTGGCTGAGACCTTGCGCCCGGGCAGGTGTCCCCCCTCGCCGGGCTTCGCCCCCTGCCCGATCTTGATCTCCAACAGGTTGCTGGAGTTCAAAAGCTCGATGTTCACCCCAAAGCGGCCGCTGGCGACCTGCTGCCCACGATTGTGGGGATACTTCCCCAACATGTCCTTGGGCTCGCCCCCCTCACCGTTGAGGCAGATGATGTTCAGGCGATAGGCCGCCTCCGCATAGGCCCGGAAGGCGGTCTCCCCCTGGGAGCCAAAGGACATGGAGGCGATGACAAAGGGCAGATCGTGCCCGGTCAAGCCGCAGTCCACATCCTCCGGGCGGATCTCAGGCGGCTCCTCCGGGTAGCGGAACTCCAACACATGGCGAATGCTGATGGGCTGCTCCCGCTCGATCTGCTGGATGCGCCGCTCCAACTCCTCATAATCGACCGCCCCCTGGGCAACCAGCCCGGCCGTCTTCCAGACCTTGGGATACATGCGATATGTACGGGACAGGCGTGCCCTCTCCGGCCGCCGAAGCAGCTCGGCCCGCTCGGCGCTGTCCCTCGCCAGGTCATCCCAGGTCAGCCCCCGGCCCTCCGACCCGAAGTAGTTCAGCGTGTCCAACGCCTCGGCCACGGGCGTGGACAGCCCGATGGAGGCGAAGATGCGCCCGTATCCCCGCAGCTCGTGGATGCCCATGGTGGACGTGACCTTCTCCAGCCCTTTCCTCAGCGCGTGCAGGAGATTCACCAGGCGCACGCCCCGCTCCTCGTCCACCAGCAACAGCCGGGGATCGGTGGCCGTCTCCAGAAGCAGGTAGGGGTTGACCGCATCCGCCCCCAATCCCAACGCCATGATGAGGTCATGCAGGTTGCGGATGGCGCCGGAACGCAGCACGAGGCCCGCACGCCGCCGCAGATTGGGCCAGTCCTCCGCCTCACGCAGGGCCCGGTCCACCACGGCCACGCACAGGTGCGGATCCAGCCACAGCCGATCTCCCGACCAGCTCTCGCCATCGTCCAGGATGATCAGCTCGGCGCCCCGTCGCACCGCCTCCACGGCCTCGTCCGCCAGGCGACCCAACGCTTGGGGGATCGGCTCATCGGCGGCGAAAGTGGTGGAGATGCGAGCGACGGCCGCCCGCCCAAAGGCCGCCTCCAGGTCCTCGAGCGTGTACGCTCCCTCATCCCGGGCGATCCGCCGATAGAGCACGGGATCGAACAAAGGCTCTCCGGGATGCCCCCCGAGTACGATGGGGATGTCCAACACCAGGCGGCCGTTGGGCACGGGCTGATCGGGATCCAGCTCGGGACGGGGGCCCAGCAACACCCGGGTGGAGAAGTGCTCCATCTCTCGCTCTCGATCGATGGACGGGTTGGTGACGACAGCCACCGCCTCCTTGAAGTAGTCGGCCAGGTTGCGCCGCTCCCGATCCAGCGCCGCCAGCGGACCATCGTAGCCCAACGAACCGATGGGCTCGCTCCCGCTCCCGGCCAGCGCCTGCGCCAGCTCCCGGTCCTCCCGATCCCATCCGAACGCGGCCATCCACGCCTCACGATGCCGCGGCAGATCTCCGGGCCCCAACTCACCATCCGCCAGGTCGAAAGACATGTCCGGTCTGGACATCACCACCCGCCGAGGCTCGGGCGGCTGCAGGGCGGCCTCCAACCGCTCGAAGCTCCCGTAGCGGCGCCGCGCCAGGCGCGCCATCCGATCCTGGATGGCGATGTAATCCAGCACCTCCACGTCCCGATCGCCCTCCCGCTGAAGGCGCACGACCATCTTCTCGCCGGGGGCCAGCGGCTTGGGATCGCTGATCAACATGTCCAACGGCACCACTCCCCGCTCGCTGGAGAAGAAGTACTCCTTCTCCGTCTCGCCGAACCACAGCGGGCGCAACCCCAACGCGTCCACACTGAAGACACACTCGTCCCCGTAGCGGGCGACAATAGCCGCCGGCCCCTGGGCAAACGGGCCGAAGGCCTGGCGATAGAACCGATACACCGCCTGCACCTCCGGCCGGAGCTGATCGATCTCATGCTCGATGGGCGGGAAGCAGAGCTCCATCGCCTCCATCAGCGTGAACCCGTAGCGGTGGATCAGGGTCTCCACGGTGCGGTCCAGATGCTGGCTGTCGGAGCCGTCCTGGACCAGCTGCACGCCCAGCATCCGGGCCTCCTGTACCAGCCGCCGGACGGTATTGATCTCGCCGTTGTGCCCCAGCACGCCGAAGGGCTGCACGCGCTCGAACACAGAGAGGGTATTAGTGGAATATCGGCTGTGACCGATGGTGACCAGGCTGGTGAAGTCGGGACTGCGCAACTCGGGGTAATAGTGATACAGCGTATCCACGTCCCCCCGCACCTTGTAGACGACCACGTATGTGCTCAGCGAGGCGACGTGGATCGGGGTCTCCCGCTCGATGGCCAGGCGCAGATCGAACAGGCGCGCCTCCACCTGATCCAGAGGGCCGCCCCTCACCACGCCCGCCACCTGCCAGAACTCCGGCTCCTGCTCCCGGGCCAGCCGCCCCAGGGCCAGCCGCCGGGTGAGCCCTTCCTGCTCCAGCAGGAGCTCGCAGCCGCTCTCCCGGATCAGGGCCACCACACGATCTTTGATGGCCCACGCGTCCTGCCGATGATCAAAGGGGATCAACAGATGGCCGACGAAGAACCGACGATCCTCGGCCAGCCACCTGGCTTTCCCCACCCGCTCCAGGTAGTCGGCCCACAGCCGGCGAGGGATATCCGTCTGGATGCCGCACCCGTCGCCCTCGCCGTTCACATCGCCGGTGCGGTGGCCCATCTTGCCCAGCGCCTCCAGCGTGCGCTTCACGTTGCCATGCGTCGCACGCCCCCCTTTGCGGATATTGCAGATGATGGCACACCCATCATGTTCATTCAACCCATGGACATCACGTATCTCACGCAGCTCACCATAGCCAGGACCTCGTCTCCTGTCCCGCCGATCCGACAACGATTCCATAAGCTCTCCACATCTCCTCAGCGTTCTCCATGATCGCCCCCGCCCATCTCGCGTCGAGGGAGGGCGAGCGGGGCTCCGCAAGGGGGAAGAAAGCACAGCGGGCCACCACCCGCCATTTCGTATTCGACCCAGAGTAGAACACTACATCTTGTGCTTGTTACCCGTCAGGGGCATAACTCCACCTGCGGCGGCGTGAAAGCCACCGCAGCCGATCTCCGTTCGTCCACAGCGAGAGCCGCTGCGTTCCTCACGAGCCGGTGAAGCCCCTACGCTCCACGTGCGGTTGCGGCGGCGCAGCGAGGCTGCGCCGCCGCAACGCCTCCCCGTATCCCCCCAGCGAAGCGCGCCGGAGGGGGGACGGCACGATACACACGTCAGGAGGCGCCCCCAGGGCTCGCCGTCATCTCCTCGGCCGTCACCGAGATGACGGACTCCTCCTCCTGCTGAGCAGCCAACAGCTTGTTCAGCGCCTGCATATACGCCTTGGCGCTGGCCATCACGATATCGGTATCGACGCCCCGGCCCGTGAAGACCCGACGCCCGCTGCCGCCCACGGCGGTCTTCTGCTTCCCCACCGGCTCGGTGGCCTCGATGCGGATCGTCACATCGCCGACGGCGTCCAAACCCTCCGTGATGGACTGCACGTTGAATTCGATCAACTTGTTGGGCACCCCCACGATCCGGTTGATCCCCTGATACACCGCGTCCACCGGCCCGGTGCCGAACCCGGCCTCCGTGAACACGGCGCCATCCGTCAACCGCTTCAAGCGCACCACCGCCGTGGGGATGCTGGGATATCCGCACTGAACCTGCACAGCCTCCAGCGCGTAGGTCTCCGGCGGCTGATACAGGCGATCGGCCACGATGGCCTCCAGATCGGCATCGGTGACCACCTTTTTCTTATCCGCCAGCTCCTTGAACTGCTGGAACACCTGATCCAGCTCCTCCGGATCCAGGCGGTACCCCATGGATTCCAGCTTGGTGCGAAAAGCGTGTCGGCCGGAATGCTTCCCCAGCACCAGGCGGCTCTCCCCCAGTCCGATGGTGGAGGCATCCATGATCTCGTAGGTGCGGCGATGCTTGAGGATGCCATCCTGGTGAATGCCCGCCTCGTGTGCGAACGCGTTCGCGCCCACGATGGCCTTGTTGGGCTGGATCAGCATGCCGGTATAGCGGGACACCATGTCGCTGGTGCGGTGGATCTCGGTCGTGACGATGTTGGTGCGCAGCCGATAGTAAGGCCGACGCACGTACAGCGCCATGACGATCTCCTCCAGCGCCGCGTTGCCGGCCCGCTCGCCGATGCCGTTGACCGTGCACTCCACCTGGCGAGCGCCCGCCTGCACCCCGGCCAGGGAGTTGGCCACCGCCAGGCCCAGATCATCGTGGCAGTGCACGGAGATCACCACGTTCTCGATGCCGGGCACGTTCTCCCGAATGCCTCGGATCAGCGCGCCGAACTCCTCCGGCGTCGTGTATCCCACCGTGTCCGGGATGTTCAGCGTGGTCGCGCCGGCCTCGATGGCCACCGCCAGCACCTGATACAGGAACTCCGGATCGGAGCGGCCCGCGTCCTCCGGGCTGAACTCCACATCATCGCAATACTGCTTGGCATACGCGACCATCTCCCGGGTGCGCTCTAGCACCTGCTCCCGGGTCATGCGTAGCTTGTGTCGGATGTGGATATCAGAGGTGGCGATGAAGGTGTGGATTCGGGGATATGCGGCATGACGAACCGCCTCCCACGCCTTGTCGATGTCATCTCGATTGGCACGGGCCAAACCGGCGATGGTAGGCGGCCTTCCCTGCGGCCGGCCGTCCGCATCGTTGCCCACCGTCTCGGCGATCTGGCGGACCGCCTCCAGATCGCCCGGAGAGGCGGCCGGGAAACCGGCCTCGATGATATCAACGCCCAGCCGGCCAAGCTGGCGGGCGATGTCCAGCTTCTCCGCCAAATGCAACGTCGCCCCCGGGGATTGCTCGCCATCCCGCAGGGTGGTGTCGAAGATCAGGACGGTACCCTGTACGTCACCGTCAGGATCCTGTACGTCTACCTCGGTTGTCTCTACAGATACCTCGCGTTCCATCTTCGGGGGTCTCCTTTTCTCTGAGATCTCGGTCGCGGCCGGAGGCCGCGCGTCGGGTTCGTCGATCGTGTAGGCTCATAAGGTCAGCAAGATCACCAAGGCCATCTTCCGCCACGACCATCACCCCCTTTCTTCAGCCGCCAGCAGACAGCGGGTAGCGGATAGCCATGCTACCCGCTGACGGCTAACGACTAGCGATTATACCTCTTTCGGATCCAGCCACGGCATCATAGCGCGCAGCCGACGCCCCACCTCCTCGATGGGATGCTGGCGCTCCTGTTCCCGCATCTTGTTGAACCACGGCCGCCCCTTGGCGTTCTCCTCGATCCACTCCTCGGCGTAGGCGCCGCTCTGCACGTCCTCCAGGATCTTCTGCATGTTGCGGCGGACCTCCTCGGTGATGATCTTGGGGCCGGCGGTGTAGTCACCATGCTCGGCCGTATCGGACACCGAGTACCGCATGTAGCTGAGACCACCCTGGTAGATGAGATCCACGATCAGCTTCAACTCGTGCAGACACTCGAAGTAGGCGATCTCCGGTTGATATCCGGCTTCCACCAGCGTCTCGAAGCCCGCCTTGATCAGCGCGCTGACACCGCCGCACAGCACCGCCTGCTCGCCGAACAAATCCGTCTCCGTCTCCTCGGCAAAGGTGGTCTCGATCACGCCGGCACGGGTGCAGCCGATCCCCCTGGCATAGGCCAGGGCGTCGTCCAGCGCATGTCCGCTGACGTCCTGCTGAACGGCGACCAACCCGGGGGTGCCGCCACCTTCGACGAAGACCTCCCGCACCCGATGTCCGGGCGCCTTGGGCGCCACCATGCTCACATCCACGTAATCGGGCGGCTGGATCTGCCCGAACCGGATATTGAATCCATGGGCGAACATGAGCGTCTTACCGGGCGCCAGCCCGGCCTCGACGGACTCCCGATAGACCTTCGGCTGGACGGTGTCCGGGATCAACATCATGATGATGTCCGCCTCAGCGGCCGCCTCCGCCACCGGTTTCACCGTGAGCCCGGCCGCCTCGGCCTTGGGCCATGACTTCGATCCCTCGTACAGCCCCACGCGCACGTCCACCCCGCTGTCCTTCAGGTTCAAGGCATGGGCGTGCCCCTGGCTGCCGTATCCGATGATGGCGACCTTCTTGCCGGACAACCTCCCCAGGTCTGCATCCGCGTCGTAGTAGAGCTTGGCCATGTCTGCGATCCTCCTCGCTTTGTTGGTTACCGTTCAGAGAGCTCGTCCAGGCTGCCGTTGCCCCCGCTCTGGTCCCAGCCGGACGCCGATCCATGTTCCCCCGTACCGTTGCTGCCACGCACCATGGCCACCCGGCCGGTGCGCACCATCTCTATGATGCCGAAGTGGCTCAAGAGGTCGATCAGGGAGTTCACCCGGCTCTCAGGCCCGGTGATCTCCACCACCATCGAGTCCAGCGCCACATCCACGATGCGCCCCCGAAAGATATCGGCCAGCTGGACGATCTCCGAACGCTGGGCGCCCGAGGCCTTGACCCGAATCAGCGCCATCTCCCGGATCACCGCCGGCTTATCCGTCACGTTCTCCACCCGGGTGACGTTGATGAGCTTCTCCAGTTGCTTGATGGCCTGATCCACCATGCGATCGTCCCCGTCCACGACGAAGGTCATGCGGCTGATGCCGGGCGTCTCGCTGTGCCCCACGGTCAGGCTATCGATGTTGAAATTCCGCCTACGGAACAATCCGGCCACCCGGTTCAGGACGCCGGGCTTATCCTCCATCCAGGCAATCACGGTATGTTTCATGGCTCCTGCCTCACGTCTTTCTAGAATGAGCGAGTCAGCGAATCAGCGAATGGGCGAGTCAGCGAATCAGCGAATGGGCGGGTCGGCGGTCGTGCACCTGCCAACTCGCCCGCTCGCACACCCGCACACTCACCAGCTTGGCTCCACGCCCGAATAGCCCTGCACGATGCGAGGCTTGGGCCGGCGAATCATCTCGCCCACTCCGGCGCCAGGTGCCACCATGGGGTAGACGTTCACCTCCTCCTTGACGTGGAAGGCCAGCAGGAAAGGTCCCTCCGTCTCCCGGGCCTGGGCGATGGCCTCGGCCACCTCCTCGTTGCGGGTGACGCTGCGTGCCGGGATTCCATAGGCGTCTGCCAGCTTCACGTAGTCGGGGCTCGTGATGGGCGTCCCCGCATATCGCCTCTCGTAGAAGAGTTGCTGCCACTGGCGCACCATGCCCAGGAAGCCGTTGACGATGATGGCGACCTTGACGGGGATGCGCTCCTGCATCAGAGTGCCCAGCTCCTGCATCGTCATCTGGAACCCGCCGTCGCCGCAGACGGCCCACACCTCCGCCTCCGGCCTGCCGACCTGGGCGCCCAGGGCCGCGGGCAACGCGAACCCCATGGTACCCAACCCGCCGGAGGTGATGAGCTGGCGCGGGCGCTCGTGGATGTAGTATTGGGCCTCCCACATCTGATGCTGGCCCACGTCGGTCACCACGATGACATCTTCGCCCCGGGTCGCCTCCCACAACTGGCGCATCACGAAGGGCGGGATGAGCTCATCCACCTCCAGGTTCAAGATGTCCCGCTCCCGGGATTCCTCGCGCCAACCATTGATCCGGGCGATCCACTCCTTGTGCTGGCGCTCCTCGATCAGCGGCAACAGCGCGCCCAACGTGTCCTTGCAATCCCCCACCACGGCGAGGTCGGGCTTCACGTTCTTGCCGATCTCGGCGGGATCCAGCTCAAAGTGGATGATCTTGGCCTGCTTGGCGAAGGAGTCCAGGCGTCCCGTGACCCGGTCGTCGAAGCGCATACCGATGGCGATCAGGACATCGCATTCCTGAATCGCCTGGTTGGCATAGGCCTCCCCGTGCATGCCGGCCATCCCCAAACATAGGGGATGGGTCTCCGGGATATCGCCGATGCCCAAGAGGGTGGTGACCACGGGGATCTCCGCCTTCTCGACGATCTGCTGCAGCTCCCAGGTCGCGTCGGCCATCTGGACGCCGTGCCCGGCCAGGATCAGCGGGCGTTCAGCGGCGTTAATGAGCGCGGCGGCAGCCTCCACCGCCCGGACATCGGGCGGGTGAGGCGCGGGGAAGCCCGGCAGATCCACCGAGTCGGGGTACTCGAACTCCGCCGTCGCCTGCTGGACATCCTTGGCGATGTCGACCAAAACGGGGCCGGGACGGCCGGAGCGAGCGATGTAGAAGGCCTCCGCCATCACCTGCGGCAGCTCATGGATGTCGGTGACCAGGTAGTTGTGCTTGGTGATCGGCAGCGTGATGCCGGTGACGTCCGTCTCCTGGAACGCGTCGCCGCCGATGAAGCTGGAGGCGACCTGGCCGGTGATGGCGACTACGGGCACGGAATCCATCATCGCCGTGGCGATACCGGTGACGAGGTTAGTGGCACCGGGCCCGCTGGTGGCGATGCAGACGCCTACCCTGCCCGTGGCACGAGCGTAGCCGTCGGCCGCGTGAGCGGCCGCCTGTTCATGACGCACCAGCACATGGCGGACCGGGCAGCGGGACATGGCATCGTAGGTGGGCAGGATCGCCCCGCCCGGGATGCCAAAGACGGCCTCCACGCCCTCGCGACAGAGGCTCTCCCACACCATCTGCGCACCTGTCAGTTGCATGACTCATCCCTCCCCAAGAATTGGCACAGCCTACCACCTGAAAGGACAACGGCGCCTCACCGACTCGTTTGGAGTCCAGGGGAGGCGCCGTTGCACTCGCTGCGGCCTCATGCCGCAATATCTGCCTACAATAACAAACCCCTCCTGGTTCAGGAGGGGTCTCCGCTGACAGATCGATAGGATTCGGCCCTATCCGATTCGCCTCCCAACCAGGAACGGCCCCTGGAGAATTACCAGGAGCTCTACGATAAGGAGGCTAATAAGGGCCAGGATTGACATAGGATCCACCTATCCGCCTTAAGTGAATTGGACGATCTCAGTATAACACCTCTCGTCCGTCTTGTCAATCATCGGAGCGACAAATGCGCGATTTCCCCATACAGCCGATAGCGGGTAGCGGTTAGCTGATAGCTTGTACAGTGTGCTGCAGTTGTTGACTCGCTCTTTTCCAGGACCAAACGGCTAGCCATTCACTTGCAGGCTCATCACTCACCCGTTTGTTCATGATCCTCGAGAGCTCGAAGGGGCTCACTGCTCACTGCTACCGGCTAACCGCTAAACAGCTCCGTATCCTCGTGCGGATCGGGCGAGATAGCCGATAGCGGGTAG
>JAJRVX010000507.1:0-4077 GCA_024277095.1 Chloroflexota bacterium
CGAATCAGGCCGGGAAAGGACAGGTGCAAAGCGGAAAAAGAGGATGATTTGGCGGAGGGAGGTCCCTCCGCACCTCCCCTGTGGGCTTGCGATGGGCCTGGCGGAATTTCCACCATTTTGGATACACTACCCCCTATACCAGATCACACCGGCGAAATCGTTTTTGTGGTACAATACGGGTGTGGCGGTGCATCGGCCATAGGAGATGTCCTCCCCGCGTGTGGGAGAAATCCCGGCGGTCTCGCGGGGCGCTCTCCGAAGATCACAAGGAGGTGATAGCATGTCTGATCGGACGTCGACATCATCGGCGGCTTTGGCGACGGGCGATGGAACTTCCTCGCAGGATCTCACCCCTTTGGAGATGGCGCAACAGCAGTTCGATGAGGCCATCGCCTATCTGGATGCGGATATCCCCGATGGCTACCTCGCGAAGCTGCGCGTCCCCGAACGTGTGCTCACGGTCAATTTCCCCGTGATCATGGATGACGGGGAGTTGCAGGTGTTCACCGGCTATCGTGTGCAGCACTCCACGGCTCGCGGGCCTGCCAAGGGGGGCATCCGCTATCATCCGCAGGTGACCATGGAAGAGGTCAGCGCGCTGGCCATGTGGATGACGTGGAAGTGCGCTGTGGTGGGCATTCCCTACGGCGGCGCCAAAGGCGGCGTCGTCTGTGATCCCAAGAAGCTTTCGATGCGGGAGATCGAGCGTCTGACCCGCCGGTACGCTGCGGAGATCTCGATCATCATCGGCCCGGATCGGGACATCCCGGCCCCCGACGTGAACACGAACCCTCAGGTGATGGCCTGGATCATGGATACGTACAGCATGGGGGTGGGGCATGTGACCCCCGGGGTGACCACGGGCAAGCCGATCGAGCTGGGGGGCTCCCTGGGGCGGAATGAGGCGACCGCCCGGGGGACCTTGTTCTGCGTCCGGCGTGCGGCCAAGAAGATCGGCCTGGATCTGGAGGGCGCGAGCGTTGTGGTGCAAGGGTATGGGAACGCCGGGTCGATCGCTGCTCGGCTGCTGCACGAGGATGGGGCCAAGATCATCGCGGTGAGTGACTCCAAGGGGGGGATCTATAACCCCAAGGGGCTGGATCCCGTCGCCGTGCTGCGTCACAAGCGGGAGAGCGGCTCCGTGGTCGGGTTCCCCGGCGCGGATGTGATCACGAATCAGGAACTGCTCACCCTGCCGTGCGATATCCTGGTGCCGGCCGCCCTGGAGAAGCAGCTGCACGCGGGGAACGCGGACAAGGTACAGGCCAAGATCATCGCCGAGGCGGCCAACGGCCCCACCGAGCCCGAGGCGGATCACATCTTCTTCGATCGTGGCATCTTCGTCATCCCGGACATCCTGTGCAACGCGGGCGGCGTCACTGTGTCCTACTTCGAGTGGGTGCAGGATATCCAGTTCTTCTTCTGGGATGAGGACCAGGTGAACAGCCATCTGGAGCAGGTCATGAACCGGGCGTTCGACTCCGTGGTGGCGATGGCGGAGAGGAAGAAGGTGCACAACCGGCTGGCCGCCAACGTCCTGGCCATCGATCGGGTGGTCCGGGCGATCATGCTGCGAGGGATCTATCCCTAGAGCCGGGGTGTGTCCGAGAGGTGCTGCTATTGGGGCAGCCACAAGGGCTGCCTCATTGGGGGCGCAGACGTTGCGCCCCATCTTTATGTCATAGGCGGATTGCATGGAAACGATTTTGTTGGAGCTGACGGGGATCGCTCATGGGGGAGAGGCGCTGGGCCGTCATGAGGGCAAGGTGATCTTCGTGCCGTATACGCTCCCCGGCGAGCGCGTGCAGGCCCGTGTGGTGGAGGAGCACAAGCGATGGGCGCGTGCCGAATTGGTGGAGGTGCTGGCCGCCAGCGAGGACCGCGTGGAGCCGCCGTGTCCGCATTTTGGCCCGGGCATGTGCGGCGGCTGCCAGTGGCAGCATATCCGCTACGAGCGACAGCTGGCGCTCAAGCGGGAGATCGTGATCGATCAGTTGCGCCGCCTGGGGCATCTGAGCGATCCGCCGGTTCGCCCCGCGCTGGCGGTGGGTGAGCCGTTCGGCTATCGGAATCACGTGCAGTTTGCCATCGATCGGGATGGGCGACTGGGGTTCCACCGGGCGGGCAGCCGTGAGATCATCCCCGTGGATCGGTGTCTGCTCCTGCACCCGCTGTTGGACGAGCTCCACGCGGCGTTACAACTCGGCGATGAGGAGGAGCCGGCGGCCGGGCTGGCCGGATGGCTCCGCCGCATCACCCTGCGCGTGGGCGTGACCACCGGCCAGGCGCTGGTGATGTTCGAGGCGCGCGGGGACGAGCTGCCCGAGCTCGAGGTGGATCTGCCGGTCTCCTGTGCGTTCCTGACGCGGGATGGACGGGTTCAGCCACTCATCGGGCCGCCGTACATCACGGAGGAGGTGGCCGGTCGGGAGTATCGCATCTCGGCGGATAGCTTCTTCCAGGTGAACACGGCGGGCGCGCAGGCCCTGGTCGATCTGGTCCAGGGCTATCTGGAGCCGGAGCCCGGCGATACGCTGCTGGATGCGTACTGCGGCGTGGGGCTGTTCGGCCTGGCGATGAAGGGCCGGGTGGACCGCCTCATCGGCATTGAGGAGAGCCCGTCGGCCTGTGAGGATTTCGCCTGGAATGCCCGTGACTGGGATCCGGAGCGGGTGGAGCTGCATGAGGGGCCTGTGGAGGAGGTGTTGACCGTGTTGGCGGAGCCCATCGATCTGGTGGTCGTGGACCCGCCGCGTTCCGGCGTGGGGAAGCAGGCCCTGGCGGAGCTGGCCCGGCTGGCGCCGCGTCGGATCGTGTACGTCTCCTGTGACCCGGCCACGCTGGCCCGGGATGTGGTGTACCTCCAGGAGGGGGGATATCGTCTGATGGAGGTGCAACCGGTGGACATGTTCCCCCAGACGTTCCATATCGAGTCGGTGAGCCTGTGGATGCGTGAGTGATGTGGAGCGAGAGGGGGAGATCGTCCATTGAATTTGCCCGGAGAAGGGCGTTATGCTATACTTAAGACGCTGACTCGGGCTGGGGCATGCGCCTCTGGTATTCCAGCGGTGCTCTGGCTTTGAACGAAAGGAGAGGAAAGTGGCTCTGACGAAAGAGCAGAAGCAGGCGATTATCGAGGAATACCACGTACACGAAGCGGATACGGGTTCACCGGAAGTTCAGGTCGCTCTTCTGACCACACGGATCAATAACCTGATCGAGCACCTCAAGGTGCACAAGCATGATGAGCATTCTCGCCGGGGCCTGTTGAAGATGGTGGGGCAACGCCGTCGCCTTCTGGCGTACCTGGCGAAGAAGGACTATCAACGTTATCGTGAGCTGATCCAGCGTTTGGGTCTACGTCGGTAGGCCGGCTGGGGGAGAGCGAGCGAGTAGATGTGGCGGCGGGAAGCTCCCATCTACTCGTTTTGTATTAGAGAAGGCCGAAAAGGGTGTCCGGGTCAATGAGCGCCTGAGATCCCTGGCGGTCATAGTCATCCGAATATCACATCCGGCCCGATGACAGCCTGGTGAGGGTCTGGTCCGTCGAGAGGTCTAGGAATTGGTGAGTGAGGCCAATCGTGCCGTCGAAGCGTTGTCCAGGCGTAACGCTTGGCACCAGTCGCCAGTCCCTGACCTCTGGACAGCACCAGGCACCCGTGGCTGTCTATGGCCACGGGTTTTCGTGTAGCCAGGTTGTGTCGAAGGGCCGGAGGGAAGGGAAAGGGAAAAATGAAAGATTCAAAGCGTTTCACTGCAAAGCTCGGTGATCATGAGGTGATCATCGAGACCGGGCTACTGGCACCGCAGGCGGGCGGCGCTGTGCTCATTCAGTCCGGAGAATCGGTGCTGTTGTGCACCGCCACCGCCGCCAAAACCCCTCGAGAGGGCATCGATTTCTTCCCCTTGAGCGTGGACTTTGAGGAGCGCCTCTATGCCGCGGGCCGTATCCCCGGCTCGTTCTTCCGGCGGGAGGGGCGCCCCAGTGACGAGGCGATCCTGCTCTGCCGGTTGGTCGACCGGCCGTTGCGCCCGCTTTTCCCCAAGGGATTCCGTAACGACGTCCAGATCATCCTC
>JAJRVX010000508.1:0-3676 GCA_024277095.1 Chloroflexota bacterium
TCGATTCCGGGTGCTGTGCCGGGCGCTGGGGCCGGGTCCCCGGCCTTGCGGAAGGCCACGCGGAACTCCACGATATCATCGCTCAGGTACCCGTCGATAGGGATATACCAGCCGAAGGGGCGGCGCGGTGGCGTGGGGGAGCGGATACGGTTCAAGGCGGATTGAGAAAGCTATCGAAGGGGTGCCCCCGGGATGATCGGCGATTTGCCTGAAGTGGATGCACGACGTACACTTCCGGCACGAGATTTCGCGGTCCGTTGCATCGCATCGGCCCCGGCATCGAGGGATAAGGAGGGCCCAATGACCCCACAGATCCTCCTCACGCTGGCCATCATCATGGCGGCGGTGGCGCTCTTCGCCACGGAGAAGCTGCGCGTGGACGTGGTGGCTCTCCTGGTCCTCCTCGCCCTGGTGCTCACCGGCCTGGTCAGCGTGCAGGAGGCGTTCGCGGGCTTCGCCAATCCGGCCGTCGTCACCGTATGGGCCGTGTACATCGTGTCCGGGGGGCTGTTCAAGACGGGCGTGGCGGATATCCTGGGGCGGCGTATCATCCGGTTGGCCGGCCCCAGCGAGCCCCGGCTCATCGGGATCATCATGTTGGCCTGCGGGGTGATGTCCGCGTTCATGAACAACATCGGCGCCACAGCCGTGTTGCTTCCGGCCGTGGTGGGGATCTCCCGCCAGGCGCGCGTTCCTTTGTCACGATTGCTGATCCCTCTCTCGTTCTCGTCGCTCCTGGGCGGCAACATGACGATGATCGGGACCCCGCCCAACGTTCTGGCGACCAGCATACTGGCCGAGCGTGGGATCCCCTCCTTCGGGTTCTTCGATTTCACCCCCATGGGGTTGATCGTCTTCGGGACGGGCATCCTGTATATGGTGTCCATTGGCCGGCGGCTCCTCCCGGTCCGGGAGTCCCTCGACGTGCAGGAGGCGACCTCCCGGCTGCGGGAGTACATCAGCGAGGTTCGGGTTGCCCCGGACAGCCCGCTGGTGGGGAAGACGCTGGCCGAATCGAACCTGGGATCGGAGTACGACTTGACCGTCCTGGCCGTGATCCACGACGATCGGGTGATCGCTCCCCCGCGCCCGGAGACGCGCTTCCAGCCCCATGACCTCATCATGATCGCGGGCGGTGTGGAGAACCTGCTGCGGGTTCGGAGGAGGCTGAAGCTGACGATCGAGGCGGAGCGGGTGATGGGGCTGGAGGAGATGGACTCCGATAGGAGTTGCATCGTGGAGGCGACCCTATCGCCCCGATCCCGCCTGACGGGGCGTACGCTGCGGGAGATTCGTTTCCGGGATCGGTACGGGTTCACCGCCCTGGCCATCTGGCGGCACGGCGAGGCGATCCTGCAGCGCCTGCGTGATGTGCGGCTGCGCTTCGGCGATACATTGTTGTTGCAGGGGCCTCGTCGTCGGCTTCCCGTCCTCCAGGAGTCCAACGAGTTCCTGGTGCTGGAGCCGGTGGCGCTGACCTCCCAGCGGCCGGGGAAGGCGCCGATCTCTATCGGGATCATGGGGCTTGTATTGGCCCTGACCAGCCTGGCTGGATTCCACGTCTCGCTGGCCATGGTCATCGGGGCGGTGCTCATGGTCCTGACCGGATGTCTGACCATGGACGAGGGATATGAGAGCATCGAGTGGCGCAGCGTCTTCCTGATCGCCGGCATGCTGCCGTTGGGCACGGCCATGGAGGCGACGGGAACGGCCCGCTTCCTGGCCGACCTGTTGATCGAGGGGCTGCACAGCCTGGGGCCCATAGGGCTCCTCGTGGGCGTTTACGTGCTGGCGGCATTGAGCACCGAGGTGATGTCGAATGCGGCTGCCACCGTGCTCATCGTGCCCATCGCCATCGACATCGCCCTGGGGATCGGGGCCAGCCCGCATCCCTTCGCCCTGGCCACGGTCATCGGCGCCTCGACGAGCTTCTTGACGCCGGTGGGACATCAGGCGAACGTGTTGGTCTTCGGGCCGGGCGGATACCGCTTCTTCGACTACACCCGGGTGGGGCTGCCCTTAAACCTTGTGATCCTGCTCGTCTCGATGATCTTCTTGCCCATCCTCTGGCCGCTTTTCTAGAGCGCCCCGTCCATCGTCTTTCGTTCATCGTCTATCGTCTGTCGCCTATCGTCGTATTCTCAGACTGGGAGGAGTGATATATGGCTACTTTGGTTTCGATCCAGGTGGGGCTCCCTCGTCGTTGGGGGGATCCCGACGCGTCCGATCCGATGGATCGGGCTTGGGAGAGCGCGATCGCCAAGGAACCGGTGCAGGGGCCGATCCGGCTGGGGAGCACCGGTCTGGCCGGCGATGGCCAGGCGGATCGGAAGAATCACGGGGGGCCGGACAAGGCGGTGCTGGCCTACGCCGCCGCTCACTATCCGCTCTGGCAGGCCGAACTGGCGCTTCCGGATCTGCCCCATGGCGCCTTCGGGGAGAACTTCACCATTGACGGGCAGACGGAGGAGTCGGTTTGCATCGGGGACGTGTACGCGCTCGGCGATGTGCGTGTGCAGATCTCTCAGCCCCGTCAGCCCTGCTGGAAGATCGCGCGGCGGTGGCGGATCAAGGACCTGACAGCGCGAGTGGTGGAAACCGGGCGGATCGGCTGGTATCTGCGGGTGCTGACGGAGGGATACGTGGAGTCCGGGATGTCGATGACGCTGCTGGAGCGGCCGTTCCCCCAGTGGACGGTGGCGCGGGCCATGGCTGTGGTGCGGAATCGGCGTCAGGATCGGGAGACGGCGTTGGAGCTGGCTGCCTGCCCTGTGCTGTCGCAGGAGTGGCGGGATAAACTGCTCGTGGTGGCGGAGGATGGGTGATGCGTGTGGCGCCCGGCGAAAGCGCGTTGCCGGAGGTCAAGATCCGGCCGATGGAGGTGGATGATATCGACCGAATCATGCGCACGTTTGCCCGCTGGCACAAGACGCGAGCGCAATACGAGCGCTATTGGCGGGAGCAGCAGCGTGGTGAGCGAGATATCCTGTTGGCGCTCTGGGGGGATAGGGTGGGCGGTTATGTGACGCGGGTGTGGGCCTCCAAGTATGCGCCTTTTCGGGAGCGGGGGATCCCGGAGATCGTGGACTTGAACGTGATCACGGAGTATCAGCGGCGCGGCATCGGGACGGCGCTGATCCGGGCGGCGGAACGGCTCGCGCTCCAGCGCGGCAGGAACGTCATCGGGATCTCCGTGGTGCAGTCGCCGGAGTATGCCGCGGCCAATCGCCTGTATCCGAAGTTGGGATACGTCCCCGACGGCCGTGGGATCACGCCGCATGACAACGAGCTGCATCTGACCAGGGAGTTGAGGTAGCTGCATGGCACAGTTCGGCTGGCCGGATTGTCCGCCCTCGGTACGGGCGCAGGTGGACGGCTTTCTGGCGGAAGTGTGCAGGCTGTTGGGGGAAAACCTCGTCGGAGTATACCTGCACGGCTCGTTGGCGATGGGTTGCTTCAACCTGGAGTGCAGCGACGTCGATCTGCTGGTCGTGACCCGGACCGGCATGTCCGTGGAGACGAAGCGGGCGATGATCGAGATGTTGTTGCGATGCTCGGGGCGTCCGGCCCCCATCGAGATCTCCTTCCAGCGGGAGGAGGATCTGCATCCCTGGCGGTACCCTACACCCTTTGACCTGCACTACAGCGAGACGTGGCGAGCGCAAAACGAGAGACA
>JAJRVX010000509.1:0-9336 GCA_024277095.1 Chloroflexota bacterium
ATTCGCGCGCCGTATACCTCGCGCGGGGGGAGCAATGCGTCCCTATATAGAGCTTGCCAAGCGATCGTTTCAGAAGCATCTGGCTTACCGGGCAGCCAACATCGCGGGCATCCTCACCAACGGCTTCTTCGGGATGATCTACGTCTTCATCTACATGGCGCTCCTGCGCGAGCGAGGCCAGCTGGGAGGCTTCGACGCGCACGATGCGGCGACCTACGTGGTCATCAGCCAATCGCTGCTGATGGCGATGTCAGCGTTCGGCAACCGGGAGCTCTCCGACTCCATCGTGCGCGGGGACGTGGTGACCGACCTCAGCCGCCCGATCGACTTCTACGCGCTTTGGGCCGCGATCGATCTGGGCCGGGCGGTGTACTACCTGATCTTCCGGGGGATCCCCACGTTCGCCATCGGCTGGGCGCTGTTCCGGGTGCAGATCCCTCGACACATCGACACCTGGCTCTGGTTCCTGGTCAGCGTCTTGGTGGGTATGGCGGTCAGCTTCGCCTTCCGCTTCATCACCAACAGCCTGGCCCTGTGGACCACCGACGCACGCGGCATCCAATACCTGACCAACACGTTTGTTCTGTTTTTCGCTGGCTTCGTCATTCCGCTCAACTTCCTGCCTGCCTCTTTGCAAACCGTCGTCCATCTGCTCCCCTTCCGTTCCATGGCTTACCTGCCCATCAGCATCTATCTGGGCAAGACCAGCGGCAGGGTGCTGGTCCGGGCGTTGGCGATGGAGGCGGCATGGCTGGTGATGCTGGTGCTGCTGGGACGTCTCATGCTGCGCCGGATGTTCCGACGCCTGACCATCCACGGAGGATAACGATGCGGGAGTATGTGCGGCTTTACCCCCAACTGATCGGCGCGCAGATCCGAGCCCAGATGCAATATCGGGCCTCTTTCCTCGCGGAGCTGCTGGGGAATTTCCTGATCACCAGCCTGGACTTCGTCACCCTGGCGATCCTGCTCACCCAATTCCAGGCGATCGGCGGCTGGACGCTGCCTGAGGTCGCCCTGCTGTATGGGACCTCCACCGTCTCCTTCTCCCTGGCGGAGATCCTGGGAGGCATCCTGGACGACTTCGACCGCTGGATCATACGCGGCGAGTTCGATCGGCTCCTGATCCGGCCGCTGGGCATGATGTTCCAGGTCATGACCGGAGCATTTGCGCTACGCCGCCTGGGCCGGCTCACCCAGGGGATCGCAGCGCTGATCCTGGCCCTCTGGTGGCTACACCCGGACTGGCAGATCGAGCGCTGGGCCTTCCTGGGGATGACGCTGATCAGTGGCTTCTTCTTCTTCATGGCCATCTTCATCGCAGGAGCGACCACGTCCTTCTGGACGCCGCAGACGGCCGAGCTGGCGAACATCTTCACCTACGGCGGCAACTTCATGACCAGCTATCCCATGCACATCTACGAGGAGTGGATCCGGGATCTCTTCACCTTTCTGCTCCCCATGGCGTTCATCAACTACTATCCCGCCCTGTACCTATTGGGGAGGCCGGACCCCTTCGGGCTGCCCGGCTGGGTTCCCTTCCTCTCGCCGCCGATCGCGAGCGGGGTCTTCCTGGCCTCGCTGGCCGTCTGGCGGGTCGGCGTGCGCCATTATCAGAGCACGGGGAGCTGACGAGGAGACGGAGCATGATCCAGGTCCGAAACCTGCGTAAGGAATTCCGAGTCCACCGCCATCACCGGGGCGCGCTGGGGGCGCTGCGAAATCTGTTCACCCGGGATCACCACATCGTGCGGGCGATCGATGGGATCAGTTTCCACATCGCGCGCGGCGAGATCGTGGGCTACCTGGGCCCGAACGGCGCCGGGAAATCGACGACCATTAAGATCCTCACGGGCATCCTGGTCCCCACGGCCGGGGAGGTGGTGGTGGACGGACGCGTGCCATGGCGGCAACGGATCGAACACGTCCGGCGCATCGGCGTGGTGTTCGGCCAGCGCACGAACCTGTGGTGGGACCTGCCGGTGATCGAGTCGCTGGAGCTGCTGCGCCACATCTATCGCGTCCCGCCGGACCGATATTGCCGCAATCTGAGCGCCTTCGACGATATGCTGGAACTGGGGCCGTTCCTGGACACGCCCGTGCGCAACCTCAGCCTGGGCCAGCGCATGCGGGCCGACCTGGCGGCCGCGCTCCTGCACGATCCGCCGCTGCTCTTCCTGGACGAGCCGACCATCGGGCTGGATGTGGTGGCCAAGGAGCGCATCCGCCGATTCATCCGGACGATCAATCGCGAGCGCGACACTACGGTGATCCTGACCACCCACGACCTGAACGATGTAGAGAAGCTGTGCGAACGGGTGATCATGATCGATCACGGCCGCCTGGTGTTCGACGGGGCCCTGTCCGAGCTGCGAGAGCGGTTCGGGGGCGGGCGCGTCCTGGTGGTAGACCTCGCGGAGACGCCCGCTCACATCGCGCTCCCCGATGCCCAGGTCATCCGACGAGAGGCCAACCGGGTATGGCTACGGGTGCAACGCGGCAACGGCCACATGGCCGATCTCGTGCGGGAGCTCTTCCGCCGCTACCGCGTGCGGGATCTCTCGGTACAAGAGCCCGCCATCGAGGATGTGGTGCGGCGGATCTACGAGGGCCAGGTCTCCTGGGAGGCCCCGCGCCCGCTTTCCGCTGGAAGGGCGCGATAGTGCATCCTTTTCGGTGGAAATACAACAGGGAGCTTTGAGGGGCTGCGCCCCTCAAAAGAGACTTCCCGGTTTCCGCCCCTCACCTGCCTTGCCCGGCCTTGCCCACCCGAATCAGGCCGGGCAAGGACGGGTGCAAAGCGGAAAAAGAGGATGTTTTGGCGGAGGGAGGTCCCTCCGCACCTCCCCTGTGGGCTTGCGATAGGCATGGCGGAATTTCCACCATTTTGGATACCCCACTGAAGGGCGCGAGCAGATTGACAAACCTATGCCATATGTGGTATTTTAAACATGTCTGCTCGGTGCAGTCCTTGGCAGTCTCTCGCCCCCCTCGCCTCGGTCGGGAGACTGAGGCGAATCTACGAGGGCGTATTTTCATAAACGATCATCCTTACGCCAGTGAGAGTTGCCTCACGTCTCAGGCTGGCCTCTTCGGACAGCACCCACCAGGGCTGATGTCCTAGAATACGAGTCGATGGCACGAAATTTGGACAAAAAACGGTTTCGCTTGACATGGGTGGAAACCCTTCGCTCCCTTATTGATATCGCAAGGACACGTTCTCTCCTCCTTCTCTTGCTGGCATTCTGGGTGCTGAGTTCCAGCGCGTGTGGCAGCGCCTCGGAACGTTCCAGACCCGCCGACGCCTCATCCCTCACAGGCGCCTCCTCCCAATACGGCGAATGGGCTATGGAGGGCTACAGCCCCCAGCGTGATCGGGCGACCGCGGACGATGTGCAGCCGCCGCTGAAGTTGCAACGCAAGCTGAGTATCGCGGGCGAGACACAGCAGGCCAGCCCGGTCGGGGTAGCTCGCGGACTGCTGTTCGTGGAGGGCCAGCGCAAGCTACACGCGATCGCCCTGGACAGCGGAACGGAGCAGTGGTACTTCGACCTGCCGGGATCCTTCCTGTCGCCGGCCATCTCCGGCGATCGTGTGTTCGTGCGAGCCGAATCGGGCAAGACCGGATATGTGCTGGCCCTGGCGGTGGAGTCCGGGGCAAAGCTGTGGCAGTTCAAGTTCCCGCGCGTGGGCAGCAGCTATGATAACTTCGGTGGCCACGTGACCTCTCCCGTGGTGGTGGACGGGGTCGTGCTGGTCGGCGCCTCCCGATCCCTGTACGCCCTGGACGCGAGCACCGGCGAGCGGAAATGGGTGTTCGGGCTCAAAGGGCCCATCGCCTCGTCGGCCACGGTGGCTGACGACACCGTGTACTTCGCCGATTTCACACGCCTGTACGCCGTCGATCTCGCCACGGGCGAGGAGCGCTGGAGCTACGAGCACGGAACGGTGACCCTCTTCTTCGCCCCCGTGATCGCCGGCGACATGGTCCTCATCACCAGCTACGATACCGCCTACGCTCTGGACCGCCGCACTGGCGCGGTGTTGTGGACGCAGACGATCCAGGATGAGAACATCGTACCCTGCGCGGCAGCGGGGAAATACGTGTACGTCAAGTCCGTGAATCGCCTGATCGCCCTGGACCGCACCACCGGAGCGATCGCGTGGTCGTACGAGCAGGGGGACTTCGTCTCTCTGCCCGCGGTGGCCGGGCAGCAGATCTACGTGGTCACCCGCGCCGGGGGAACGGGGCATCTGCGAGCGCTCCGGGCTTCGGACGGACAGGAGATCTGGCGATCCGAGCAGATCCCGCTGGCCAACGCGGCCCCTGTGGTGGCCGGTGGGAGCGTCTACGTGCGAACCGTCGACGGGAGCGTGCTCGTATATGCGTCCTAGCCGCTCGCCCAGAGGATGCCATCGCCTTACAAACTGAGAGGAGATCAGAACGAGTGCGGCACGTTCTTCTTCGCCCATCCCCGCTTATGTAGAGGCAGCTTCCCTGTCCTCGACCACAGCGTGAATACCCAGGGCAGCTACCCTCGTAAGCAACGCTTGAAGGAGAAGTGTCCCCTTCCTCCGCGATCGGTTCCAGCTCCCAGGGGAGATTCCGTCCTCGGAATCCTGCACTTGTTCAGAAAATCGAAGAATCCAGAAGAGAAAAGGAGTGGGTAATGATCAGGATCCTGCCACAGGGGAAGCTAGCGAGGAGAGAAGCGCTCTGGTTTTATTTCTTCATCGCACCGTGGATCATAGGATTCATCTTATTCACCGGCGGCCCCATCATCGCCTCCCTTTACCTGAGCTTCACCAAGTACAATGCGGCCAATCCGCCCCAGTGGATAGGCTTGACCAACTATACCCGCCTGTTCCGTGACCGCATCTTCTACAAATCCTTGCAGGTTTCCGCCTATTACACCTTTCTGAGCGTGCCCATCGGGATCGTCGCCTCGCTGAGCCTGGCTATCCTCCTCAATCAGCGTGTGCCCTTCCTGGGTGTATACCGCACGCTGTATTACCTGCCCTCGGTGATCACCGGCGTGGCGGTCGCGCTGCTGTTCCAATGGCTGTTGAATCCCAGCTTCGGCATCGTGAACTACGTGATCGCCTGGCTCCTGGGCCCCAATGGGGTCATCCCGCTGGGCATCACGGGGCCGAGATGGTTCTTCGACCCGAAATGGGTGATCCCGGCCTACGTGCTGCTGAGCCTGTGGGGGTTAGGGGGGCCTATGCTGATCTACCTGGCCGGGCTGCAGGGTGTGCCTACCGCTCTCTATGAGGCGGCCACCATCGACGGGGCCAACGCCTGGCACCGGCTCCGCCACGTCACCCTGCCCATGATCTCCCCGGTCATCCTGTTCACCTTCATCACCGGCATCATCGGCTCCTTCCAGGTCTTCACCCAGGCATATGTGATCTCCAACGGCAGCGGTGGGCCGGCCTACGCCTCCATGTTCTATGTGCTCTACCTGTATCTGAACGCCTTCCGGCGGTATCGGTTCGGATACGCGGCTGCCCAGGCGTGGATCCTGTTCCTGGTTATCCTGGGTCTGACGATCCTCATGTTCAAGGTTTCCCGGCGAGCTGTGTACTACGAGGCACCTGGGGAAGAGGAAGCGATCTGAAAGCGTAGGATTGAGATCTCGAGCAGGAGTGAATCATGGCAGAGCAAACCCTTCGTCCAGCTGCAGCGACTGTGGCACAACGCAAGCCGCGCTTCTTCAAGAGCAAGAAGTTCCAGGAGGAATTCACACGTGTGGTAGCCACGATCCTGGCCACCATTGGAGCGCTCTTTATCCTTTTCCCCGTGGCCTGGATGGTTTCCACCTCCTTGAAGACGGAGCTCGAGGCGCTCAAGATGCCTCCCGTCTGGATCCCGGCCAAGCCTCAATGGCGCAACTACTATGACGCGCTGACGTTCAATCCGTTCGGCACCTATTTCAAGAACACGGCCATTTATGCCATCTCCGTGATGCTTGGGGAGGCCCTGTCCTGCTCCTTCATCGCATACGGATTTGCCCGGCTCCGCGCCCCCGGCCGCAACGCCCTGTTCCTGTTCGTCCTGAGCACGATGATGGTGCCCTACCAGGTGACTTTGATCCCGCAATATATCCTATTCTCCAAGCTCCGGTGGCTCAACTCGTACAAGCCGTTGATCGTGCCCGCCTGGTTCGGGAGCGCCTATCTGATCTTCCTGCTCCGCCAGTTCTACATGAGCCTGCCCAAGGAGTACGATGAGGCGGCCATCATCGATGGGGCCACACCGTTGGGGATCTGGTGGCGGATCATCCTGCCGCTGTCGAAGCCGGCGCTGGGCGCCGTTTCCATCATGTCCTTCATCTGGCACTGGAACAACTACCTGGGACCGCTGGTCTACCTGAACGATAACCGCAAGTTCACCGTATCCCTGGGGCTTTCCATGTTTCGCACGCCGTTCGGTGGAACGCCCTGGCATTGGCTGATGGCCGCGTCGCTGGCTGTGATCATGCCTTGTGTGCTGGTGTTCTTCGTCGCTCAGCGATATTTCATCCAGGGCATCGTCATCACCGGCGTGAAGGGATAAGCCTTGCTCCCCCATATATCCATCTCGGTATGAAAGGGGGTGATGAAACAGCAGACGGTTTAATCCCAGGCCGCCTCCGGCCCCAAGCGTAGGATGCGAGATCCTACCGATCGATCGGTCTGTATGTGTCTCCACAGACACACCCTGTCTCACACAACCAGCAGTAGAAAGGAGAGGATAGATGTCTAACCGACGCATGAGGCTCATGTTCGGCGTCCTGAGCGTAATGCTGATCGCCATCTTCGTGTTCACCGCCTGTGCCGGAGGCGGCGCGCCCGCTCCGGCGGCGGAGGAGAAGCCGGCCGCCGAAAAGCCTGCGGAGGAAAAGCCTGCGGAGAAGCGTGAGATCGTATGGATGGTCCGAACCAGCACCGTGGAGAATCCGTGGGAGCTCGAGGTCGTCAAGCCGGCCTTTGAGAAGGAATACCCCGACATCACGGTGAACGTGCTGATCATCGACCAGCCCGACATCGCCGTGAAGCGCGAGGCGATGATCGCCGCCGGTGAGCCGCTGCACGTCTGGTCCACCAACTGGGGTGGCGACGGCTTCGCCAGCGACCGCTATCGCGGCCTCATCATGGACCTGACCCCGCTCATCGAGCGCGACAACCTCGACCTGAGCGTGTTCATCCCCGAGGTGCTGGCCATCTACAACGTAGAGGGCAAGCAGTGGGGTCTGCCGTTCCTGACCACCGGCAGCTACGTGTTCTACAACATGGACATCTTCGACGAGGCCGGCATCCCCTACCCGCCCACGGACTGGGAGGACAAGACCTGGACATGGGACCGGATGCTGGACCTGGCCAAGAAGCTGACCAAGAACTACGACGATCCCACCACGGCCCAGTACGGCTGGATCCAGAACCGCCAGAACATCGAGGGACCGGCCATGATCTTCGGCAAGTTCCCCTGGCCGGAGGGCACCTACGAGACCGGTTTCGCTCAGTCCATCAACCTGACGGATCCGGTGATCATCGATGCCTACCAGAAGCATCATGACCTGATCTACGTCCACAAGGTGCAACCGGACGCCGCGGCCAGCGAGGCGCTGAGCCAGCTCGGTGGCGCCTTCGAGAGCGGCCGGGTGGCCATGTACGAGACCGGCGGCTGGGGCTGGTGGGTCTTCTCCCGCATCAAGCCGGACGTGGAAGGCGGCTTCTGCTGGGGCGTGGCGCCTCTGCCCTGGGGCACCCCGGACGCGGACGTGCGTGCCGTCATCTACACCGATCCCTGGGTCATCACCCGCGGTCTGGAGGGGCAGGAGCTGGAGGACGCCTGGACGTTCGTCAAGTTCCTGGTGCGTGAGGACAACGCTCGCTCCTACATGAAGGCGACCAACACCCCGCCCACCCAGAAGAAGGTGCAGGAGGAGTGGTTCCAGCAGTTCGAGTGCATGGAGCCTGAGAAGGTCAAGGAAGTGTACCAGGGCGCCTTCCGCCACGGTCTGGAGTCCAGCAACCACCTGCTGGTGCGCTGGGACGAGCTGAACCAGATCTGGGGCAACGCGCTGGGTGCCTTCTTCAACGATCCGAACGGGCGAGCCGAGGATGTGCTGCCGCAGCTTGAGAAGGACCTGACCGAGGCGCTGCAGCGCATCGCCGAAGAAGAAGGTTGGGAGTTCAAGTAAGCCTCAGGCGGTGAGCGCGAGCTCATCCGCCGCGTGAACTCACGGGCGGGCAGGGCAAGCGTGGCCGACCTGCTGCCACGCGGCCCTGCCCGCCTTCGCTATCCGGACTCACACGATCGATGGGTTGGCCGTCATCTATGCGACGCGTGTACCTGCTTATCCTGTTCTTCCTCTCCGGGGTCAGTGGTCTGATCTACGAGATCGTCTGGGTACGTCAGGCCTCCCTGACCTTTGGCGTCAGCGTGTACGCCTACAGCACGATTCTGGCCGCTTACATGGGCGGGATGGCGCTGGGCAGCTACCTGCTGGGAAGGCGCATCGATGAGATCTCCCGCCCGCTCCGGGCCTATGCCATACTGGAGATCGGCATCGCGCTGCTGGCCGGGGTCTCCCCGTTCGTGCTCACCGAGCTGAACGGGCTGTATGCCGCCATCACCCGGGCGACGCACCCCAGCCTGCCGTTGCTCACGTTGCTTCGCCTGTCGCTCTCCATCGTGGTGCTCGCCCCGCCGATGATCCTGATCGGCGCCACGCTGCCCGCGATGAGCCGCATCTATGCCACCCGTCCGGGCCGGATCGGCGGCGACGTCGGCTGGCTGTATGCAGCCAACACCGTGGGGGCCATGCTGGGCTGCCTGTTGACCGGCATCTCCTTCATCCGGTTTCTGGGGGTGCTGGGGACCGTCCTCCTGGGCGTCACGATCAACCTGCTGGTGGCCATCGGCGCGCTGTGGCTGGATCGGACGTGGTCTCCCACGCCCGTCCCCCAGGAGACGCCAGCGCCTCGCCGCTCCCGCTCCAGGCGGCGACGTCCGTCCGAGCCCCAGAGCCGCCCCCTTTCCGAGCAGGCGATGCGCTATGTGGTGATCGGATACGGGCTGTCGGGGCTGGTCGCCCTGGGCTACGAGGTGGTATGGGCCCGGATCCTCTCCATCCACACCCTGCACGCCATCTACTCCTTCTCGCTGATGCTGACCGTCTTCCTGGGCGGGCTGGCGGTCGGCGGCGCGCTGGGAGCCCGCTGGGTCAGGCGACGCCCGGCGACCCTGACGACGTTCGGCTGGCTGCAGATCGGCATCGGCCTGCTGGCCATCGCCGCCCTGTTCATCTTCGCCAAGCTCCCCGCGCTGACCCTGGAGGGCGTGTTCGG
>JAJRVX010000510.1:0-4918 GCA_024277095.1 Chloroflexota bacterium
CAATCCTCGTAAAAGTCCACCATCTCCGCGCTGGTCAGGGAGCGGCCCTCCTTCTTGAGGACATACTTCCCATCCTCGTAGATCTCACTGGAGGCCGGGTCCAGGGCGATCCAGATGTCCTCACCCGCCTTATAGCCGGCGGCCTCGATCGCCTCCAGGATCACCTCGATCGCCTCGGCGTTGGACTTGAGCGATGGCGCATAGCCCCCCTCGTCGCCCACGTTGGTGCTGTACCCCCGCTTAGCCAGCACCTTCTTCAGCGCATGGTAGGTCTCCGCCCCCCAGCGCAACGCCTCAGCGAAGCTCTCAGCGCCCACCGGCATGATCATGAACTCCTGCAGGTCGGTGGAGTCCACCGCGTGCTTGCCGCCGTTCAGGATGTTCATCATCGGCACCGGCAACACACGGGCGCTGACGCCGCCGATATAGCGATACAGCGGCAGCCCGATCGCGGCCGCTGCCGCCTTCGCCACCGCCAGGGAGACGCCCAGGATGGCATTGGCGCCCAGGTTACCCTTGTTGGGTGTACCGTCCAGGTTGATCAGGAACTCGTCGATCCCCACCTGATCCAGCGCGTCCCACCCCAAAAGTTCCTCGGCGATGGTGGTGTTCACGTTCTCCACCGCCTTAAGGACGCCCTTGCCGCCATAGCGAGAGGCATCGCCATCGCGCAGCTCGACGGCCTCATGTACGCCGGTGGAGGCACCGGAGGGCACGGCCGCCCGGCCGACATCCCCACCGCTCAGGACCACCTCCACCTCAACGGTGGGGTTCCCACGAGAGTCCAAAATCTCACGCGCGACGACATCTTCTATGATCGTGGTCACGGCTTCAACTCCTTTTCCGAATCCCCAATCTCCAACGATCAGAGATCGGGGATTGGTGATCTTTGCTCAGGATCGTTTCAGTCCCAAGGAATCGTAAAGCTGGTCGAAATCCATGCGCTCGTCCAGCATCTTGCTAAACCGTTCGATCTTCGGACGTTGCTGGAAGCGGCTGCGCCCGAAGTATCCCTCCACGATCTCCACGGCCGTCAGGGTATCCTGCTGGCAGAGCAGCACAGGAACCCCCAGCTCCTCGGCCCGGGTGAGGATCATGGGATTGGGCATGATGTTGCCCGTCAGGATCAAACAGCGAGTGGAGGTCTCCAGCGCCGCCAACTGGATATCCGCCCGATCACCGCCCGTGATCACGGCCTTATTGGGTGTGCGACGGAAATAGGAGAGCGCGCTGTCCACGTTCATCGCCCCCACCATCACGGTCTCCACCAGGGCGTCCGCCTTCTCCGCACAGGCCAGGATGTGCGCGCCCAGACCCTCCGCCAGCTCCGTGACGCTGGCAGCCTGCAGCAGTCGATCCCTGGGCAGGATGGCCAACACGGGGATCCCCTTGCGCTCCAGGAAGGGACGGATCACCTCCTCCGCGTAGTCCAATTTACTTTGTGGCACCGTGTTCAACACCACGCCGATCATCGGGTCACCCAGGCGCACCTTGGCTGTGAGCGCGTTATCCACCATCCGAGGCTCCTCCCATCGGATGACCACCAACGGGCGGGCGTCCAGCATCTCCGCCACTCGCGGCGTGGGAAGATTAACCATGTACCCTTCACGAAGCGTCGCCCCTCCCTCCAGGATCACCACATCCCGATCCTGACACACCTGATCGTACGCGGAGCGCAGCACGGCCTCATAGTCCGTGTCGTCCTCACCCCGCAGCAGGCGCTCTGTATGTGCGGGGGTCAGGGCTACAGGGGCCAACACCTCCATCGGCTCAGGCAAGCCGAAAGCGTCCTTGATGAAGGCCACATCGTCGTCCTTTGGCCCGGCCGGGCCCGGATGGGCAGCCACGTTCACGGGCTTCATATAGCCCACCTTCAGGCCATCGCGTCGGAAGCGCAATCCGATCCCCACACAGATCGCGCTTTTTCCGGAAAACGTCTCGATAGAAGTTACGTACACGTTCGCCATTGGTTAGATCCTCCTGAACCTACGCGGCCAACACCAGACGCATATCGAGGGCCAGCGCGCCCTTGCCCCGGTCGAAGACCTTCAGAGGGTTGATATCCATTTCCACGATCTCCGGGAAGTCCGTCACCAGCTGCGAGATCCTCAGCATGATGTCCGCGATCGCCTCCAGGTCGGACGGCTCCTCACCCCGCACGCCCCGAAGCAACGGGTATGCCCGGATCTCTCGCATCATCTCCATGGCAGCCCGACGTCCGATCGGCGCCACCCGGAACGTGACGTCCTTCAACGCCTCGACGTAGATTCCTCCCAGTCCGAAGAGCAGCAGAGGGCCGAACTGGGGATCACGGCTCATCCCCAGGATCACCTCCTTGCCGCCGCTCACCTGCTGTTGCACCAGACACCCCCAGATCTCCGCGTTGGGCATGTACCGTCCCGCCCGATAGGTGATCAAGTCGAAGGCGTCACGCACATCCGAGGCGGTCATCAGGTTGACCTTGACACCGCCGATGTCCGTTTTATGCAGGATGTCCGGCGAGGCGATCTTCATCACCACCGGGTACCCGATGCGCTCGGCGATCTCCACCGCCTCCTCCGCCGAGCGGGCCAACTCCGATTTGGGCAAGGGTACACCATACGCCTCCAAAACGGCTCGCGCCTCCACCTCGCCCATGGTCACACGGCCGCTGGATCGTACCGCATCAAAGACCTGGCGCACACGCTCACGATCCGCCTCAAATCGAGGGATCTCATCATCGGGCTGCTCCAGCCACTGGCGATAAGACCACATGGCCGCCAACGCCTCAGCCGCCCGTTCGGGCACCTGGTAGTTCGGCACGCCGCCCCGATTGAGGATATCCACGCCCGGGCCCACGTTTGCCTCCCCCATGAAGCAGCCCAGGATGGGTTTGTTCGACCGCTGCGAGACCCGCACAACCGCCTCGGCCGTCTTCTCGATCTCCGTCATGAACTGCGGCGTAAGAATCACGATCACCGCGCCCACGTTGGGGTCGTTGACGGCAGCCTCCACGGCCAGCTCGTAGCGGTCAGCCAGCGCATCCCCCAACACGTCGATGGGATTGAGCACGCTGGCCGCGGCCGGCAGGTGATCGCTCAGGTTCTGGCGGGTCTCATCGGTGAGCTGCGCCAGGTGCAACCCTGCCTTCTCTAAGGCATCCGTGCACATGATGCCCGGGCCACCCGCGTTGGTCACCACGGCCACCCGATCGCTTTCTGGAATCGGCTGGCGAGCAAATGCGGCGGCGAAGTCAAACAGTTCCTGTACCGAGTGAGCCCGGATCACCCCTGTCTGCTTGAAGGCTGCCTCGTATGCGCGATCCGATCCGGCCAACGTCCCCGTATGCGAGGAGACCGCCCTGGACCCGGCGCTGGTCGTACCGGACTTGATGGTGATCACCGGCTTCTTGCGGGTGACCTCGCGCGCCACCTGCATGAAACGAGGCCCCTCCGTGATCCCCTCCAGGTAGGCCGTGATCACCGCCGAGTGGGGATCATCCGCCCACGCCTCCAAGAAATCGATCTCGTTCAGATCCGCCTTGTTCCCCAATGAGACGAAGCGGGAAAAGCCGATACCCTGCGGCTTGGCCATGTCCAGGATAGAGGTACACAGCGCCCCGGACTGGGACATAAAGGCGATGCTGCCCTGATCGGGCATGGTGGCCGCAAATGAGGCATTTAGCGGGACTAGCGTATCGATGATCCCCAAGCAATTCGGGCCGATGATCCGGATGCCGTACTGCTTTGCGATACGAAGCAGCTCGCGCTCACGCTGCATGCCCTCGGGACCGATCTCTCGGAATCCGGCCGAGATGATCACAACTCCGCGTATACCTTTCCGGCCACATTCATCCAGCACTTTGGCGATAAACTGGCTGGGGATCACAATCACGGCGAGATCGATGGGCCCAGGCACGTCGAGCACGCTGGGATACGCCTTCAGGCCCAGGATCTCGCCCCCCTTGGGATTGATCGGATAGATCGAGCCGGGAAAGCCATACTGGAGCACGTTCTGGAGGACCGCATAGCCAAGCTTGCCAGGAGTCTTCGAGGCTCCGATGATCGCAACCGATTCGGGAGAAACAAATGGCTCCAGCATTGGACGAGTCCACTCCGTTGTATTATGGTACCCTGCGAAAGGCCATCGACAATCTTACCCCAGAGTGTCTGAATTGGCAAAACATGATGTCCCCGGGTAGTGCCGCCCCTTTGCCGGGATGACCTGGCTGAGCCAAACCGCTTGGCCCACGCCCGGGATCATGGTAGAATGTCCACCAAAAGCAATCGCATTTTAGACACACCCTTAGCCGCTGCTTCTGCTATGAGGAGGCCCGGAGGGGCTCCACCCCTCCGGAAAAAGCCCTTCTCCCGCCTTCGAAAAGCGGGATTTCCGTGGAGGGATCTCCTCTCCACACCTCCCCCTGTGGAGCTGGTGGCTAAGGGAGACCCTCAGACGCCTTACCGGTAAATTTTCAGACACGCTTTTACCAGAAACGAGAGGTCAAGGGAACACGAGTCGAGAGGATAGCGTGATGAGCAAGTCGATCATCTACATGGATCACTCCGCTACCACCCCGGTGGACCCGCGAGTGGTCGAGGCGATGCTCCCGTATTTCACGGAGCGCTACGGGAACCCGTCCAGCCTGCACCGTCTGGGCCGAGAGGCCAGCCAGGCCATGGAAGATGCGCGTCGGACCGTGGCTGAGATCCTGAGCTGCCATCCCCACGAGGTCGTCTTCACCTCATGCGGGACGGAAAGCGACAACATGGCCCTGCGCGGCGTGGCTCTGGCCCAACGGGCACGCGGCCGGGGGAACCACATCGTCACCACCGCCATCGAGCACCACGCCGTCTTGCACACCGCGGAGGATCTGCGCGATCGTTACGGGTTCGAGATCACCGTCGTACCCGTGGACGGGGATGGACTCGTTCACCCG
>JAJRVX010000511.1:0-2618 GCA_024277095.1 Chloroflexota bacterium
GGCGGAGGCAGCCCCGGCCGCTCAGCAAGGCAGCCGACTGGAGACCATCAAGGCGCGAGGGAAGGTGATCTGCGGCGTCAACGGCGGCCTGCCCGGGTTCAGCTACCTGGACGAGACCACCGGCAACTTCACCGGGTTCGATGCCGACTACTGCCGGGCGGTGGCAGCCGCCATCTTCGATGACCCGAACGCCGTCGAGTTCCGTCCCCTGTCCGCCAAGGAGCGATCCACCGCCCTGCAGACCGGCGAGATCGACGTGCTGATCCGCAACACCACGTGGACCATCTCCCGAGACGCCAGCTGGGGTAACTTCGCCCCCACCACCTTCTACGACGGCCAGGGCATGATGGTGCACAAGGAGCTCGGAGCGACGAAGCTGGAGGATCTGGCCGGGGCATCCATCTGTGTGCAGACCGGCACCACCACCGAGCTTAACCTGACCGACCAGATGCGAGCGCGCGGGATCGAGTTCACGCCGGTGGTGTTCGAGGAGATCGACGCCACGTATGCAGCCTACGAAGAGGGACGCTGCGATGCCGTCACCAGCGATCGCTCCCAGCTGGCGGCCCGCCGTACCGTCTTCGCCAACCCGGCCGACCACGTCATCCTCGACGTCGTGATGTCGAAGGAGCCGCTGGGCCCGGTCGTGCCTCACGGCGACGACCAGTGGTTCGACGTCATCAAGTGGATCGTCTTCGGGACCATCCAGGCGGAGGAGCTGGGCATCAACTCCCAGAACATCGACAGCTTCATGGACTCCAAGGATCCGGTCACCCGCCGCCTGCTGGGGCTGGAGGGCAACCTGGGCGAGCAGCTCGGGCTGTCCAACGACTTCGTCGTGCGGATCATCCGCCACGTGGGTAACTACGGGGAGATCTTCGATCGCAACCTGGGCCCCGGCACCCCGTTCAACATGGATCGAGGTCCGAACAAGCTGTGGACGGACGGCGGTCTCCTCTACTCGCCACCGTTCCGTTAAACCGGCCACGCCCGTGGCCTGAGCGTGAGGCAGCTCGGCATTCCTGAGGGCATGCCGGGCTGCCTTTGTAGTAAAGGGACCTCCCGTGAGCGCTCACGCCTCACGGGCCCTGGTCCCCATCCGGCCCCGGCGATTCGCCGCGTGCCCCGCCGTGCTGCCGGATGGGGACCGCTTCGAAATGACTTGGGGGGCTCCACCCCCATCACACCGAATCCTAGCGACAGGTGAACGTGTATGGCCCAACAGGCTAGATTCCACCATCAGCCGGTACCCTTCTGGCGAGACGTCCGAGTGCTCGCCATCTTCACCCAGGTCCTGTTCCTGCTGGTCGTGATCCTGGTCGCCGGGCTGCTGTACGCGAACATGACCCACGCGTTGGCCCAGCGAGGGCTATCCCTGGGCTTCGGCTTCCTGAAGCTGGAGGCCGGCTTCGAGATCGGCGAGGGCATCCGGTACAGCCCCAGCGATACCTATGGACGGGCGTTTCTGGTAGGCGTGGTCAACACGCTGCTCGTGAGCGGGCTGGGCATCCTTCTCGCCACGATCCTGGGCGTGATCGTCGGCGTCGCCCGGCTGTCCAACAACTGGCTGCTGACCCGCATCGTGGGGGCATACATCGAGCTGATCCGGAACACGCCGTTGCTGGTCCAGCTGGTGTTCTGGTACTTCGCCGTGATCCTTCAGCTTCCCCCGGTGCGCCAGAGCCTGGAGCTCCCCGGCAACATCTACATCCACCAGCGCGGCGTCACCATGCCATGGTTGATCCCCTCGCCCACATTCAAGCTCTGGCTGCTCACCCTGGCCGCCGGGGTCATCCTGGGCATCGCCTCATGGCGCGTGCTGATCCAATATCAGCTCCGCACGGGGCGGACGACGTACCCGATTACCGTCGGCCTGATCGTGTTCATCGTGCTGCCGATCCTCGGATGGTACCTGCCGGGCGAGACGCCCGTATCGTGGGAGATGCCCGTCCTACAGCGGTTCAACTTCACGGGCGGCCGGACGCTGACGCCGGAGTTCACCGCCCTGCTCGTCGGGCTCGTGGTGTATACGGGCGCCTTCATCGCCGAGATCGTGCGCGCTGGGATCCAGGCTGTCCCACGCGGGCAGCTGGAGGCGGCTCGGGCGCTGGGGCTCAGCAACGCGCAGATGCTCCGCCTGGTGATCTTTCCCCAGGCGCTGCGCATCATCATCCCCCCGCTGACCAGCCAATACCTGAACCTGGCCAAGAACTCCAGCCTGGCCATCGCCGTGGGGTACCCTGACCTCTTCGCCGTGGGCGGCACCATCGCCAACCAGACGGGGCAGCCCGTGCCGGTCATCATCATGATCATGAGCAGCTACCTGAGCATCAGCCTGCTGACCGCCCTGTTCATGAACTGGTACAATCGACGCGTACAATTCGTGGTGAGGTGAATATGGCCACAGATTCCGAGGTCATGCGCCCTCCGATCACGTCGCTCGGCGTGATCGGGTGGCTCCGCCAGAACTTATTCAGCTCCTGGTACAACACACTGCTCACGTTCTTCTCCGCCTGGCTGCTCTACGTCATCCTCACGAACTTCCTGCGCTGGGCGTTGACCGTAGCCCGGTGGGACGTGGTCACGGCCAACCTGCGCCTGTTCATGGTGGGCCAATA
>JAJRVX010000512.1:0-10984 GCA_024277095.1 Chloroflexota bacterium
CCCCTCAAAAGAAACCTCCCGGTTTCCGCCCCTCACCTGCCTCGCCCGGCCTCGCCCACCCGAATCAGGCCGGGAAAGGGCCGGTGCAAAGCGGAAAAAGAGGATGTTTTGGCGGAGGGAGGTCCCTCCGCACCTCCCCTGTGGGCTTGCGATGAGCCTCGCGGAATTTCCACCATTTTGGATACACTACCTCGCAGAGACGTTCTTATCACGGTCATCACCGGAATACCTTTGACTTTTGTCTAGAGTTGCCTTACAATCCGCGTCAGTCCCATGCCCAAGAAACCCTTTCGCTACGGCCAGGAGTTCGGTACCCATGACGATGACCAGTCAAGAAATCCGACAACGCTTTCTGGACTACTTCGCCCAACACGGCCACACCGTCGTGGAGAGCTCATCCCTGATCCCGGTGGGTGACCCCACCCTGCTGTTCACCAACGCCGGCATGGTGCAGTTCAAGGACGTATTCCTGGGGCTGGAACGCCGGCCGTACACCCGGGCGACCTCGGTTCAGAAGTGCATGCGCGTCTCGGGAAAGCACAACGACCTGGAGAACGTGGGCCCCTCACCCCGCCATCACACATTCTTCGAGATGCTGGGCAACTTCTCCTTCGGCGACTACTTCAAACGAGAGGCCATCCACTACGCCTACGAGGTCGTCACGCAGGTCTATGGCGTCGATCCCGAGCGACTGGTATACACCGTGTATGAGGACGACGACGAGGCCTTTCACGTCTGGACCGAGGAGATCGGCGTGCCGGCTGAACGAGTCTATCGCATGGGGGAGAAGACGAACTTCTGGATGATGGGCGACACCGGCCCCTGCGGTCCCACCTCGGAGATCCACTACGATTGGGGGCCGGAGGCGTGCACCTGCGGGGATCCCAACTGCAGCGTGGCGCTGGACAACGGATGCGATCGCTGGCTGGAGATCTGGAATCTGGTCTTCATGCAATACAACCAGGGGGCCGACGGGACCCGCACCCTATTGCCGCGTCCGGGCGTCGATACCGGCATGGGATTGGAGCGCATCACATCCGTGGTGCAGAACAAGCGCTCCAACTACGAGACGGACCTGTTCACGCCGATCCTGGCCCATATCCAGGCGTTGTTGGGCGACAGCGACGAGGAAGCGGCCCAAAAGCAGGTCGCCTACCGGGTGATCGCCGATCACGGACGGGCTGTGACCTTCCTGGTGGGCGATGGGGTGATCCCCAGCAGCGAGGGGCGGGGATACGTACTTCGCCTGATCCTGCGACGCGCCGCTCGATACGGCTACAAAGCCGGCTTCGAGGGACCGTTCCTGGCCAAGATCGCCGAGAAGGTCATCGAGATCATGGGGCACCACTATCACGAGCTACACGAGCGGGCGGCCTTCATTTATAAGACGATCACCGCGGAGGAGGAGCGCTTCTCGCAGACGCTCGCCACCGGGCTCGCCGTCCTGGAGGAGTTGATCGCCGACCCCAAAGTGCAGGAGACAAAGGTGCTGCCCGGCGAGGCGGCCTTCCGACTGTACGATACCTACGGCTTTCCCCTGGACCTGACCCGGGACGTGGCTCGCGAGCACGGGCTGACCATCGACGAGGCGGGCTACCAGCGGGCGATGGCGGAGCAGCGCGAGCGGGCCCGGGCTGCCTCCCGGTTCACGGCGGACCAGGAAGATCGGGCCGCCCGATATCTGAACGTGTTGGAGGAGCTGCGCTCGGCCGGCCTGCTGCCCGAGGGCACGGTCCAGCATCTCTGCTACGAGACCAGCGAGGTCGAGGCGCCGGTCTTGGCCATCCTCAAAGACTCGCAATCCGTCTCCCTGGCCCGCGCCGGGGACGCGGTGGAGATCGTGCTGCCCAAGACGCCCTTCTACGTGGAAAGCGGCGGGCAGGTGTCCGACACGGGCGTCATCGCGCAGTACGACGAGCACGGCGACCCGGTATGGAAAGTGCGCGTCGACGAGGCGCGCCGGCCAGTCCCCGGCCTGATCGTCCACGTCGGCGAGGTGGAGGAGGGCACCGTGCGCGTGGGAGACCTGGCGCGGGCGTCCATCGACCAGGAGCGTCGGCGAGACATCATGCGCAACCACACCGCCACCCATCTGCTCCATGCCGCGCTCCGCCGGGTGCTGGGCGAACACGTCCACCAGGCGGGCTCGCTGGTCGCTCCGGACCGGCTGCGCTTCGACTTTACCCACGGCGCCATGCTGACGGAGGAGGAGCTGGCGGCCATCGAGCAGGGGGTGAACGACGCCATCCTGGCCGCATACCCGGTGGAGGCCCGCTGGACGACGTATCGACAGGCCGTGAACGAGGGTGTCATCGCCCTCTTCGGTGAGAAATACGGCGAGGAGGTGCGCGTCATCCGGGTCGGTCCCGCGGATGAACCGCTCAGCCAGGAGCTGTGCGGCGGCACACACGTGAACAACACATCTGAGATCGGCTTTTTCCATATTTTATCCGAGGGCAGCGTGGGCGCGGGCGTGCGCCGCATCGAAGCGGTCACCGGGCGCTGGGCCCACCGGCTGGTCCAGCGACAGCTGGCCCTGCTCCATCGGACGGCCACCTTCCTGGGATGCCAGGACGAGGAGGTCGATCGGAAGGTGCTCAACCTGCTGGATCAGGTCCAGAGCCTGCAGAAGGAGGTCACCCGGTTGCGACAGGCCCTGGCCCTCCGGGAATTCGAGTCGCTGCTCCAGCAGGTGCAGGACATCGACGGCGTGAAAGTGCTGGCCGTGCCCGTCGACGCGGACGACATGGAGACCATGCGACGGATGAGCGACTGGTTTCGCGAGCGCATGGGCTCGGGCGTGATCGTTTTGGGCGCGGCCATCGGCAATCGGCCCAGCTTCGTGGCCGCCGTCACGCCCGACCTGGTGGAGCGCGGGTTCCACGCAGGGCAGATCGTGAAGGTCGTCGCCGAGGCCGTCGGCGGAGGCGGAGGCGGCCGGCCCACGCTGGCTCAGGCCGGGGGCAAGGATCTCAGCCGGATGCACGAGGCGCTGCGGCTGGTCCCGCAATGGGTGGAACGCAAGCTGCACGCCAGCTCTTGAGCGGCGACCGAGGGAATGGGCCCCACATCCAGCTGAAAGGGATCGGAGATTCCGGCGAATGGACGAAGCCGTGGCCCCTTTCGAGGTGCTGCGGCTTCCCTTCGCTTTGGGGAACATGACACAGATCATCCACCTGACGGACGATTGGCAATTACCCGGCCTGTTGGCCCGGCTGGACACGATCCGCGACCCAGCCGTGATCTTGGTGTTGCCCGCGAACAGTCGCTCCTGGGCCAACCCGGTACGGCTGCGCCTGATCCGTCGCCGCGCGGCCCGACGACGGCTGCGCGTGGCGTTGGTCACCGACAACCCGGCCATGCGGCGGCTGGCTCAAGAGGAGGGCCTCCCCACCTTCTACTCCCCTGAGGAGGCCGCCCAGATCGAATCGTTGCCGATCCCCCCGCCCGATGGCCACCTGCCGGAGGATCCACGCAAGGACCAGCGCGCCAAGCTGACGCGCTGGCGCGCGCAGCGCGTGGAAGAGCGCGCCCGCGTGATCGCCCAGGCGCGATCACGCCGCGTCCCCGCCTGGGGTGAGGTCGTGGGGCTCACCCTGCTGCTGGCGGCGCTGACATCGCTGATCCTCCTGACCGCGGCGTTGATCGTGCCCGTCGCCCACGTGACGCTGGTGCCGGCCCGCCAGACTTCGGCGATCACCGTGGACCTGACAGCGACGACGGGCGTGGACTACCCGGATGCCAACCTGCGGCTGATCCCGGCCCGGTGGGTGGAGATCCAGATCGAGGGCAACGGCTCCCTGCCTACCACCGGGCGGCGAGACGCCCCGGACCAACGAGCGACAGGCTCCGTGGTGTTCATCAACCGGCAGACGGCCTCCCTGGAGATCCCAGCCGGAACGGTGGTGCGAACATCCACGGGGACCAATGTGCGCTTCCGCACCACGGTGACCGGGACGCTCCCGGCGGGGATCGGGGCGAAGGTGGAGGTCCCCATCGAGGCGGTGGACCCCGGGCCTGCGGGCAACGTGCGCAGCGGTACCATCACCCTGGTCGATGGCCCGCTATCCCCCGTCCTTCGGGTGATCAACGAGAAGCCGACCACCGGCGGTAGCGTTCGCCAGGTCAACGTCGTCACCAACGCGGACAAGGATCGCCTGCGACAGGCGGTACTGCAACAGGTCCAGCAGACGGCCTACCAGCGCCTCAGCGAGCTGCTGGAGGAGGGGGAGTTCCTCCCCCGAGAGTCCATCGTGACGTTGATCCTGGCGGAGACGTTCGACCACTTCGTGGACGATCCGGCCGACACGCTGGGACTGCGCCTGCGCGTGCTGGCGCGCGGCGTCGCCGTCGACGGGGAGGCCGGGAAGCAGATTGCCCTCCGGGTCATGCAGGACCAGATCCCCGAACGGGCGCGTCTCCTGGCCGATAGCGTGCGTTACCAGCAGGGGCCGGTGACCGTGCGCAGGGACCGGGTGATGTACTCGCTCACGGCGACCGGCGAGGTGGTGAGCGATATCGATCGGGCGGCGGTACGGGCGGCCATCGCCGGGCTGCCGCTGGACGAGGCCCGAGAGACGTTGATGAGGGAATGGCCGCTGGCCGCTCCGCCGGAGCTGCAGCTGAAGCCCAGCTGGCTCGGCCGGGTGCCGTGGGTCCCCTTCCGCATCCGGGTGGAGGTGGACTGGTCACGATGATCGGGCCCGTGATGGCATTGGACGTGGGAGAGCGCCGCATCGGGGTGGCCATCTCCGACCCGCTGGGTGTTGTGGCCACGCCAGTGACCACCCTGACGCGCCGCTCGTGGGCCAGGGACCTGGCCGCCATTGAACGGATCGTACAGGAGCGCGGCGTCAAGCGCATCATCGTGGGGTATCCGCTTCACATGGACGGCAGCGCGAGCGAGCAGGCCCAGATCAGCGAGCGATTCGCCCAACGGCTGAAGGAGGCCCTGGGGCCGGACGGCCCGCCCGTGGAGCTGTGGGACGAGCGCCTGTCCACCCAGATTGCCAGCGAGCGGCTGCGCGCCACCGGCAGTTCCGCGCGCGCGGGCCTGGACGCCGCCGCGGCCGCGGTCATCCTGCAGGAGTGGCTGGACGCCCGCAGGGGCCCGGCCCTGTTGCCCGAGCCTCCCGATCCGGATCGAGGTTGAGATGTCCATGCGAGTTCCTTCGGGGCCATCGCGCCTCACGGATTCGTCTTCCCCTTCTCCCCGCCCCTTTGCCACCTTGGGGCTGATCCTGCGCGTTTTCATCTTCGTCCTGACCATCGGCACCGTCGCCGGCTCGGGGGCCATCGCCTGGGCGCATCTGCGAGAGCAATGGGAGGACAAACCGACCCTGGAGCGCTATCAGGCGCTCGCTCGCGCCGGTGGGCCACGCCCGCTGACGCTGGAGACGATCGAGGATTACGCCATCGAGCTGTACCTGCGGTTCCGGGAGACCGATCTGCTGCGCCCGGCGGCGGAGACGGACGCCGTCGTCCGCTTCACGGTGGCCCCCGGCGAGACGGCCACGCAGATCGCGGACCGGCTCGAGCAGGAGGGGCTCATCACCGACGCCGACCTGTTCCGACTCTACATCCGACACGAGGGAATCGACGCCAAACTGGAGGCGGGCGAGTTCGAGCTATCCCCCGGGATGACGATCCCGGAGATCGCCCAGGCCCTCCAGCAGGCCCGCGCCCGGGAGGTCGTCGTCACCGTGCAGGAGGGACTGCGGGCGGAGGAGGTGGCAGAGCTGCTGGAGCAATCGGAGGTCACGGACGGCGACGCGTTCCTGGCGCTGGTGCGCAGCGGCGACCCGGCGAGCGCCGGACTGGGCAACTACGACTTCCTCGCCGACCGGCCAACGGGGGCTTCCCTGGAGGGGTACCTGTTCCCCGACACGTACCGCTTCCCCATGCACGCCCAGCCCGCCGAGATCCTGCGCATCTTCCTGGACAACTTCGACCGCCGGGTGACGCCGGAGCTGCGGCAGGAGGCGGCCGATCGCGGCCTCTCCCTGTACACCGTGCTCACGCTGGCCTCCATCGTCGAGAGGGAGGCCGCGCTGCCCGAGGAGCGCCCCATCATCGCCAGCGTCTACCTGAACCGGCTGGAGAAGGGCATGTACCTGAACGCCGATCCCACCGTGCAGTACGCCATGGGATACCAGCCGGACACGGGCCAGTGGTGGAAGAGCCCGGTGACGCTGGAGGAGTACAGCAGCGTCGTCTCGCCCTATAACACCTACCTGAACCCCGGGTTGCCGCCGGGCCCCATCTGTAGCCCCGGGCTCTCGGCCATCGAGGCTGTCATCCGGCCGGCCGAGACGGACTACCTCTACTTCGTCGCCACGGGCGATGGCGGCCACGTATTCGCCCGCACATTAGAGGAACACAAGGCCAACATCAAGCGCTACCAGGGGCAGTAACGTGGATCAGCCGTATCATCAGCGGGAGGCATCGGTTCGACGCGTGCGATGGGCCGCCGGCCCCCCTCCTCGCAGCGGACGTCGATATCTGCTCGCGCTCGTGCTGATCTCGCTGCTCCTGGCCGGCTGCACGCTTCCCCGCTCGACCCCCCCCATCATCAAGATCGGGATGATCGCCCCATTCGAAGGGCTTTACCGGCCGCGAGGATACGCCGCCCTGTACGCAGTCAAGCTGGCGCTGCGCGAGCGCAACGCCGCGGGCGGCGTTGCCGGCTATGGGGTCATGCTGGTCGCCCTGAACGACGACGGGGACCCGGAGGAGGCCGCTCTACAGGCGCGCAAGCTGGCGGTGGACCCGGACGTGATGGGGGTGATCGGCCCGTTCAGCCGCACGACGGCCGCCGCGGCCGCGCCCCTGCTGGCGGAGGCCGGGCTGGCCTGGATCGCGCCGGTCTCCGTCCCCGATGGGGTGGTGCAGGCTTATCCGAACGCGTTCCGCCTCTTCGCCTCGGATCAGGCGCTGGCGGAGGCGCTGGTGACGTGGGCCCGGGAGACACCCGGAGGGGATGGGAGGATATGGATCGCCCAGGAGGGCCCGTTCTCACGGCCGCTACAGGAGGCCGCAGAGCAAAGGGGGATCTCCTGGCGCCCTCCCCCCGGCGCGTCCAAGCCCACGCACACGACCGTCGCCCTGGGGGGAGACCCGGAGCAGGTCGCCGATGCGCTGCGGTCGCTGGATCGGGCGATCTACCAGGGGCCGATCGTCGGGGGGCCGGAGTCGGCGGAGGCCGTGGTCCTGCAACGGGCAGGGTCCTCGGCCATGGGGCTGGTGTGGGCGACCAGCCTGCGACCCGCCGTGTGGCCGGACGCCTTCGTCCTGGGCTACCAGGAAATGGCAGGAGGGCCGCCCGGACCGGAGGCAGCCCTGGTGTACGACGCGACCAACGTGCTGCTGGACGCCATCGCCTGGGACATCACGCGCCGGGCAAGGCCCACGCGAGAGGGTATAGTGGCCGCGGTGGGGGCGACTCACTGGGACGGGCTCAGCGGCTCCATCGCCTTCGATGCGAACGGAAGCTGGCTGTATGCCCCGGTGCACCTGTATCAGATCATCGGTGGACAGCGGTTTGGGCCGGTGCCATGAGGATCATCGAGGAGGAGATGCAACCGTGCGCGTTCTGATGCTTTCATGGGAATACCCCCCCCATGTCGTGGGTGGGCTGGGCAAGCACGTGATGGAGCTGTTGCCAGCTATGGCCCGGCGCGAGGATGTGGAGATCCATCTGTTGACCCCGCGTTGGGCCAGCGGGGATCCGACGGAGCCCCTGGGGCGTGTGGTGATCCATCGCATCGATCCGCCCCCGGGGAACGGGGATATCTACACCACCGCCTGGCAAACCAACCTGGAGATCGAGGGATACGCGGAGCGGCTGTGGCGCGAGCTCGGCGGCTTCGACCTGATCCATGCCCATGACTGGCTGATGGCCTTCGCCGGCAACGCATTGAAGCGCACCCACAAGACGCCTCTGATCGCGACCATCCACGCGACGGAGAAGGGGCGCGGCCGCGGGCACCTCAACGGCGACCTCTCCCGGGCCATCCATCATGTGGAGTGGTGGCTGACCTATGAGGCATGGCGGGTGATCGCCTGCTCGGAGTACATGGCGGGCGAGATCCGGGAGTTCTTCGGCTGCCCGGCCGATAAGATCGACGTCATCCCCAACGGCGTGGACCCCACCCCCTTCCAGCGAGTCGCCCAGGAAGACCTGCGGGGATTCCGGGCCATGTACGCCCTACCCGACGAGCAGATCGTCTTCAACGTGGGAAGGGTGGTATACGAGAAGGGAGTCCACGTGCTGGTGGAGGCGGCGCCCAAGGTGCTGGCGCAGACGCCGGCAGCCAAGTTCGTGATCGCGGGCCGCGGGCCGATGGTTGAGCAGCTCCGTCATCGCGCCTGGGAGCTGGGCGTGGGGGAGAAGATCCTGTTCGCCGGCTTCATCTCCGATGAGGACCGCAACCGCCTGTTCCACCTGGCCGATTGCGCCGTCTTCCCCTCGCTCTACGAGCCGTTCGGGATCGTGGCGCTGGAGGCGATGGCCGCGAAGTGCCCGGTGGTCGTCTCCGAGGTGGGAGGGCTGAAAGAGGTGGTGAAACACGCGGAGACGGGGATCACCGTCTATCCGGACAACCCGGACTCGCTGGCATGGGGTATCGTGCACACGCTCTCCCGGCCCGATTGGGCGCGACAGCGCGCGGAGAACGCCTACCGGATGGTGCTCGAGCTATACAACTGGGACCGCATCGCCGGGCTGACGGTGGATGTGTACAAGCGAGTCGTGGAGGAACGCCGCCACGTGGACTGGTAGCGGCGGCTACGGCCTCGCCCGCAGCACCTGGTGGATCAACGGCGGCGGCTCCACGGGCTCCGGGCCGATGGTGAACGCCGAGGCGAGGCGCGCCCGGGCCTGAGCCAGCCGCTCCCCATCGTCGGCGTGGATCTCGCACAGAGGCTGTCCGGCCTCCACCCGATCGCCGATGCGGGCGCGCATGATCACGCCCACCGCCGGATCGATGGGATCCCCCTTCTTCTCGCGGCCGCCCCCCAGGTCCACCACCGCCATGCCGATGGCGGCCGCGTCGATGGCTTGCACGTAGCCGGCCGTCGGCGCCGGGAAGGGCTCCACCCGCGCCGCCCGCGGCAACCGGGTCGGGTCCTCCACGGCGGCCACGTCCCCACCCTGCGCCGCCACGAACTCCCGAAACTTCCGCCACGCCTCCCCGCTATCCAGCGCCTGCTCCGCCTGAACGCGTTCCTCGTCTGGCTCCCCGGCGTCTTCTCGCCGCATGGCCAGCATCTCCGCGGACACGGTCAGCACGTGCTCCCGAAAGTCCGCCGGGCCACCGCCGCGCAGCGTCTCGATGGCCTCGATCACCTCCAACGCGTTGCCCACCGCGCGGCCCAACGGCTGGGACATATCACTAATCACGGCCGTCATCCGCCGCCCCAGGCGAACGCCGATCTCCACCATCAACCGGGCCAGCGCCTGCGCCTGGTCCAGCGTCTTCATGAAGGTGCCCGATCCCACCTTCACATCCAGGACGATAGCATCCGCCCCAGCGGCGATCTTCTTGGACATGATGGACGAGGCGATGAGCGGGACGGCGGGCACGGTGCCGGTGACGTCCCGCAGGGCGTAGAGTTTGCCGTCGGCGGGGGCCAGATCGTGGGTTTGTCCGGCCACCACCAGGCCCACCTCCCGCAGCTGGCGTCGAAACTCCTCGATGGTCAGGTTGGCTCGGAAGCCGGGGATGGATTCCAGCTTATCCAGCGTGCCGCCGGAGAAGGCCAGCCCGCGACCGGACATCTTGCCCACAGGCAGCCCGCAGGCGGCGACGATAGGACCGACGACCAGCGTCGTCTTATCGCCCACCCCGCCGGAGGAATGCTTGTCCACGACGAAGGGGGCGATGTCGTGCAGGTCCAGCGTCTCCCCGGAATAGGCCATGGCCAGGGTGAGGTCGGCCGTCTCCCGGGGCGTCATGCCCTGGAAGTAGATGGCCATGCATAGCGCGGCGGCCTGGTAGTCGGGGATGTCCCCGGCCGTGTAGCCCCGCACGAAATACTCGATCTCTTCCTTGGACAGCTCCACGCCATCCCGTTTCCTCTCGATGATCTCCACAACGCGCATCGTATGTCCTCTGAAATGGGGATTGGGGAACGGTGGCGGAGCGCTACAGCCATATATCCGCGTCGGGTGGCAGTTCCTCCGCCTGGTAGGGCACATCCGGCTCCTCGGCGACTCGGGACGTCGCCGGACGACCCTGCAACCGGGCGGCCACCTCCCACGCCTGGATGTAACCCGTCACGGCCAGCGCCAGGCGTCGCGCCTGCCAGCGGGTGAGCAGAATGGCGATGCGCACATCTGGCTCGCCGGCCGGCTTGACGGCTCCCTCGCCGATGATCTCGCCCGGCCCGTGGCTGATCTCGATGACGATCGGCTGGCGGGTACGCCTGCCTCGATCCTCGATCCGCAGCACACGACTCAGCGGTTTGCCCTCCCGCCCGTGAGGCGTGCCTTTGTAATCGACGAACGACTCGGGCAGGTGGCCCCGCGCCAGATCAAAGCAGAGCACGCGGGCGTCCTCCACATCCAGATAATGATCCACCCGCGCCTGAGCGCCCTTCCCCCGCTCGTACTGGAAGAGCAACAACCGCAATTTGCCGATATCCAACGCGTCCTCCACGTGGAGGATGGCGCTCCGAGTGATCTCGGTGTAGATACGCGGTCGTCCCTCCCGCTCCTGATCCGTCATCGCTCCACCTCCCGATTTCAGTATAACACGCACGGAGCGGGACGGAAAGGGGGAATATGGGGGACGGGAACGCCCAGGCCGCCTCTCTCAGCGGCGTTGGCGCCCAACTGTGCCCCAGAAAGGGCCGGGCATGGGAGCCCAGCCTGCTTGTCCTATTCGCATCAACTGAACAACATGAGCGAGGCCCCCGCCGTCGCCTTTTCCCCGCCTGCTTGGGGCTTTGGCCGGTGGCCCCCGGCCCCACGGGGCAGGTGAGG
>JAJRVX010000513.1:0-16428 GCA_024277095.1 Chloroflexota bacterium
CCTTGCGTTACAAGGCCATGGCGCCCCCGGCGATCCCCGCTGGGCAGGGTACCCGGTGACGGTGACCGTGTTCCCCGCAGGTGAAGTCACGCCCATCATCACCGAGACGGCGGCGCTGGATGCCCAGGGTGCCTTCACCCTCACTACAACGCTAGCTCCGGGCAGCTATGACATCCAGGTGCGGGGGCGGCACTCGTTAAGCAACCGCATTGAGGGGGTGACGCTGCCAGCAACTGGCCCCATCGATGTGGGCACGCTCTTGGAGGGAGACGCCAACAGGGATGAAAAAGTGGACATCCTGGACTTCTCGCTGCTGGCCACGGCCTTCAACGCCCGGGCGGGGGACGAGCGATACAACCTGCTCACCGACTTCAACGACGACGGCAAGGTGGACATCTTGGACTTCTCGCTGTTGGCCACGAACTTCAACCGGCGAGGGCCTGTCCTCGTCGGGACAAGTGGGGCCTCGTTCCAGAAGCCAAGTCAGAATAGGCTCATCTTCTTGCCGCTGATAGCGGAGGAATCTTCTCGATGAGGACGCCGTGCAGGAAGACGAAGCACCTTGCTCTTGTCGCCCCTGCCAAACCCATGTCTGCCCTTTGTAATGGGTCAACAGATCGTTGCCAGGGGTCTGGCCCACTGTGAGCAACAGATCAGCGGCTATGGGGTCCAGGAGGATGGTAGGGAAGAGAGCGATCCGTTCATCGCCATCGTATCCCAGCTCTTTCAGCACCGCCAAGGGAGGTTGGCCGTTCATTCCCTCTCCCTGATGAGGTCGCAGCACATTATACACATACACCCATCGCTGGCTCCATTGCAGGAAGGCGCTTTCATTGGGGATGTGCAACAGGCAGGGGGCATAGAACTCCTCGTCATCGGTCCGATGGCTGCGTTCCACCCTGCCGTTGTACCCCTTCCGTCCCTTGGGATATCGACGCAGCTTGCCGCCCAAAGGCTGCAGAAACTGTTCGCTCAGTTGCCGCACATGTTCGGGGTGATCCCCACCGAACTCCTGGCCCCAATCGGTCTGCAGTTCCACCTCTCCTTCCACCCCAAAAGCCCTCAGCCACATCAAGAGGAGGATCAAGAAGGCCAACCCATTGGTGCGATTCAGTTCATGGCCATAGGCCAGGAATCGCAATCAGCTCCGTCCCTCCAACGCCGTCCACTGATAGCTATGCCGGATCGTGTGCTCCGACAGATCGATCCCTTCCCGGCGCAGCAGGTAGGACAGCCGCTTACGCCCATAGCCATGCCGGCGTCGTAGAGCGATCACTTTCGCCTCCAAAGCTGGATCGGTCCGACGGGGCATGGTGTGGGGACGACGAGAGCGAGAGCGCAGCCCCATCTCCCCTTCTTGCTGGTAGCGCCGCACCACCCGCCGGGAGGTGTGCCACTGCCGCGCCGTCTCCGCTATGCTCCCCGTCTCCAGATAGGTCTGCACCAGCCGCTTCCTTGCCTCGACCTCGTTCATCTCGTATACTTCCCGATAGGCCAGGTCTGGCATGGCGGGTCCTCCTCGGAGGGAAGGTCTTTCCACATCTCTTGTCCCCCAGGAGGACCTGCTTTGTCTAGAATCTCTTCCAATACCTGGTAACGATCTCTTGGCGCAAGAACTTTCCTCGACTTGACCACACATCCGGCTTACATATAATTGAGGTTAATGCACCGTCATGGGAGTGGTTGGGTCCCGGTGGGCTCCCCGGTCTTCAAAACCGGTGGTGGGCGCTGGCAGCGGCCACGGTGGGTTCGACTCCCATCCACTCCCGCCTAAGGAAAACAAGAGAGGCCCTCCCGACGCATCGGAGGGCCTCTCCGCGTACCCGAATCTCGCGTTTCCCCATCACCGAGAATCCTTGAGCGAAGAGGCGTGGTTCAAGTTCTAGCCCTCGCATCACCAGACGAAGAACAACGGCAGGTATCTCCTCACAGCAGGCGGCGTGGGCGTCACCGGCTGCTCGCCAAAGCTGACGACATGCAGCCGCCCGGCGCGCACCTCCACGGCGACCTCGTCCGGGCTGGTGCTCACATAGCCAGCCGGCTGCTGTTCCTGTACCGTATATGCGCCAACGGGGACGTTGTCGAACTGATACCATCCAGTCATTGTCGTCTCTCGCGTGGCCACAGCCCCCCGCCCCGCATCGAGCAGGGTGATGAGAACCCCGAACACACCCTCCGTCTCCCCGGCATAGGGATTCCGATTCCCATCACCATCCAGATCGATGAACACCCACCCGCCGATCTGCCCCGTATCCGCCGTTGAGATGGGGGTTGGGGTGGCCGTGGGCGTAGCGGTAGACGTGGGAGTGGGTGTAGAGGTGGGGGTAAAGGTGGGCGTGACCCCCGAGGTCGGCGTCGGCGTCGGCGTCGGGCCGATCGTGACATCGGAGCCGGACATGAGCGTCGTCAGGGCCTCTCCCTGATAGGAGACGATCGTCTGACATCCGGAGACGTTTTCGAACACCACCTGCGTCAGAGAGGTGTTCGCGATCGCGTTAAAACTGATGATCGCCACCCGAAAGGTCCCCGTCTTCCCTCCCGAGAACGTGCCTGACGCCAGAGAGACGGTGCCCTGGTCATTATCGACCTGGATCGGGTTCACGATGGGGACATCGAACGTGCTCGTATCATAAACGGCGTTGCTCACCTGCAGGTAGGTGGGATCGAACCGGATGCAAGCCTGTACCCCATCCACCAGCTGAGTCCCCACCCGGATCTCCACATCCAGGTCAAAACTACCCGGAGCCCCTGGCAATGTCACAGTAGATGGCACCAGGGCCAACTCCACAGAGCCCTGGGCCTCCACCCAGAGGCTGGACAGGACCAGCGAGACTACTCCTAGCAAAATCATCACGCCGATGCCATACAGGCAATCCCAAAATCCCCGCATCGCCCCCTCCCTGAGTAACAAGCGAGCCCTCACCGTCAAAACCGCTGCATACAACCCTATTGTAACCGAGCCTCGCGGCTGTGAAAAGGCCTGCCCTCTCGGCCCTTAGCAAACTATAATTCCGTAAAGCGTAAAGCCAGCACACTCTGCCGTAAGGTAACTGTAAGCTGCTCCGGTTGACAGAGGAACACCCGGCTCATAAACTGATAAACAGGTGCTAAGGTCCTATTTTTCCACACGTAAGACACTTTCAGCACGTTCGCTCACATCGATTGACTTTATGCATAACGGGTACGGATAGACGCCTCCGTAGTTGCGGGCCCATTCAGTGTCATCATACATAACTTGGGCTTAAGCGGCCGACGAGCCATTCTCACAAAATTATCCTTACGAGGGGCTCATCCTCGAAGGACAAACTGGGCTCGCAGGATTCTCCCAAAAGGGCATCTGTTGTAGCCTAGAGATTTTCCGCTCCGGATGCCCGGACACATCAGACGATTAGCGATTCTCGTGTACCCGATGCACGAGCGGCGGAGCATGCACAAAAACAGCCTGGAAATCCTCCAAGGGAGGGCTCTCGTCAGACAAGTCATAGCCCATAGACTCATCCTCGACTTAGATACCAGTCTTCTTTGATCAGTGGCTGCCTTTCCCAAGCCCCACCGAGATCACCTCCTCGCCGGACTCAGATTGTATATCCATCGCCAGGCCAGCGGCTTCGGACGATATATCCTGGAACAATGCTTGTATGCCCTCGTCGGCTGGGTTCCCACGGTGGTGGGGATCGGAATTCGAGGGATCCTCTATCGCCTGATCTTGCACATGCAAGGTCCGGTGGCCATCGAAAGCGGTGTGCGCCTGCGGTTCGCAAACCATATCCGGCTGGGGCGGAACGTCTATCTGGACCAGGGCGTCTATTTACACGCCTGCCCAGATGGGATCGAGATCGGCGACGGCACCTTCATCATGCATGGCGCGGTCCTACACGTATACAATTTTCGTGATCTCCCACACGCCTTCATCCGCATCGGGCAAGATAGCTTGATCGGGGAATATAACGTACTGCGCGGGCAGGGCGGCATCACCATCGGTGACCGAGTCTATACGGCGCCGTTGGTTCAGATTCTCGCTGTGAATCACGTTTACTCGGATCCCACCCGGCCGATCATCGAACAAGGGATCACCGCCGAGGGGATTACCATTGAAGACGATGTATGGATCGGTGCCGGGGCGATCATCACCGACGGGGTGACAATAGGGCGTGGAGCCGTGATCGCCGCGGGAGCGGTGGTCACGCAAGATGTCCCGCCGCACACCGTGGTAGGGGGCATTCCCGCCCGGACGATCAAGGAGATCACATCAGACTCTTTCCCCCCAACAGAGAAGCCGATTTACTTTTAGTCGATCCTTCCTATCAGGAGGTTCCGCTCACCACCCGGATAGCCCGGTTGTTTGGAATCGGATCCCAGATCGTCGTCGACAACCGATCGTGAGCTATGCCGCATCGGGAACCAGCCCACAAGAGAGCGATGCCCAGGCGCGGAAGTATAGCTCCCCCATGGTGAATCTATACACCGTAACGACCCTGCCAGAGGTGAGAAATCCCGAGGGCCGTTTTCTATTGCTTCAAAGGAGACCCTCTTTGGCGCCAAATTCGTCCTCAGATACACCCGGCGAGAGCACGCTCAAAGAGCCGTTGACCTTCCTCAAACCCCACCAGATCTCCCAAATCGACGACGCGCTCAAAGAAGTGGGCGCGTTCGGCGAGGTACGGCTGGTAGTCGTGAAGGGCCGGTTGCGCTTCATCCAGATCATGCGGAGCGAAAGCGTCAGCGAGGCCTGATCGCTAAGGAGCAAATGGCATGACCATGTTATCTGTCGTCATTCCCGCGCTGAATGAGGAAGACGGCATCCAAAACGTCATGGCCAGAGTTCTCTCGATCCGCCCCAAACTGCGAGAGGCGGGGATCGATGAGCTGGAACTTATCGTAGTGGATGACGGCTCCGTGGACCGAACGGCGGAGCTGGTGGCCGCCACGAAAGGCGTCCGTTTGATCCGGCATCAAACCAATTGCGGCTATGGAGCGGCGCTGAAGACGGGGTTTGCAGCCGCCCGGGGCGAGTGGATCGGGTTCCTGGATGCGGACGGCACGTATCCCCCAGAACACTTCCCCATGCTCTGCCATGTGGCGCTGACGCAGGATGCCGACATCGTCATCGGCTCCCGTATGGCCGGGGCGAACAGCCAGATGCCCCCCGTGCGCCGATTAGGGAACCGGATCTTCGCCACCCTGGTGAGCCTGCTCAGCGCGCAACACATCACCGACTCCGCCAGCGGCATGCGCGTCTTTAAGAAGGCTATCCTGGAGCGCCTCTACCCACTGCCAGACGGGCTTAACCTCACCCCGGTGATGAGCGTCCGAGCGTTGCACGAGCAGCTCAAAATGGTCGAAGTGCCCATCCCGTATAGCGAACGCCTCGGACGCTCGAAGCTGAGCGTGATGCGGGACGGGATCCGCTTCACGCAATCCATCGTCTGGACGGCCCTGACCTACAACCCGGCGCGTCTTCTGGGCTTCGCCGGCCTGGGCGCCCTGAGCGTCACCATGCTTGTGGGCCTCTGGATCCTCGCTATGCGGGTGCAAGGCATCCGAATGCTCCAACCCTCCGGGGTGTTCGCCCTATTCTCCGCCGTCGTGCTCGGCGTCGCCGGGGTGAGCCTTTTCATCCTGGGCACCATGTTCAACTACCTCGTATCCCTGTTCTACAAACAGCCCATTCGCCAGGGCCTGTTCGGCAAGCCGATCTTCAACCCACCTCTGGACCGACACTTCTGGTGGATGGGGCTGGCAGCTTTGGCTGGCGGGATCGGATTAGCCGTGGTCAGCTTCCTCCTGGGCCTTCGCGGCTGGGCGTTAGACCGACTCTGGTTCTGGCAGCTCCTGGCCGCGATGAGCATCCTGATCGGCCTACAACTGCTGATCGGCTGGTTCATCACCCGGGTGCTGGAGGAACTCAGCCAGCGCGAAACCCGTGTGGCCCACGACCTGAACGGCAGCGCTCTGATGACGGAACAGGTGTCCGTTCCCGAAAGCGATGGCCACCGACAGGTCGTTTTAAACTGAGCGGAGCCAACTCTCCCCTGCGAGACGAGAAGTTCGGATAAGGAGAAGTTCGGTGACGAATCCGACCAGTCAAAAGCCAGGAATACGAGCCAACCTGGGCGCACGGCGCCTACCCCCATTGCGCCCGGCCCATTTTCCCGACGCCAGCGCCACTGTGCGAACGCTGTCGTCTGCAACTCGCCGGGAGAGCGAAGTTGACATCTTGCTGGTGAACCCGCCAGCGCCTGATGGCGGCATCTGGATCCGCAGCCAGCACCGCGTGGGGCGCCGCAGCCGGGAAAATATGATCTGGCCCCAGGTGAGCCTGGCTCAGATGGCGGCCCTACTAGTACCCGACTACACCGTAGAGGTGGTCGACGCGATCACCACCCGTATGACCTGGGCCGAGTTCGAGCGATTGCTGGAGGAGAAGCGCCCGAAGTACTACCTCACCCAGGTCACGGCACCGACCCTACGCAATGACATGTACGGCGTCTTTCTCGCCAAGTCCCTGGGCGCCCGTACCATCGCCTTCGGCACTCACGTGACCCCTTTGACCCAGGAGACCATGGAACTCTTCCCGGCGCTGGATTTCGTGCTCCGCGGGGAGCCGGAGATGACGCTGCGTGAGCTTCTGGACACGCTGGAGGGCAAAGCGCCCAGCGACCCGCGCGTGGCCAAAATGCTGGCGGAGACTCGCGCGCCCGCCCAATCGGATCAGAGGCCAGGTCTGTCTTCCATCCTGGGGTTGGCCTGGCGGGACGGCGACCGAATCGCGATCAATCCGGACCGCCCCTTCATCCCCAACCTGGATGACCTGCCCATCCCGCTGCACGAGCTGCTCCCGTTGGACAAGCAACGCACCCCGATGATCAAGGGGCCGTTCACCTTCGTCGTTACCAGCCGCGGGTGCCCGGCCGGCTGTCGATTCTGCATCAAACACGTCACGTATCAGAACACCGTCCGGGTGCGCTCGCCGGAGAACATCTTCGCCGAATTGCAATACCTGGCCGATCTGGGGATCCACAACGTGCACATGTACGCCGACCTGTTCACGGTGAATCGGGACCAGGTCGTGGGGTTATGCAATCTCATCATCGAGTCCGGGCTGAAGGTGAAATGGACCTGCAACAGCCGGGTGGACTATGTGGACGAGGAGATGCTACAGCTCATGGGACGCGCCGGCTGCTGGCTCATCTCCTGGGGCATCGAGAGCGCCAACGAGGAGATCTTAAAGCGAGTGCGCAAGGGGTATCGAAAGGAGCAGGCCATCCGAGCGCTCAAGTGGGCCAAGGCCGCAGGCATCAAGAACTGGGGGTATTTCATCATCGGGCTACCGGGGGAGACGGAGGAGACGATCCGGGAGACCATCGAGTATAGCAAACAACTGCCCCTGGACATCGCCCTATTCCACATCGCAGCACCCTATCCGGGCACTCCGTTCTTCTTCGAGGTGGTGGAAAACGGTTGGTTCCGCCCCGGCACCAAATGGGAAGAGGTGGATATGGATCAATCCACGGTCCTGGATTACCCAGGCTTGACGGCGGAGCAGCTTGAGCGCTGGCAGAGACGAGCCACCCTGGAATGGGCGCTGCGCCCCGGTCCTATCTGGACCTTCCTCAAGAGCTTGAACACCTGGGAGGGGTTCAAGAGCGCCCTGAACATTGGGTGGCAGACGCTGCAGCTCGCACGGAATTAGGGTTCAATCCTTTCGGTTTCCCATTGCGATTACGAGATGGCTATGAGACCAATCGACCTGGACAAATCGGGCCCCCTCTGAGAGAATGTGGGAAATGCTGCAGCAAACGATGCAGAAGGGAACCTACCCAAAAGTGGAATCCATAGCGGCACCCCTGAAGCACCATTATCTATCACCCATCACCTTAAAAGTGAAAGGAGAGCAAACATGAGCCCCATAGCCAAGATCGTGAGAATAGGTATCATTGCGGCTATACTCATCATGACGATGAGCATAACTGCAGCGCCGGTAGCAGCCCAGGAAGGCGGAGTTCCCCCTGGAGCCACGATCACCTCGGCCACCTTCTCCATCTACGTAGACCGCGTGAGCAACCAGACAATTCGGCTGCACCGGATCACTGCTCCTTGGGCAGAACACGAAGTTACCTGGAACAACTTCGGGGGGGCCTTTGATTCGGCCGTGGAGGGCTCTTTCGTCACGGACAGCACCGGGTGGAAATCCGTGGATGTGACGGCTTTAGTCCGGGCCTGGCAGGATAGCATACATCCCAATTATGGCCTCCTACTGGAGCAAGGAGGGACCACATACACAAAGTACTATAGCAGTGAGTGGGCGATCGACTCAAACCGGCCTAAACTGGACATCTGTTACACACTGGACACTTCCGATGTGACCGTCGTCACCATCCAGCGTGGGGGCAATGGAACCGTGTACGACGCTTACATCTGGCAACTAGAGCCTGACGAGACCCATGGGGGTACTAAATACCTCTGGACAGGGCTCTTCGATGGTGGAGAGAAGCAAGCACTCCTCTATTTTGATTTCGCAGGTGGCACAGCAACGGCCGTGAACCTTTCCGCATTCTCCGTTGGCAGCGACACGACGCGACCATGGAGCGCGTTGGCACTGATCGCGGCGGGGATGATCCTCTTGGGCGGTACTATCATGCTTCGCCATCAGAGAGATTAACCCTATCCAGTCACGCCTGGAGCGGTTGATTTCGTGGCCGCTCCAGGCAAAGGAAACCACCATTCCATGTATCAATAACGACAGGGTATACAATCATGCCTTCAGTAGAAGAGACGATACGTTCCTATATCACCAAGAACATCCTCTTTAACGACAACGGCTATCCCTATCCAGATGACGCGTCGTTCCTGGAGGAAGGGATCGTTGATTCGATGAACGTGTTGGAGTTGATCATGTTCGTCGAGGAGGTCTTCCACATCACCGTGGAAGATGAAGAGATTACCCCCGACAACTTCGACTCGATCAGCAAGCTCGCCGCGTACGTCCGGCGTAAGATGTCTCCCTTCAGCGAAGTGGTCGAGCACGCTGCGTAACCACTCCGTTATTGGCACACAGCACACAGAATGTAATGCTCGTACAAGAATTCCTGGAACGAAGTGCCGATCGGCTGCCCCATAAGATCGCCCTGGTGTGCGAAGGGCAGCGCCTGACCTACGCGGAGATCGAGGCGATGGCCAATCGGCTGGCCCATGCGCTGATAGATCAGGGGATCCGGCGCGGCCAGCGCGTGGTCCTATACTTACCTAACAGCAGCGAACTCGTCGTCGGCATCTTCGCCGTGCTGAAGGCCGGCGGGGTCTTCGTCGTCGTCAATTACTCCACCAAATTCCACAAGCTGGCCTATATCCTCCACAACTGCCAGGCCAGCGCGCTGATCACCACAGGACGGCGGGCGGACCTTGCGAGTCGCCTCATGGGCGAAGTACCTTCCATTCAGGCGGTCATACTCAGCCGAACATTGGACCATGAATCCCTTCTTGCCCGTTGCCTCTCCTACGAGGCCATCCAACAGGAGTATTCCTCGAACCGCCCACCGCATGTGAACATCGATCTCGACCTGGCCTGCCTGATCTACACCTCCGGCAGCACGGGCGATCCGAAAGGGGTCATGTCCGACCACAGCAACGTCGTGTTCGCCGCGAGCTCTATCATCCAGTATCTGGAAAACGTCGAAGATGACATCCTCATCAACGTGCTGCCCCTCTCATTCGACTACGGGCTGTATCAGCTCCTGATGGCTTTCAAATTCGGCGGGACACTGATCCTGGAGAGGGGATTTGCATATCCGGCCGCCGTGCTCAAGCGCATGGAGAAGGAGCGGGTGACGGGTTTCCCCGGCGTGCCCACCGTCTTTGCCGTGCTCTTGCGCATGGATTTGAGCCAATACGATCTGTCCAGCCTTCGCTACCTGACGAATACGGGAGCCGCCCTGCCCCCCAGCCACATCAGACAGCTCCAGGAACGGTTTCCCCAAGCGAAGCTATACTCCATGTACGGGCTAACGGAGACGAAGCGCACGCTCTACCTGCCGCCCGATCAACTGAACAAACGGCCCGATTCGGTGGGGATCCCCATTCCCGGAACCGAGGTTTGGATCGAAGACGAAGAGGGGAATCGCCTGGGCCCCGGCCAGATCGGCGAGTTGGTCGTCCGGGGAAGACACGTGATGCGCGGGTACTGGGGAGATCCGGAGGCGACGGCGGAGCGATTCCGCCCCGGCCCCATCCCGGGCGAGCGCGTATGCTACACAGGCGACCTCTTCCGAATGGACGAAGAGGGTTTCTTCTACTTCATCGGCCGTAAGGACGACATCATCAAGAGCCGTGGGGAGAAGGTATCCCCCAAAGAGGTCGAAAACGTCTTGTATAGCCTCGAAGGGGTCAAGGAGGCGGCCGTGATCGGCGTGCCGGATCCCATTCTGGGCCAGGCGATCAAGGCATTCATCGTTCCAGACGATGAGAGTCTGACCCCTGCCGACGTACTGGCCCACTGCCGGGCGCACCTGGAGGATTTCATGATCCCGAAGCACGTCGAATTCCGGAAGGAATTGCCCAAGACATCCTCGGGTAAGATCAAGAAAGCCGGATTGGCGTGACCGTATAGCCATGTGTGGGATCATTGGCGTACTCAACCTGACAGATCGCCCCCCGGTGGATCCAGATGTGCTGTGCCGGATGCTGGCCACGATCCGACATCGTGGCCCCGATGAATTCGGCATCTATCGAGATCCACGGATCGGGATGGGCAGCGCCCGTTTGAGCATCATCGACCTTGCCAGCGGCCAACAGCCCATCGCCAATGAGGACGGATCGCTGTGGATCGTCTTCAACGGGGAGATCTACAACTACATCGAGTTACGCTCACATCTGGAAGAGCAGGGACATCGGTTTGCCACGAATACGGATACCGAGGTCCTCCTTCATTTATATGAGGATCTGGGCCCTGAATGTCTGCACCAGCTGAACGGCCAGTTCGCCATCGCCATCTGGAACGAGCGAGAGCACACCCTCTTCCTCGCCCGTGATCGCCTGGGCATCCGCCCGCTGTTCTACACGGTACAGGACGGGCGTCTGATATTCGGCTCCGAGATCAAGGCGCTGTTGGCCCATCCGGGCACGAGCGCCGAGATCGCCCTTTCCTCCCTGGAGCAGGTGTTCACCTTCTGGAGCACGCTGTCCCCGTATACGGTGTTTCGGGACATCTACGAGGTCCCACCCGCCCATTACCTGCAGGTGCAAGATGGGCAATTCGCCCTCCACCCATACTGGGAGCTCGATTTCGCGCCAGGGAACGCCCCCCAGCGCACCGATCAGGACTACCTGGATGAATTCGAAGACCTGCTCATCGACGCCACCCGGATCCGGCTGCGGGCTGACGTGCCCGTCGGCGCCTATCTGAGCGGCGGCCTGGACTCGTCGGTGACGGCGGCGCTGATCCGGAATTACACGGATAACCGGCTGGATACGTTCTCCATCGCCTTTGATGATCCGGCGTTTGACGAGAGCCCATATCAAGAGGCGATGGCCCGGTTCCTGGGCACTCACCACCGGATCACCCGCTGCTCGTATGCGGACATCGCGCGCGTATTCCCCGACGTGATCTGGCACACGGAAACCCCGATCCTCCGAACATCGCCAGCCCCGATGTTCCTCCTCTCGCAGCTTGTGCGCGAACATGGGCTGAAGGTCGTGCTCACCGGGGAGGGCGCCGACGAATTCCTGGCGGGATACAACATCTTCAAGGAGATGAAGGTCCGTCGCTTCTGGGCCAAAGCTCCCGACTCCCACATGCGCCCGCTGCTGCTGGATCGCCTCTATCCTTATGTCCCCGATCTCCACCGCGGGGGCCGCGCCTATCGGGCCGCCTTCTTCAGGAAGGGGTTGACGGATACTGACTCGCCTTTCTACTCGCATGCCATCCGCTGGATGAACATGAGGCGTGCGCGCCGGTTTCTCTTACAACACCGACGGGACGCACACGCGGGCGACGGGGAAATGTATCCGATCTCCCTTCCTCCATCCTTTTCATCCTGGTCTCACCTGGCGCAAGCGCAATACCTGGAGATCGTCACCTTCCTCTCCCCATACCTGCTCTCCTCACAGGGAGACCGAATGGCGATGGCCCACTCGGTCGAGGGACGCTTCCCCTTCCTCGACCACCGGGTGGTCGAATTCTGCAATCGGTTGCCGCCCCGGTTGAAGCTGCGAGGGTTGACGGAGAAATGGCTATTAAAGCAGCTGGGGAGAAAGCTGTTGCCCGACGACATCTGGAAACGCCCCAAACAACCCTATCGGGCTCCTATCCACCCGAGCTTCTTCGCCCCTTCCACACCCGAGTACGTGCGTGAGCTGCTCTCGGACCGGTCGCTGAAGGAGAGCCACCTCTTCCATCCCGCCGCGGTGGCTCAGCTGGTACGCAAGGCCGAGCAAGGCCGGCCGCTCAGCGAGATCGAGGACATGGCCCTGGTGGGGATCCTATCGACCCAACTGGTGTACGAACAGTTCGTCAAGAGATTCCGCCCGGCGAGTTTCAACGATTGGGATCGGCTCAAGGTCGTCGACCACACGCGGCCCGTCGCGGCGGCAAGCGAGCGCACTGCCGGGTGATCCACAACGGCATTCCTGTCGAGATCATCGGCGGGATCGCCCGCACCATCTACCCCAACAGAGTGATAACAGAGTGATAAGATGAACGGTCACAGTCATAGCGCCCATCAGCCCATTGTAAACTTCGACAAAAGCGTTCTCGATCTGGATGTTGCAGCGGAGACGGAGCGCATCACGACCTGGCTTCGGCAGGCCGTACATCAGAGGCTCCGCCGCAAAGGAGCCGTGGTGGGCATCAGCGGCGGGGTGGACTCCTCCGTGGTGCTGGCCCTATGTGTCAAAGCCTTTGGGACCGATCGCGTCGTCGGCGTACTCCTCCCAGAGAGGGAGTCCAGCCCGGATAGCACCCAACTGGCGTTGAAGGTCGCGCAACACTACGGTGTGCAGACGGTCACGGAGGACATCACGGCAGCTCTGGAGGGATTTGGCTGCTATCGCCGTCGAGATGAGGCGATCCGGCGCGTGTTTCCCGAATACGGCCCCGGCTGGAAGGCCAGGATCGTCCTGCCGGGGAACTTGCTGGAACAGGAGACGCTGAACTTTTTCCTATTGAAGGTGACCAGCCCAGATGGGCAGGAATACAGCAAGCGGCTTCCCCCGCGTGAATATTATGAGATCGTCGCCGCGTCCAACTTCAAGCAGCGCACCCGCATGGCGATGCTCTACTACCATGCGGAATTACGCAATTACGCCGTCGTCGGCACGGCCAACCGAGACGAACACGATCTGGGATTTTTCGTCAAGCACGGCGACGGCGGCGTGGACGTCAGCCCGATCGCGCACTTGTTCAAGACGCAGGTTTACCAGTTGGCACAGTACCTGGGCGTGCCGGAGGAGATCCGGGCACGAAAGCCCACCACGGATACGTACAGCGCCGGCGGGACTCAGGAGGAGTTCTTCTTCCGGGTGCCATTTGAGGTGCTGGATGTGGTCTGGGCGGGGCACGAACGTGGCGTACCCAATTTGGAAATCGCAGCAGCGTTAAATTTGTCAGGTGAGCAAATAGACCGGATCCTCACGGACATTATACGTAAACAACGTACAACGGCATATTTGAGGACACCACCATCAATACTAGATGAGTAAGCGTCTGCTCTTTCTCAGCGTATTGTCTATCTTCGCCATAGTCTTAAATCACGCTGCCGGCTGGGGATTTACTGCCATGTTCTGGTGGACACATCGTTACCAGCCGGTGACTGTACCCAATTACAGTCAATATGGCACGTTGACCTTTTACTCCCTATTGCTGGTCAAGCGGCTAACCTTCTTTAGCGTTCCTGCCTTACTATTCGTTTCAGGTTTCTTCGTCGCCTTTACGGTCCGGGGAGAGCAAGGTTCGAAGAGTTGGAAATGGATGAAATCCAGGCTTGTCAATCTTCTGGTGCCTTACGTTTTCTGGTCTATAATGATCTTCGTCGGTGACTTTCTCGAGGGCACCACATATACCCCCACAACATATTTAAGAAAACTAGCTTTCGGAGGGGCGGCCCCCCTGTATTATTACGTACCGCTCATCTTTCAATTCTATCTACTCGCACCTATTATAACACACCTTGCAAGAACGAGAACACGAGAACTGCTCATCAGCTCAGCATCCTTACACTTGAGCTTGATGAGTTTATGGTATCTGGATCTCTTCGGGACCAAGGTCCGAGATCAGATCATGTTTATCGGGAATGGCTTCTTATTTCCCAAATCGTTATTCTTCTTCGCACTTGGTGTTGTCTTTGGTCTTAACACTCAGAAGCTCAGCCAGGAGCTCATCCGGGTTAAATGGGTGTTACTTGCCGCCTTAGCCTTCTTTGGGATCCTCTCGGTCATAGAGCCGGAAGTGCTATACCACTCCTTTGGTTACGAATCCTGGCGCGGAGATGCCTTGCTGTCCTCCAGTTTGTACGCGACAACTTTTATCCTGTGCTTTCTGGCATTCGATCAGACTTCAGTCCCTCTTCCCTTCCTAAGAACCTTCTCTCGGCTCGGCAGCAAAATATACGGAATCTACTTACTCCACGCGCAGGTGCTAGAACTGACTGCTCGGGTAATCTACCACATCGCGCCGTGGGTCTTGGCACGCCAGATCCTATTCCAGCCGCTACTCATCACTCTTGCAGTAGGAAGTCCATTGCTGTTTATGACCATTGTGGCTAAGTCTCCTGCACGCGGGGTTTACCGATACTTGTTTGGTTGAAGCAATCGTGGCTTCCAAGTCCGATTATCATTGTAGGCTGCCACTATTAAATCTGACGAAGGCGAATATCGAAGTTGCGGCCAGAATGGGAGCTTTTACGGATTGTCTCCAATCAATGCATATTATAATAAGGGTTGCTAGCCACGTTTGGTAAAAATGAAAACCATTTTCACAAGCTTGCTGATCGCTTCTATTATCTGGATGTGGTGTGGGGATGGGATACCTGTAACGGCACAAGCGGGGGGAGTCACTTGGTCGAAGCCAATCCGGCTCTCAGATCCTGATGTCCGGGCTTGGCCTCCTGCGATCGTAGCCGATAAGGCGGGCAATGTGCATGTGATGTGGAGCCAGACCATGACCAAGAATCCCCCACCAGGTCAAGGAGATACGCTTTTTTACGCCCGTTGGGATGGCAAGCAATGGCTACCCGCTACCGATGTGTTGGTTTCCCCACAAGGCGCCGCTGCTGAATCCCCGGATTTGGCCGTCACACCGGACGGTTATTTGCATGCCGTATGGGGGACAGGAGGTGTAAAAAGTAAACTCGTGTATGCACGAGCTCCAGCCTGCTGCGCTAACAACGCGAGAAACTGGTCGCAGCCCATTGTTTTAGGCTCTCCTGTCAATCTGACGACTGCATTGGTCGCTGATGACAAAGGCCGTTTACATGTTGTATTCGCCTCTCTGGAGACCCGGAACATCGTCTACCGCCGCTCCAATGATGGTGGCGTGACTTGGCCTGTCTGGGTTGAGATCCCGGGCGGAGCACTCGGAACCGATGAATTTACCGCTTACCCGAGACTGGCGGTCGATAAGCGCGGACGCGTACACGTGGTATGGACTGTGATGCCCTGGCCAGGACGTTTCGTGATGTATGCCCGTTCCGATGACGGCGGTGATACCTGGAACGAGCCTCAGATTATTGACAGCGCTGACCGGGCGGATTATCAGCCCGGCTACGGGCCCATCTTGATCGATGTGGAAACATATGGCAAGGATGAAGTGCATTTAATCTGGGATGGCGCACCCACGGTAGAGCGTAATCATATCTGGTCACTTGATGGGGGAGATACCTGGTCATCTATCAGCCTACTTATCCCTGAAATTACCGAGGCCGGGCGTTCGGGCTGGAATGATATGGTAGTAGACAGTGCAGGCACGTTACACACTATCGCACTAGGTCAGCCATGGCATGCCAGTTGGTCCAATGGGAGCTGGTCACGCTCTACTCCCCTTGTACCTATCGAGCAAAAAAGCTGCGCTGAATGGGTGCGTATCGCATTGAGCTTAGGCAACCGCTTGCATGTAGTGTGGGTAGATAGATGCACCGAGCCAAACCAGATTTGGTACGTGCAAGGACAAGCGCTAGCACCTGCCATCGCAGCCCAGGCCCTGCCCACTATCACGAGTGCGCCTGTCTTCTCCCCAACGGCTCAGTCCACGCTTGCCACGAAGCCGGTAGATTCGATCCTGTCCACGCGGGTAATAGTGGACAAGACCTTGCCCTCCGGTCGCACGGACCCTATGAGCGCGATCATCGCAGGTGTGATTCCAGCGCTGTTGATTGTGAGCCTAGCTTTCATCATGAGCGTCCGGCAGAATCAGAGATGATGAGCGAATAGGCTGCAAAG
>JAJRVX010000033.1:0-3237 GCA_024277095.1 Chloroflexota bacterium
CAGTGGGGGGTGCCCCTGCCCCTTCCCGAGACGCCCTGGTGGCGAAGCGCGCAGTACTCCGGCTCGTTCCACGTGGCCCAGGCGCGATCCTTCGGGCGCCGCGTGCTCCGCCGCTTGTACGATGTGGTCATCGGGCCGCGCGAGGAGAACGGACACGCGCCACGCGGGCTATGGCGCGGCGGCGTGGAAAAGCTGAGAGGCCGTCGACAGGGGCCTGACCACGGCTCTTCCACGGACACGTTCGAGCAGGACAGCTGATGGATTCCCAGGGGACTTCTCCCTCATCCGCCTCCGATGCGTATCCCCGGCCATCCGTCACCGCGGACGTGGTCGCCTGGCTGGTGCGCGATGGCGCCCCGCACGTGCTGCTGATCCGGCGACGGTACTGGCCATATGAGGGGCATTGGGCCCTCCCCGGCGGGTTCATCGACATCACCGAGACGCTGGAACAGGCCGCCCGGCGCGAGCTGGCCGAGGAGACGGGGCTGACCGACGTCCCCCTGGAGCCGATACGGCCCTTCGATGCGCCGGGTCGGGACCCGCGCAGGCGCGTGATCACCATGGCCTACCTGGCGCTTCTGGGAGAACGCGGGGATGGCTGGCGACCACGGGCCGGCGACGATGCGGCCGACGCTCGCTGGTGGCCGGTGGCGGATCTGCCCCCCCTGGCCTTCGACCACGACCAGATCATCGCCGCCGCGAGGGCTCACTTACGCCGCCGGCTGCTGGGCGACGACCTGGGACGCCATCTTCTGCCCGATCCGTTCACCGCGCGGGATCTGCGAGACGCCTTCTCATCCATCCTGGGCAAGCCGGTGCCGGTCCGCTCCGTGTTGCGCCTCCTTCGGGCCGCCGGCGTGATCGAGAGCCTGCCGGGCGGCCGCTATCGCTACCGCCCAGCCGCCCAAGGGGCGTGGCCCTACTGGTGATCCCGTCAGTGGGGATACCTCTGGAATAAAGTACGGGCTGGATGCCATGGCATCCAGCCCGCTCGCTTGGAGGGGGGACGGGGTCAGGCGACGGATCTCTGGGCTTCCACCGCCTGCAGCACACGCTCCAACAACATCGGTTCAGGAACCGCACCCTCTAGATGGTAATCCTCATTGATAACGGTACGCGGCACGCCCATCACCTGGTACTTGTTGGCCAGATGCGGGAACTCGATCGCCTCCACCATGTCCGCGGTGATGAGATCGCTCTCCAGCGCCAACTGATGGGCCAGCCGCACGGCCATCGGGCAATACGGGCATGTGGGCGTCACGAACACCTGGATGTGCACGGGATCATGGATCTGAGCCACGGCCTGCTTCGTCTCCTGCGACAGGCCCGACTCGCCCTGGGAGACCATCAGGATATCCTCGATCAGAGAGCTGAACTCGTACCCTGACGGGATCCCGAAATAGCGAATCCCGTAATCCTTCGGCTCATCGCCCCCCCGCACGATCGCGATGGCCGGGATCTTATCGATCTTATAGGCCTCCACGGCCTCCTTATCCGTCACAAAGTCGTGCACCTCGGCCGTGATCTTATCCGATAATTGCGCCAGCTCTTCCACAATCTGTCGGGTCTCGCGACAATACTGACACTCCGTCTCCTGAGTAAACATAACCAGCTTCACCGGTGCCACCAGGTTCTGGAATTCCTCTCGCAGAACCTGTTGATCCTGCTTGCCAATCAACGGCATGATACGCTTCCTCCTGAAAGTCTGCGACCCTTTCGGCCACATGGGATGGGATGCCTGCTTCGGATCCAAAGGCACGGATCCTTGAAATCTCCACCCGTTTAGATGCGAGGGAGGGGGATACGTTACATCCGAACACAAAAAACGGGACCGGCCCCCGATCTCACGATGGCCGGCCCCGCCACGCACGGTCCATGTCCACCGGGTGCGCCTCACGGCTTCGCTTTTCGCATGCGCGCCCGCGCGGCCTCCAGTTCCTCCTCCAGCTCCTCCAGCTCGATCAGCAAGGCGGGCGGCACCGAGTGCGCGGGCAGCCGTCGGCGCAGATCCTCCACTCGCGCCTCCAGCTCCGCGACCCGGCGAGCTGTCTCCTCCTCGCTCAGTTCACGCTTGCTCATGCAGGCTCAATACGATAGCTGCTCGTGATGCGCGCCACGCCACGAATCGTGGCCTCGACAGAGCAATACTTCTCCTCAGAGAGCTGGATCGCCCGCTCGACCGCCTGGGGCGAGATGTCCTCCCCGCGCACCACATACTCCACATGAATGTCCGTGTACTTGTGCGGGTGCGTGTCCGCCTGCTCCCCCCGGACGTTGATCTCGAATCCTGTCACCTTCTGTCGCTTCTTCCGCAGGATCGAGATCACATCCATGGCGGTGCAGCCGGCCAGGGAGATCAGCAGCAACTCCATCGGGCGAAAGCCCGCGTTCCGGCCCCCATGCTCGGCCGAGCTATCCATCACCACCGTATGCCCCGAGGCGGCGGTGCCCGCAAACTCCATGCCGTCTCGCCATGTAACCTTCGCTTCAACAGCCATTTTCTATTCCTTCACACGCGCCAGGATATCGCCGACGTCCAGGATCAGATAGTCGGCGCCGTTCAGACGGATCTCCGTGCCGCTATACTTTGCATACAGGATCTGATCGCCTACGCTCACCGGGATATCCTCCCCGTCCCCCACGGCGACCACCTCGCCGCGCTGCGGCTTCTCCTTGGCCGTCTCGGGCAACAGGATCCCGGAAGCTGTTCGCGATTCCTCCTCAATCACCTTCACCAACACTCGATCTCCCAACGGCTCTACCTGCATCGGTCTTATCCTCCTCTTCTTCCGAAAAATTGGCACACCCGGCGCACAACCGCCGGGGCTCTGAACCTATACAGAACGCTCGCCCCCTCAGTTCCGCAGCCCCAACAGCCGATCGATCTTGGGGCGATCAAAGCCGATCACGATCTTCCCACCGATGTCCACGACGGGCACTCCCATCTGACCCGTGCGACGCACCACATCTCGCGCCGCTCGCTCGTCCCGGGAGATGTCCACATCCTTGAACTTGATCTTATGCTGACGCAGATAGCGCTTGAGCGCATTACAATACCTGCACGTCGGCGTTGTGAAGACGATGACCCGAGGTTGCTTCGAGACCATCAGTTAGCTCCCCTCTCCCAGATGTGCTGTTCTCGTGGTGATGCGAACGCGCCCGATGAGCTCTACGCCTCCTCATCAGACTCGGCCAGCGGGTCCTTCCGCAGGTACGGCTCCAGGTCCAACGCCTTGA
>JAJRVX010000514.1:0-6175 GCA_024277095.1 Chloroflexota bacterium
CGGCTGCCCTCCGGTGAAGACCGACGCGGGCTGGCTGGTGATCTATCACGCCAAGGATGACCAGGCGGTCTACCGGGTAGGTGTGGCCCTGCTGGACCTGGACGATCCCGCCCGGGTCATCGCCCGTTCGCCCCATCCCATCCTGGAACCCAAGGCCGAGTTCGAGCGCGTGGGGGACGTCAACAACGTCGTGTTCCCACAGGGGGCCGTGCTGAAGGACGGCGTCCTGTACATCTACTACGGGGCGGCTGATAAGGTGTGCTGTCTGGCCACCGCCCGCCTGGACGACCTGCTGGACTTCGTCCTCACGCACAAGATCTAGGCAAAGCCGTGAAAGGTCCTCCCCAAGGCATGCCTCGTCCTTGCCACATCTCAATATGAGCACAGAGCAGCAAGCCCCGGATGCTTGAAGCATCCGGGGCTCTCCACACGAGGCCCCCACATCGACCGCCCGACGCCTCCGGCTATGCCAGCAGCTCCAACAGGCGATCGGGATAGTCGGTGATGATGATATTCACGCCCAGATCGATCATACGCCGCATGTCGTCCGGCTCGTTGACCGTCCACACGTTCACCGGATACCCCTTGCGGCGCGCCCACTGCATGTACGCCTCATCCACCATCACGTACTCGGGATGGAGCGCATCCGGCCGGGCCCAGGGCCGCAGCCACGCCCGGCTGAGATAGACCGGCAGCCCCGGCGCGTACAGCAGCCCGGTCTCGATTCGCGGGTCCACCTTCTTCAGCCGCCGCAACGTGAACGGGTTGAACGAGGAGACCAGCACCTGATCGTACAGATCGCGCTGCTGGATGATCCGGGCGACCTCTTCCGCCATGCCGTCGTTCCCCATGGAAAAGGACTTCATCTCGATGTTGACCAGCAACCGATCGCCGATGGCATTCAACGCCTCCTCCAGGGTGCAAAGGCGCGTGCCGGCGAACTCCGGGGCGAACCAGCTCCCGGCGTCCAGACGCTTCAGCTCCTCCAACGTGTGAGACGTCACCCGGCCGTGGCCATCCGTGGTCTCATCTAGCGTCATGTTGTGGATGACCACCAGCGCCCCGTCCGATGAGAACTGGACATCCAGCTCCACCCCATCGGCGCCCATCTCGGCGGCCTTCAAAAAGGCAGGGATGGTGTTCTCCGGCGCGACGGCCTTCGCGCCCCGATGGGCGAAGACCAATGGCCGTTCCGGATGCGGGTTCTTCATCGCCCTCCCCCATCTTACTTCCCAAACGGCCAAGTCGTGGGCACCGGCTCACCGTTCCGATCCAGCCAATCCAACAGGGCCCGGATGCTGCCGGTGGCCAGCGCGATGCACGTATCGGCGCCGCCGTAGTAGAGGTAGATGGTATCGCCATCCGGGGCGATGGTATAGCCGCAAGGGAAGACCACGTTGTTCACATCCCCGAACCGCTCGTAGGGCTCCTCGGGGCCGAAGATCCACGAATGGCCCCGCAGGAGACAGCGCTCCGGGGTCTCCAGATCGAACAGGGCCAGCCCCAGCCGATAGAGGCTCCCGGACGCGGTCTGGCGCACGCCATGGTAGATGACCAGCCACCCGCGCGGGGTCTCGATCGGGGGCGGCGAAAGGCCGATCTTATTGGCATCCCACCAGCCGCCGCGTCGCGCCCGCAGCATCAGCTTGTGGCTTCCCCAGTGACGAAGATCCGGCGAGTAGGAGATCCATATATGGGCGCCCAGGGAGCTCATGGGCCTGTGAATCAGCGCCCAATGGCCGCCGATACGCCTGGGCAACAACGCCGCGTCCTTGTCCTCCGGGGGCATCACCATACCGAAGCGCTCGAAGTGCTGGAAGTCCTCGGTCAACGCCAGCGCGACCCCGGGGCCACCGCGCGAGTACGCCGTGTACGTGATCACATACTTCCCCAGCTCCGGCACGTAGGTGATGCGTGGATCCTCGATGCCCCACAGCTCCTCGGGGTGGTTCTCCAGGTCGGGCACCAGCGTGGGCACTGGATCGATCTCCCAGCCATCCACGCCGTTGGCCGAACGCGCCACGCAGAGATGCGAATGCCCACGCCGGTCTTCTACCCGGCAGAGCAGCAAGGTCGTACCGTCCGGAAGCCGGATGGCACCGGGGTTGAAGACGCTGTTCACCGGATAGGGCCAATCCGCCGCCGTCAGGATCGGATTGCGCGGGTGTCGGTGGAAGAGCGTCTCATAATGTCGATTCTCGCTCATCGTGGCTCTCCAACCTGCCTCCTGATGCTGTTCTCTTCCTCGGTTATGAACCGTTGCCGATGATATGCTCTGCCAGCCGCATCTCCAGCAGGGAGAGGAGGAATGCCAGTGTGGACTCCGCCCCCTGGTTCTGATTCAGGCGATCGGGCTGCAGCCCGTCCCGACACCCTCCCGTAGTGGGATCATAAAGCGGCAGCCCCAGATCGTTACGCCCCAGGAACCACTCGAAGGCGCACAGGGCCTCATGCTGCCACTTCTCATCGCCGGTGATGCGGTACGCGGCCAGGCAGGCGGACACCGTCGCATGGGCCTCGATCGGCTGCTGATCGAAGCGAGCCCGTTCGCCCTCCCGGGGGTAGAACCCCGCGTTGCCGATGGGCACGAAATGCCCCTCCTCGGCCTTCTGAATCTCCACCAGCCAGGAGAGCGTCTTGAGCCCCACATTGAGCATGTCCTCCCGCCCCATCTCACGGCCGCTCAGGAGCAGAGCATGGGGGAGCTTGGCATTGCAGTAAGTCAACGTGTCCTCAAACCAGGGCCATTCCTCCGAGCTGTTCGCCTGATAGAGTTCCAGGAGTCGCCCGGACAGTTCCTCCCGGGCGGTCAGGGCCGCCCGATCGCCGGCGAACTCCTTCAAGTACTCATGGATGCCGATGAGGGCGAAGGCCCAGGAGCGCGGGCTTTGGAACGTCAGCACGGCCGGCAGGGCGACGTTGAACAGCCGGCCGGTCAGGGCTTTCACCCCCTCGCGGCGCGACCGTCGGAGCACCGTGCCCAGGCCCCACAGCGCCCGGCCATGGCTGTCCTCGGATCCCACCTCCTCCAGCCAGCGCCGGTCGTAGCTGAGGAAGTTGCGAAACCGGCCGTTCTCCGGGTTGAACGCGTACCAGAGGAAGGCCAGATAACGAGAGGCCAACCCCCGCGTGTCCGTGAACGCGCTCTCCCCCAGCTCCTCTAACAAAGCAACCACCATGAGCGCCCGGGCATTGTCGTCGGTGGTGTACCCCTCATGATAGTTGGGCACCACGAAGGTCGCGTGCTGCAAGATCCCCGTATCATCGGTCAGGCGACGCAGGTGATCCAGCTTGAGGATGGGCAGCTCGCTGGGGAGCTTATCCAGCGTCCTGGGCATGAAGGCGGGACGCGGCGCATGAGCGCGCTCCTCTCGCACGCGCTCAAAGCTCTCCATGTAACGCTGCGCCACCGTGGGCCAGATCATCTCCCGGCCGAAGAGATAAGCCCGCTTGCGCATGGCATGACGCTCGGCCTCGTTATCCAGGAGATAGAGCACCTGCTCCGCGATGGCCTCCGAATCATCGAAGGGGACGAGCAGGCCACGCCCGTCGGCCAGCAACTCCTCCGCATACCAGTACGGCGTTGAGATCACCGCCTTGCCCGCCCCGACCGTGTAGGCCAACGTCCCGGAGACGATCTGCTCCCGATTCAGGTAGGGGGTGATGTAGATATCGGCGGCACCGATGAACTCGATCAGTTCCTCCAGGCTGACGAAGCGGTTGTGGAAGATGACGTTCTTCCCCACCCCCAGGGCCCTCGCCAGCCGCTGCAGCGCCAGCCGATAGGTCTCCCCTTCCCGTCGCCTCACGTGGGGATGCGTAGCCCCCAGGACGATGTACACGACGTTCGGGTACCGGGTCAGAATGGCGGGCAACGCCTTGATCACGTTCTCGATCCCTTTATTCGGCGACAGAAGCCCAAAGGTCAATAGGACCAGTTGCCCCTCCACGCCAAACTGATCCTTGTAAAAGTTGGGGTCGACGAAGGGAACGTCCGGGATCCCGTGAGGGATCAGGTCGATCTTCTCCTCCGGCACGCCGTAGATCGCCTGCAGGAACTCCCGGCTGCGCTCGCTCATCACGACCAGTCGATCGGATAGGCGAGCGATCTCCTCCAACACCCTGCGCTGGTTGCGATCCGGCTCGCGCAGGATCGTGTGCAGGGTGGTCACCACCGGCATCCGCAGCTCTCGCAGCAACGCCAGGATATGGCTCCCGGCGGGGCCTCCGAAGATCCCATACTCATGCTGCAAACAGACCAGATCCACGTTGTTGATGTTCAGGAAATCCGCGGCGCGCCGGTAGGACGTCAAGTCATTTTCCTGCAACTCAAACCGCACCCGGGGCGGATAATCGTATCCTTCCTCCGTATCGTTCACCGGGACGGCGAAGCACGTCGTCTCCGGATATCGGGCCGCGATGGATTCGCACAAATCCGTAGTGAACGTGGCGATGCCGCACTGGCGCGGCAGATAATTTCCGATGAAGGCGACACGTCGAATAGAGGACTCTCTCGACTCCATGGAACCTCCCCCCGCTACATGGATACAGCGCACACGCTTACAACCCGCTTCCTCGACACAAACACAACAGACCTTCGCCCCTGCTAGACCTGAAATTGCGGCAGATAAGCGGCATTGGCCGCCAGGAGGTCGTTCAACATCGGCTCCGCGATCGTCCAATCCCTGACCAGCGCGTCCGCCAGCATGGCCTGGAGCGCCAGTTGGCGATCCCCGCGCAGGGCGGCCTCCACGATCAGCTCCTGCTCGCCGCTGACCCGGCGCAGGATCTGCACGATCGCGGGCGGGATCGGGCCGGCGGTGAGGGGCTCCACACCCCGCTCGCTCACCCAGGCGTACGTCTCCACCGTCACATCCAGCGGCAGCTCGGGGATCTGCCCCTCGTTGGGGATGTTGATGATGAACCGACCCTCCGGCCCGCCCGAAAGCGCAGCGGCCACAGGCGCCAGCTGCTCGGCGGAGCGCTCCAGCGGCGGCAGCTCACCCGAGGACACGAGCTCCCGGATGCGCTGATAGGCCCGATCACGCCCCCGCTCCCGGTGCTCGACAGTGGTCAGCTCGACGCCGAAGCGGCGCCCCCAGCCATTGGCCTCCGTGAGGAAATGCGGGAAGAACTCCACCAGATGGCGGTCGCCGGCCGCTCCCAGAGCGCCATACACTTGGAAAAGGGAGAGCTTGACGGCCAAGCGATCCCGGAACACGGACGCATAGGTGCCATCCAGCCCTTCGCTGGCGAAGCGGAACACCCCATTCTTCGCGATCCACTCCCGCAACAGCTCGAAGCCATCCCGGCCGTCGATGCTCATCTGAAGGATCCACGGCAGGTGGTTCACCCCCGCCGCACGCACCCGGATGGCCTCGTATGGCACCCCCAGGATGCCGCTCAGATGCCGCTTGACGCCGTGCATCTCGTGACACAGGCCGATGGTCCGAATCGACGTGACTTTGGTCACCGCGCGACAGATGGTGGTCATCGGGTTGGTCAGGTTGAGCAACCACGCCTCCGGACAGAGCGACTCCATCTCCCGGGCGATCTCCACGACGACCGGGATGTGGCGCAGCGCGCGGGAGATGCCTCCCGGGCCCACCGTGTCCCCGACGGGCTGGGCGATCCCATATCGCCAGGGGATCTCGATGTCATGGCGCATAGCCTCCAGGCCGCCCTGGGCGATGCAGAAGATCACGAAGTCCGCCCCCTCCAGGGCGGCCTTGCGCTCATCCGCAACCCGCACCTGCATGCCGGTCCCGGCCTCCTCCGCGATGCGCCGCCCCAACCGCTGCATCATCTCCGCCAGTTCCGCGTGGATGTCGTACAGGTCCACCCGGCTATCTTCCAGGCCGGGGGTCAACGCGATGTCGGTCAGCAACTTCGGGGCCCATTGCAAACTGCCGCCGCCGATGAAAGCGAACTTCACGCCGGACATTTCCCCCTCACGTGCGATGCGACATGAATGCGAGCCCGTTCCAGGAGCCCACCATCAGGGCTCATCGGCGAGCGCCCGGTCCGAGCACACGCGCCGAAGTATAACACGCCAGGGTTGCACTCACAAGAAGCCCCGTCATTCGGTAGTGTATCCAAAAGGGTGGAAATTCCACGAGGCCCATCGCAAGCCCACAGGGGAGGCGCGGAGGGACCTCCCTCCGCCAAAACATCC
>JAJRVX010000515.1:0-10174 GCA_024277095.1 Chloroflexota bacterium
CGCACGAGGGCGATCTCACACAGACGATGCCCAAGGCTGACATCCAATCCGGTGGTCTCCACGTCCAGGACGGTGAAGAGCACCTGCGTAAGCGGCAGCGAAAGCGATGGACGTCCCATGGATTCCATATTCCGAGCTTCCCCCAGAGAGATGCTTCACCCTGACAACGCCACATTGAACCGCAAGCTGGAGAAAGGGCGCTCGCCCCAGGAGTCAAGGAGGAACAGGCTTACGCTATCCCCATCCCGCTCCACCCCCGGCGGCGATCCCGGCCGGCTCAGAGCGTGTCTGAAAGTTTACCGGCAAGATGTTCTGAGGAGGCTCCCTCAACGACCAGCTCCGCAGAGGGAGGTGTGGAGGGATCCTCCCCTCCACGGAAATCCCACCTTTCCGGCCTGTACTTGCCTTTCTCGGCCCTTTCCGCGGAACCCAGGCCGAGGCCAGCAGGTCGAGGGCAAAAGAAGAGCTTTTTCCGGAGGGGCGGAGCCCCTCCGGGCCTCCTCCCAGCAGAAGCAACAGCGTTTTTCAGACATACTCCCAGACGCACCCGATCACGGGGCAGGCCCTCTCACAAGATTTGCCATCCCCCGGATACACTATCCTACCACGCTGACTATTGAGCGTCAATGCGATCTGGTGTATAATGCAGCAGGCCGTACTCACATCTCTCTGGTCTCCTCTGGATACGGAGCATCGAGACCGTCCTCGCGATTCGTAAGGAGGGCATCGCCATGGGATTCATCAAACGAGCCATGATCCGACATCATCACTGGGGGACGATGGGCGCCCTGGTGTTGTTGATCCTGCTCCTCAGCGTCTCCCTCGCCTCCGCACAGGAAGGGAACGGGTATTGGTATACCGTCCGGCGAGGCGACACGTGGACCTCCATCGCTGCGCGCACCGGCGTCAGCGTGGCCGAACTCCAACGGGCCAACCCACAAGCGATCCACCGGTTCCACTGGCTCTATCGCGGCGAGCGCATCTGGATCCCCCGGCCGGGCGGGGAATCCGGATATTGGTACACGGTGCAAAGGGGCGACTCGTGGACGTCGATCTCGCAGCGTACGGGCATCAGCGTGCGCCGTCTACAGCAGGCCAACCCGCAAGCGATCCACCGGTTCTACTGGCTCTATCGCGGCGAACGCATCTGGATCCCCACCGGCGGAGCAGCACATGCGGAGGAGACCCCGACTCCCACGCCTCCTCCCACCACGTGCCCGGCCGATCTCGCCGGCTATGACGCGGCCATCGTCGCGTTCCTGGCCAACGCGAACGGCGATGCCCAGGCCCTGGGCGACTGGCTCTCCACATGCGGCGCCATCGCCAAAGGGAAAGACCAGGTACGGGCGGTGGACCTCACCGGGGACGGGGTGAAGGAGATCATCGTCGCCCTGACGACGCCCAACTCGGATATGACCGCTCCTCCCGGAGATCTGCTCGTGCTGCGCTCGGCCGGATGGTCCGTGGCCTTTCGAGCCAACGCCGCCGGTCAGGTGAAGATCCTGGACGTGGCCGACATCAACGAGGATGGGAACATGGACATCGTATGGACGGAGACGACCTGCGGCGCCCATACGTGCTTCGGATCCGTCTACGTGATGTCCTGGGTCGATGCGGAGTTCCAGAACTGGATGGACGGGACCCTGACCATGGCGTACCCCGAGGTACGGCTGGAGGACGTGACCGATGAGGGCTCCGGCAAGGAGATCGTCGTCCACGGCGGCGTGATCGGGTCCGTGGGGGCCGGGCCCCAGCGAGCCTGGACCGAGACATGGGCCTCCATCGATGGCGCCCCGTACGTCCAGATCGAAAAGGTCTATGATCCGTCCGATTGCCTCTACCACACGGTGCTGGACGCCAACCAGGCATTCCTCAACGGCCGATCGGACAACTTCGCTCAGGCCATCAACCTGTACCGCAAGGCGCTGGAGGACCCAACGCTCATCGCGTGCTGGGTGCGCCCCAACGAGCTGGAGGAGCTGCGAAGCTTCTCGGCCTTCCGCTTGGCCATGGCCTACGGGTACCAGGGCGATTTGGACAACGCCGAGGCGACCGTCAACCTCCTACAAACGGAGTACCCGGACTCCGTATACGCGCAGATCGCCGATATCTGGTGGTCCAGCTACCAGCCAACGCAGGACATGGCGGCCGCGTGCGCGGCGGTGAACGCCTTCGTCACAGGCCCCACGCCGCACCCGGAGGCATACGAGATCCTGGCCGATTACGGGTACGCCAACCCCACCTTCACGGCCGCCGACGTGTGCCCTCTCGTCCCGTAGATGCGCTCCGGACGGTCTCACCAGCGCTCTTGATCCAGAATCCCCGGCCTGGCAGCCAGGCCGGGGATTTTTTATGCCGTATCAAGGAGCCCACAGGCTCACGCGAGGGGGCCATATAGCTCCGGCCGCCGGTCGAGAAGGATCGGGAGCTTGCGGCGCGCCCGCTCCACCTGATCCAGGTCCACCTCGGCCGTCAAGACCTCCTCTTCCTCGCCTCCCTCGGTCAACACCTCCCCCCAGGGGCCGATCACCGCCGACCGGCCGCCGAAGAGGGCCTCGCCCTGTGCGCCAACCCGATTGCACCCGGCGATGAACATCTGATCCTCGATCGCGCGAGCGCGCAGCAGGATCTGCCAGTGGGAGACGCGAACGCGCGGCCATTGGGCGGGGACCAAAGTCAGCCCGGCGCCGGCCACAGCGTATTGGCGGAACATCTCGGGGAAACGCAGCTCATAGCATATGGCTATCGCGAGGGGACCCCAGGGGGACTCGACGAGGGACATCCGATCGCCGGCGGCCAGATACTTGTCCTCAGACATGGGGCGAAACAGGTGGATCTTGCGATATACGCCGCGCAACGCCCCGGACGAGTCCCAGATCGCGGCCGTGTTGTAATAGGAGCCATCCTGGCCGCGCTCCAGCAAGGAACCTGCCAGCCAGACTCGAAACCGGGAGGCCAGCTCCGCAGACCGGGCGAAGGCGCCCTCCCCCAAAGGGGCCGCATGCTGAGCGGCGTGCTCCAGGTCGTAACCGCTGGCCCAGAGCTCGGGCAGCAGGACGATATCCGACCCCCGCCCGGCCGCCTCACGCACCGCCTCCGTCGCGTGCGCCAGGTTGGCCTCAACCATGCCATCCCGGCAGTTCATCTGAACCAGGGAGAGGACCAGCTTCACGGTGCAGACTCCTCCGGTGCCGCCGATTCTGCCTCCCCTTCCTCTTCCGACCCCTCCAGCTCGATCACGGCCGTCTTCGGCTCCTCGGCGACCTCCGCATCGGCCTCCGCGGGCTGGGACGGCTCAGGGGTGCCCGCGGGCTGGGACGGCTCAGGGGTGCCCGCCGGCTGGGGACGCGCCCGCAGGATCGCCCGCACGATCAAGAACAGGCCGCCGAGGATGGGGAGCAACGGCCACGCCTTGGCCCAAAACTGCTCCTGCCCCAGGGTCAGCACATAGATGAACAGTCCGGAGACCACCAGCGCCGTCCCCGGGATCAGGGCCCACCAGACCTCCCGCTTGCGCGGCCCCAGCACATAGACCAGGAAGAAGACGATCCCAAAGCCCACGAAGAGCAACGTGCCCTGCTGGGTGGCCTGTAGCCGGGAGCTCAGGAGGATCACCAGGCCGACGACCAGCAGGATGCCGCCGGGGATGATCGTCCACCAATCTCGCCGGTTGGCGATGTACACCAGGGCAAAGGCGAGCGCGATGGCCAGCAAGAGCAGGCTGACCAGCGTCTCCCCGCGGGCTATCCCTCGCGTGCCCAGGTAGATCACGACACCCACGCCGATGAGGGTGAACCCGGGCAACACCGGCCACCATTGCGTTCGGTCGTACGCGTAGTAGATCAGAAAACCGAAGCCGGAGAGGATGGCCACGCCGGCCGTCACGTACTCCAGCCCCGGGCGCAGGGCATCAAAGGTGCCGAAGTTGAACAGCAGGATTAGGATGCCGCCCAACAAGAGCGCCAGTCCCCAAAGCAACGAGTTCGATCGGAATCGCATTTCTTATCCTTCACGCAGGATCTGTTGCAGCGGAGGGCTCACTCCGGCTCACGATCGGATGGAGGGGGCGTATCCCAGCCATGCCGGAACCCGGAGCGCCCATAGAACCAGGTCTGCCAGGCGAACGATGCGGCCAACACGCCCCACGCCCCGATCTCCCACCAACGCCGGCTGGACAAGGCCAGCCCCACACAGAAGAGCACCATAGCCGCAGAGAACGGCGCCTGAAAGCGAGGAGTGCTCAGGGCAAACCGAAGGCGCCACTTTCGCTGGTATCGCCACCAATCGATATAGCTGAAGCTGGCCAGCGCGAGGGCCAATCCGGCGATCCACAACGCCCCTCGGCCCACCATACCCCAATCGATCATCGCACACCTACAGATACGACAAGGTCCCGTCCTGTGGGGTCATTATACCACAGACGTGTGGATCCGAACCGATCCGCCTCTGAGGAGAAATGCCGTTGCTTCTACTATGTGGAGTTCCTCCGGGAAAAGTCCTTCTCCCGCCTTCGACCTGCCCGGCCTCGGCCCAGCCCCCTGCGGAAAGGGCCGGGAAAGACGGGTGCAGCCGGAAAAGTGGGATTTCCATGGAGGGGAGGTCCCCTCCACATCTCCCCCTGCGGAGCTGGTCGTTGAGGGAGACCTTCAGACGCCTTGCCGGTAAATCTCCAGACACGCTCTGAGAGGAGGAACGGGGGAGTTCTTACCATCCCGATTTCCAGCACCGACTTTGAAAAAGCCCTGCCCCAGCGGTCCCAAAGCGTTGCCCGCGCAGGGGGAGGCTGGTATAATGCCCCCATCTTGCACATCATAATCGGGATGTCATATCTCTATGCCGCCAGACCCAGAGCACACATCGCCTCCTGAGAGCTGGGAACAGATCGAACAGCAGTTGGAGGCCCTACGGGAGGGCCTCCGCCATAGCTGGAGATGGTATCGCGATCGCTACGCGGCGCTGGCCGACCGCCGGGACGCACAGGTGGATCGGCGACGTTTGATCACCCTGTGGCAGCGCGCCCGATCTCACTTCCTGGCGGAGGTCGAAGCCCTGAACCGCTGGATCGACGCGCACAACCGAGAGGAGCCCATCCGCTCACGCCACTGGCCGCGCATCGACCCCGACCAGGAGATGAGGAAGCTGGGCATCCCCGACGCGCCGCCGGACGTTCCATCAAGGGATGAGCCCTCCGGCCCTCCAGAGTCACCCCCTTCCGGGCAGCCCGAACCGCCCATCACGTCGATGTTACATCAGATCATCACCTTGCGTGAGAAGATCCCCCACACGCCGCGCTGGGAACAGGCGCGGAAACGAGCGCTATGGCGCTATCTCGCCCGTATCCAGGCCAAGCAACGTGAGGAATAGCCCATGGACATCACAACCCCTTATCCACCCACCTTGATCATAGACGCTCACTGCGACACGTTGCTCGCGGTCGCCAAGGGCGATCGCTCCCTGCTCGAGCGCTCCGACCAGGGGCACATCGATCTCCCGCGGCTGCAAGAGGCGGGCATCACCGCCCAGGTCTTCGCCCTTTTCGTGCCCGACCCATACGCCGCTCTCGCGCCCACCGCATACGCCCTGCGCCTGCTGGATCACCTCTACACGGCCATCGACCACTCCGATGGACGCCTGACGCTGGCCCGGTCGGCCGCGGAGATCGAGGCCGCCTACACCGACGGCCGCGTGGCCGCGATCGTGAGCATGGAGGGAGCCGAGCCCCTGGACAGCTCCCTGGAGCTGTTGCACATCTTCCACCGGCTCGGATTGCGCATGCTAGGGCTGACCTGGAACCGCCGCAACGCGGCCGCCGACGGCCTGGACGCCCAGCGGACGAACGGCGGGCTCACCCCCTTCGGCGTGCGGGTGGTGGAGACCTGCCACGAGCTGGGGATCGTGGTCGACGTGGCCCATCTGGCCCCTCCCGGCGTACGTGACGTGCTTGAGATAAGCGCCCAGCCGGTCATCGCCTCCCACGCCAACGCCCGGGCGCTGTGTGATCACCCTCGAAACCTGACGGACGGGCAGCTTCAGCGCATCGCGGAGACGGGGGGCGTCGTGGGCGCCACTTTCGTGCCCCACTTCATCAACGAAGATCCCGAGGAGGCGACGCTGGAACAGTTTCTGGATCATATCATGCACATGATCCAGGTGATGGGACCGGACCACGTCGCGCTCGGATCCGACCTCGACGGGTTCACGGCGCCGCTCCCCCACGGGCTCACCTCCGTCCAGGACGTCCACAAGATCGGGGAGGGACTGCTGGCACGTGGCTGCACCACTGAGGATGTGGAGAAGGTTCTCGGGGGCAACTGGCTGCGCGTCTTCCGATCGGTCTGGCGCTGAGCCGCCGTCGATCCCCAGGCACCACGACCATGGGAGGTCCACGATGAAGTTGCTCATGTTTCAGGCGCGCCGCTTCTGGTGGAAGCCGTTCTCCAAGACGCTGCCAGAGGTGCCCGACCAAGACCAGGAGGTGGAGGTCCACGACGCGGCCGTGATCTTCCTGCATGCCGAGCCGGCCGACGAGGGCGACCGGGCCCGGGTCTTTCGACGCGCGCTCAAGAATGTGAAGTGGCTGGCCAACAAGCGCGGCCTTCGGAACGTGGTCCTACACAGCTTCACCCACCTGGCGGACGCCAACGCCTCGCCCGAGTTCGCCCAGGCCTTCCTGGAAGAGCTGGCCGACCGGTTACGCGCTACCGGCTATCAGGTGTGGATCACACCCTTTGGATATTTCTGCGAGTGGGAGCTGAGCGTGTACGGGGAGAGCCTGGCCAAGGTGTGGAAAGCCTTCTGAGGGCATCCCCGGGCGGCCCAAACCTTAACCGGAGTGGTATGGAGGGCCCTCCTTCGCCAAAAACGGGCAGAGGCGATTCATGAATCGCCTCTGCCCGGGACAGGCACTCCCAGATCCCCATGTAGGCACCCGAACAGCAGGCCAGGCATGGGATCTCGACCTGCTGTTGAAGTCCCACCCGGCTTCTCCTCTACCAGGCACCCAACGGACAGGCCCGCGATGGCGCCGGCAGGGCCCGCCATCAGGCCAGGCGGGCGGAGGCCACCACGTCCACATCCCAGCCCGCCCGTTCCCCGGCCAGGAAGCGATAGTGACCGGCGCAGGCGATCATGGCCGCGTTGTCGGTGCACAGCCAGATGGGAGGGATGGAGTACGGCAGCGTCATCCGCCTCGCCAGCTCATCGCGCAACGCGCGGTTGGCGGCCACCCCGCCACACACGCACACATGGCGGGCTCCACAATCCTCCGCCGCCCGGATCGTCTTCGAAACCAACACATCCACCACGGCCGCCTGGAAGCTGGCCGCCACATCGGCGACCGGCACCGGATCCCCCAGCTCACGCACCAGGCGCAGGACCGCCGTCTTCAGCCCGCTAAAGGAGAAATCATATCGGTGATCCGGCGCATCGAGCAACGCCCGTGGCAGGGAAAACCGTTCGGGATCCCCCTCCACGGCAGCCCGCTGGATGGCCGGCCCGCCCGGATACGGCAGTCCCAACAGACGAGCCACCTTGTCGAACGCCTCCCCGGCCGCGTCGTCCAGGGTACCCCCCAGCCGCCGATATCGCCCATGTCCCTCCATGACCAGCAGCTCCGTATGGCCGCCGGACACCACCAGCACCAGGATAGGGAAGTCGTCCTCGCTCAGCCGCGGCCCCTGGTAAGGCGACTCGCCCGGTCGCACGGGGTCCAGCCAGCTGGAGTAGATATGCCCCTCCAGATGGTTGACGGCGATCAACGGCAGGCCGCGCCCCCAGGCAACCCCCTTGGCCACATTGACCCCCACCAACAGGGAGCCCGCAAGCCCAGGGCCATACGTCACCGCCACGGCCGTAAGATCGTCCCAGGCCACTCGAGCCTCCGCCAACGCCTGCTCGATCACCGGGCGGATGGCGAGCACATGCTGACGCGAGGCCACCTCGGGGAAGACCCCTCCATACCGACGATGCAAATCGATCTGAGAGGCGACCACGTTCGATAGGAGGCGGCGACCATCCGCCAGCACGGCCGCCGCCGTCTCGTCACAAGAGGTCTCAATGCCTAAAATCAACGTCATGGGATGACCAGTCGCTGTCCTGCATAGATCCGGTGTATGTTGCGGATGCCGTTTGCCTCCGCGATCTGCCGAACCGTAACCCCATACCGACGGGCGATGCCGTATAACGTCTCCCCCCAGCGCACTCGATGATAGCGGGCCTCCGACGGAGCGCCCTCGGCCGGGTTGAGACGCACACGTGCGGTCACCGCATCCAGCTTCGATCCATCTTCGGGGCTCCGCCAATAAGCCTCCACGTATCCCCACTGGGGCCAGGAGATGCCACTATAGGATACGGTCGCCGTAAAGGGAGCATAGGATCCGAACGAACCACCCATCGTCGTCGCCGTGCCAACACGCCGGAACCGATAATCCAATATATCCACGACGACATTGCCCTCAAACGTATCAGATCGGCCGGTTACCGTGATGGGGCTGCTCACCTCCTGTCCCGTGGTCGGGGCGGTTAACAGGACGCCCGGATGTTCGCCGGAGATCTTCAGCGTCTGGCCGATGAAGATCAGGTTGGGATTACGGATCCCGTTCTCCCGCACGATATCCGACACGGATACGTCGTGCCCCTTCGCGATGCGATACAGCGTATCCCCGGGATGTACGTGATAGGTGATGGCCGTGACGGGGCCGGGGGTGGCTGAGGGTGTCGGACTGGGAGATGGGACAGGTGTGGTTGTGGGCGTCACCGCGGTCTTGTTCAGGTAAACCCGAACGGTCACCTTGTCCCGTTCGCTCCCATCCCTGGGGCTGACCCAATACACATCGATGTATCCCCACTGGGAGTAGGGAACCGAATAGGATACCTCTACCTGGAACGGCTTGTACTCTCCCATGGCGGCGAGGGCCGTCGCCGTACCCACAGGCCGGAAATATCGATCCAGCACGCGGATATACACCTTTCCCTCAAAGGTGTTGGCGCGTCCGCTCACCAGGATGGGCGGAGACACACGGGCATCCGAAGCCGGCTGTGTCAGGACGATCGCCGGTGACGCGTTGGGGATACGCAACATCTGCCCCACATAGATTCGGTTGGGATTGGGAATGCGATTGGCGGAGACCAACTCCCGCACGGTGACCCCATGCGTCCGGGCGATCCGATAGAGCGTATCGCCCGGATGCACGATGTAGGGGACCCCGTCGGAGCCAGTGGCTGCCCCCGCCATCGGAAGCCCCGCCAGCAGGAGCGCCCAGGCCAGAAAGAACGCGATCACGATCAGTCGAGAGCGAGTCATGATATCCCTCACTTCCGATTGTATTTGTTAGTAAGCATTCCCCACTCGGCAGCGTACCTCTCTCAGGTGGAAACACGGCGGGACGCTTTGGGGGCTGCCCCATTGGTATCAAGTTAAGCGATTATGGAAGCGTGGCCCCGCATCTCTGGGGTGGCTCGGAGGGGCTGCCGCCCCTCCGAGCCACTCTATTTTCAGCCCCTCACCTGCCCCATGGGGCCGGAGCCCCCGGCCAAAGCCCCAACCAGGCAGGGAAAAGGCGAGAGAAAGAGTTTTTCTGCGGAGGGGCTTCCCCTCCGCCCCTCCCCTTTCAGGTGCGACCGCCCGTGGAAGGAAAAAGCGACAGGCGGGGGCCTCGCTCATGCTGTTCATGTTGATGCGAATGGGGTGCTTTGGGGGCTGCTCCCACATCATGGCGGTTGCGATCACGCACCCTCGAAAGACGTACACGATCGCGACCGCGCCGCACGCAACGTGACATCGTGAAGCGGTGCGTGGGCAGGAGGGTGCCACCCGCGGTCCGTGCCATCGGATCAGGTGCGCTCTAACAGCTCGATCAGCACCCCGTGGGCTCCCTTCGGATGGATGAACGCCACGCGGCCATGGGCGCCGCGACGCGGCGTCCGATCGATGAGATCCACACCGCTGGCCTCCAGCGCCGCCAACGCCGCCTCGATGTCATCCACCTCCAGGCAGATGTGATGCATCCCCTCGCCGCGCTTCGCCAGGAACTTCGCCACGCCGGAATCGGGATGGATCGGCTCCAACAGCTCGATCTCCGAGTCCCCCGCGGGCAGGAAGGCGATCTTCACATCCTGCTCGGGGATCGTCTCCACATGGTCGAGCGTCAGGCCCAGCGCGTCCCGATAGATGCGC
>JAJRVX010000516.1:0-15155 GCA_024277095.1 Chloroflexota bacterium
AAGGAGGGCCGGTTTCCACACCGGCCCCCTCCACGCAGCATAAGGCCGGAGCCAACGATCCCGCCCGAGAACCCAACAGGGCAGCTCTCGAAAGCCACCCCCAAGAAGGAGGGCCGGTTTCCATACCGGCCCCTCTGCGCAGCATGAGGCCGGGGCCGACGATCTCGCCTGAGACACAACAGGGCAGCCATCGCCCCCCCCCAACAAGGAGGGCCGGTTTCCACACCGGCCCCCTCCACGCAGCATAAGGCCGGAGCCAACGATCCCGCCCGAGAACCCAACAGGGCAGCTCTCGAAAACCACCCCCAAGAAGGAGGGCCGGTTTCCATACCGGCCCCTCTGCGCAACACGAGGCCGGGGCTAACGATCTCGCCGGAGACCCAACAGGGCGGCCATGAAAGGCCGCCCTGTTGGGTGAACGGAAGGGCTCGCGCCGCAACTCACTTCAGCCGATACCGCCACAACGTGCCGCCGGGGACCATCAACAACAGGCTCCGATCCTCCTCATCCAGATGCACGTCCAGGATCGCCTGCCCCTCCAGCGGCCCCGGCACCGGATACCACGTCCGACCGGTATCCTGCGAGCGATACAACCCCAGGCTCGTGCCGGCATACACGGTCCGGGTCAGGCTATCCACCACCAAGCTCAACACGGAAGCTGACTCCTCGCCGATGGGCACGGTGGTCCAGGTGTCCTTGCGCTTCCCCGTGGACACGATGCATACCCGGCCAGCCCCCAGAATGGCCCGGTCATACGGGCGGCGGCCGCGCACCGGCGGCACCGCCAACGCCAGCCAGGGGACCTCGGTCTTGGTCTCGTACACCATCTCCCATGAGCGGCCATCGTCCAGCGAGCGCCACAGACGCGCGACTGAGTTCTCCTGCGCCAACGAGCCGACCAGCAACGTGTGATCCTCCTCAAAGTAGGGCGAAGGAGCCATGGCCAGGATCGTCTCGCCGGTGAACGGCGCCCTGGGGAGCCCCTCCCAACACGCGCCCCCGTTGCGTGAGGAGAACAGATATCCATCCCCCGTGGCCGCCCACGCCCGCTGTCCGCCGCGATCGAAGACCAGCACGGTGGCGGGGATACCCACCGCGCACGATGTCCAGCTCGCGCCGGCGTCCGTCGAGCGAAGGATATGTCCCTCCTGGGTGCTGACGAGCAGGACGGGCGGCTTCTCCGCGCCCTGGTTCGCCGCGGCGATGGCGTTCAACGGCAGATAGTCGGCCAACCCGGGCACAGGCTGCCAGCTCGCCCCGCCATCCCGGCTCTGCACGATGCCGTCCTGCGGCCCAAAGGCCAGCACCAGGCCGGGATGCTTCGCCACCGTCAGCACATGGAGGAAGGGGCGCGCCGCCAGGCCCTCGTTGGACACCCGCCATCCCCGGCCGCCATCCTGCGACCGCAGGATCCCCTGCTCCACCGTCCCCGCACATACGGAGGAGTCAGTGCCCGCCAGGGCAAGCGGCATATCGCCCGCCCGGTAGACGGGCTCCCACGTATCGCCGCCATCGGCGGAGCGCAGGATGCCCGCCAGGGTCCCGGCCAACACCAATCGATCCCGAGAGAAGCTCGGGGAAACCCAGAGGCAGTTCACGGTCATGCCCTCGGTGCCCGTGCCGCTGGGCGCCCACGTCAGCCCACCATCGGTGGAACGGTAGACGCCATCGGCCTCCGTGCCCGCGAACAGCGTCCGATCCTCCGCGAAATCCGGGCTGATCGCCAGGGCCTGCACCACCTTTCCCTCCAGGCCCTCCCCCATGCCTCGCCAGGCCCGCCCACCGTTGGTGGAGCGATACACCCCCTCCGCCGTGGCGGCGAAGACCTCCTCGTGCGCATCCCAAACGGGGGCACACGCCACCGCCAACACGTTGAGGTCCATCAGGCGGAAATTCGCCGGCGACCAATGATTGCCGCGATCGCTGGATCGCAACACGCCCCCCCCATCGGTGCCCACCAGCAATGTGGCATCCTCCGCGTATCGAGGGGATGGGGCGATCGTCGTGATCGGCTGATCCAGCCCGGCCGAGCGCGTTGCATACCAGGAACGCCCTCGATCCGTGGAGATCGCGATGCCACCGGAGAGTCCGCCGGCAAAGGCCGTGCCGTCAGGCGAAAAGGCCAGCGCGCTCACCTGCAACGACGGCAGGCCCTCGTTGGCCATCGTCCAACTCTGACCTCCATCCTCGGACCGGAAAATCCCCGTCTGCGTGGCTGCCAGGAAGACCTCTCCTTCCTCGCCACAGTGAGCGGCCAGCGCCATTACGGTTCCGCCGGGATAGATAGGCCCCACCTTTGTCCAACGAGTGTCTGCATTGCGTTCCGTCATCTCTATCTCCTGGCGTCGACTTATGGTTCTATGCTCTGAGAAGGATCACGATGCAGGACCAGAGCGCCGGTGGTGAAAGCCATCGTCGCGCCGCTGACGGCCGTCTCCAACGCTGTGCGCAGCACTTTGACCGCATCCATGATGCCGGCCTCCATCATATCCTTCATCTCGCCGGTAAGGATGTCATAGCCATGCCCCGTCTCATGCCGCCGGATCTCGTCGATGATGACCGGCGGATACAGCCCGGCGTTACGGAGCAACCGCTCCAGGGGCGCCTGCAGAGCGCGCGCCAGGATCTCTACGCCGAACGCTTCGTCACCCTCCGCCTCAATGGAACGCACGGCCGGAATCAGGTTCAGGTACGCCACCCCGCCACCGGGGACGACCCCCTCCTCCATGGCGGCGGCGATGAGCTTGGCCGCCTCCTGAGCACGTTCCTTCTTGATCTCCCGCTCCTTTGCGGATGAGGCCCCGATCTTGAGGATGCCGATCCCACCGGACAGCCAGCCGATCCGCTCTCGCAGCCTCTCTCGCTCGTCCAGATCGGAGGTCTGCTGCAGCTCCGCCTTGATCTGCGCCAGGCGCTGGCGAATCGCGGTGGGGTCCCCCTGTGGGCCGATGATGGTGAACTCCTTCTCGCCCACCTCGATCCGGCGGGCCCGGCCCAGGTCGTCCAACGTGGCATCGGCCACCCGCATGCCCGCCTGCTCCGTGATGAACCGGGCGCCGGTCATGATCGCCATGTCCTCCAGCGCCCGCAGGCGATGGTCGCCCAGCAGGCCGAACTTCACGGACACCGCCGGGAGCACCTTGCGCTGATGGTTGGTCACCAGCACGCTCAACGCCACGCCGGATACCCCCCAGGCGATGATGGCCAGCGGGCCGGCCTTGGACCGGATCATCTGCTCCATGATGGGTTGGATGTCGGACAGCTCGGAGATGCGTGCATCGGTGATCAGGATGCGAGGGTTCTCCAACACGCATCGCCGGTGAGGCGTATCATTGATGAAATAAGGCGAATCATAATTCCCCTTCCAACGAGCACCCTCCAGGTACTCACGCTCCAGATAAGTGCTGGCATACTCCTCGACGACCAGGGCGCCATCCGGCCCCAGGATATCGAAGATCTCACCCAACATCCGGCCCATATCGGGGTCCCCCGTCACCGCCGTGGCCAGCGCGGCGATCTTCTCCTCCCCCTCCACAGGAACTGCCATCTCCCGCAGCCCTTCCACCGCGACCCTGAGCGCCCGCTCCAGGCCACGACGGATCACCATGGGATTCGCCCCGGCCGCGATGCAGCGATGGGCCTCACGGAGGATGGCCTGGGTCAACACCGCGGTGGTCACGCTCCCGTCCCCCATCTCCTGGCGCATGTGCCATACCATGTGGCGCAGGAGCATCGCGCCCACATCCGTGCTCCGCTCGGGCAACTGGATAATACGCCGCACGATCGTCGCCCCATCCGTGAGAAGCTCCGGCTCGGACCGACCGAAGACCTCATTGACGACGACTCCCCCTCGCGGCCCCAGGGTTACACCGACCAAATCGGCCATGATATCGATGCCCCGCTTCAATCCCTTCTGCGCCTGATCCGCGTCGAGCACTCGTGGTCGTGGCATAATCACTCCCTCTCGCTCTGATATATGAACCGGGAATATCCTCCGCTCGTGTGCCGGCCCGATGATGGCTTTCCCCGTTCGAGCATCAGATACCCCCTCTGTCGCTCCAATCCGGAGAACGATCCCCCCGAGCGGCCGCGCACCCTGTAGCGATGAAGTTGAGCCGTGCCGGCGCGCCGCACCCACAGTGGCATCCCCGGCGATGCAAAAGCCCGGCCCACAGGGGAATCAGGGCAGCTGAGCCCACGCCTGTCGCCAGGCACGCTTGGTATTCGCCAGGATCAGCTCGGAAGACTCCCCGGCCACGGGCTTCACCTCGAAGCCGACCCAGGGCCTGTCCCCAGACCCATCCGGGCTGAGGAATCCGACCTCGAACAACGCCTTCAGGAACTCCGCCAGTTCGGGGACATCATTCTCCCCGCCCGGGAAGCCGAAGCGCGGGTGCTGATCGCCGTACGCCTCCCGGCCGGGCACCTTCACGCAGTTGCCCACGTGGATGTGAACCAGGTACTCCTTCAACGCCGACAAGGCCTCCACTGCCGACTCGCCCAGCAGCGGCATGTGGCTCAGATCGTACATCAGGCCGAAATCGGGGAAGTCCGCCCGGATGCGTGCGGCGAACCGAGCGGCCAGATCCGAGGGGCCGACGAGCGACTTCTTGTCCACATCCCGATCAAAGGTCTCCAACGTCAGGGCGACTCCCTTATCCCGCCCGTAGCGACACAGCTCGGTCACGGAATCCGCCAACAGGTCCAACGCTCGCTCACGATCCGCATCGCCAGGATCAGGGCCGGCCAGGAAGGCCACCCTCTGACATCCCAGCTCGGCGGCCTCGTCGATGCACGCCTTCACCTGGTCGATCGCCCGACGCCGGCCGTCCGGGTCCAGATCGTTCAGGCTGAGCTGCTGGGTGAGCAGGGTCGGCTGCGCGCCGTACCCCAGCTCCAGGCGACTCTGCTCCGCGATCTCCCGCACGCGCGCCCGCTCCTGGGGATCCTTGATCCACGTGATCTCGGCCGCGCCGAAGAAGTCATCCAGGGCGATCTTCGTCAACGTCTCGGCGATGGGGCCCGTCCCCCCCATGCACTCCGGGAAGGCCATGAAATGCACCACGCTCAACGTCAACACCGATTCCCAGGGCCGATCCATCATGCGTCTCCTCCTATGCTCGCCATCCTCACAATCCATTCCCTCCAGGCACGCACAACGCGCTCCCGGGGACGCACCTCTTACGGCAACATCGGTTCCACGTTCCGCACCCAGGCGTGATCGGGATCATCGGTCCAGGCGCCAAACGCCCGTTCATCACCGGCCATGCACCACAGGTAGTACACCTGATAGCCGGGGGCCGCTGCCACCGGATGGTATCCGCCCGGTAACAAAACCGTATCCCCATGCCGCAGGCGATACACGACATCCACGGCGTCGGGCGCTTCGGGGTTGCTGTAGATGCACTGAAGGGCAAATCCCCGCTCCGGCCTGATCTGGAAGAAATAGATCTCCTCCATGGGCATCTCGGCCGGCGGGTTCACCACGTCGTGCTTGTGCGGTGGGTAGCTGGACCAGTTCCCCGGCGGGACCAGGACCTCCCCCACCAGCAGGCGCTCAGCCGGGAACCGTCCGTCGATCCCCAGGATGACGGTGCGGCGCCAGTTCGCCGCGCCCACGGTGCGCCGAACGGCCTGCGCGGGGGTGATCAACGCCGGCAGGCCCTCCCGGTGGCAGGGAGCGGAGAGCACGGCCACATCCAGCGGACCGGCCACCGCTTTCACCGAGTAGCGGGCGCCCCGCGGCACATAGACGAAGGTGGGGTCGCCATCGAACACGCTACGGCGCCCCCCGATATCCACGTACTGAGCGGAGGGGAACCCGCCCCCCTCCACCGTGATCGTGGCCTTGCCGCCCAGGAGGCACAACGCCACCTCCTGGTCCCCGCTCTCGGCCTCATAGTCCGTCTCCCGGTCCAGCCACAGCCGTCCGAAGGTCAGGTAGCGCAGGGCAGAGGTCTCCTGAGGGCTTACGATCGGATTATAGCCTACCCGCAACGCTCGCGCTCTCACGACCAGGTCACCATGCATGCTTGCCCCCTTGCCCTGCGATCGAGATTTGGAGATCATCCGGCGAAGAGCCCCACGCCATTGGGCCACCGGATGGGAAAGACGTCCCCGGGAACGATCATCCATACAAGACGCCCATTCCGTCCCCCAGGGTACGTCTTGTGGCACCATCCATTATAGTGGGCCTGGAGCCGCTGTCAACCTTTGCACGGCACATAACGCCATGGTATCATGCCACACACCGTGAGGCCATGGGCCGCCGGCCCGAACGATACCCGCCTCGAGCAGGAACGCCCCCAGTGGACGTTCTGAGCCCATCCGATCTCAATCCACACAACGGAGCCTCGCATGCTTATACAAGACCCATCCCCGCTTATCGAAGAGACGGTGCGCCATCTGCAGGCGCTCATCCGGTTGGAGACGGTGAACCCGCCAGGGAACGAGATCCTGGCCGCGGAATACCTGGCCGACGTCTTGCGTGGCGAAGGATACGATCCCGTCGTGCTGGAATCCGCCCCCGGGCGGGGGAACATGGTCGTCCGCTACGCAGGCAACGGCGAACTCCCCCCTCTCCTGCTGCTGGGACACACGGACGTGGTACCGGCCGAGCCGGAGCACTGGCAACACCCGCCCTTCGGAGGGGATATCGCCGAGGGATGCGTGTGGGGCCGCGGCGCGGTGGACATGAAGGGCGCCGTGGCCATGGAGCTCGCCGTCATGCTGGCGCTGGCACGATCGGAGGCGCCCCTGCGCCGGGATGTGATCTTCGCCGCCACCGCCGACGAGGAGGCGGGCGGGCACTTCGGCATCGGCTGGCTGGTGGATCACCATCCCGATCTGGTCCGGGCGGAGTACGCGCTGACGGAGTTCGGCGGGTTCAGCCTGGATCTGGATGGTCATCGGGTGTACCCGTGCCAGACGGCGGAAAAGGGGACCTGTCAGGTGCGACTGAGGGCGCACGGGCGCCCCGGGCACGGCTCCGTGCCCCACCGGGATAACGCGATCGTGCATCTGGCCGAGGCGATCTGTAAACTGAGGACGGGCCAGTTGGGCATGCACGTCACTCCCACGGCCCGCGCGTTCATCGAGGGGATGGCGGAGGTTGTAGGCGGCTCACGAGGGCTCCTCCTCCGCCAACTCCTGCGAACCAGCACCCACGACCTGGCCCTGGCCGCGCTGCCGGATGAGGGCATGCGCGCCATGCTCGCGGCCGTGCTGCACAACACGGCCTCGCCGACCATGCTCTCAGCGGGGAGCAAGATCAACGTGATCCCTTCCCAGGCGGAGGCCTCCCTGGACGGCCGCTTGCTGCCCGGGCAAACGGCACAGGACTTCGTCGCGGAGCTGCGCCAGCTCGTCGGCCCGGACGTGGAGATCGATGTCGTCAAGGAGGTGCCAGCCCTGGAGATGCCTCGGGACACCCCCCTATGGGAGACGCTCCGGCATGTCCTGCAAGCGCACGACCCCGAGGGGACGATGATCCCCTTCCTGCTGACCGGCGGCACGGACGCCAAACACCTGGCCAGGCTGGGGATCACCACATACGGCTTCACCCCGCTTCGCTTCCCGTCGGGCTTCGACCTCTTCAGCCTGGCACACAGCCACGACGAGCGTCTCCCCATCGAGGCGCTGGCCTGGGGACTGCCGGTGCTGATCGATGTGGTGCACAGCTTCTGCCGGTGATGGGAACTTCAAGGACTCAGGAGGGATCATGTCGGTGCAGTTACACGGAGTGGAGATCAAGGAACTGGTGACGCACCCGGACGAGCGCGGCTTCTTCCGGGAGCTGATCCGGGTGACAGATGGGTTCTTCGGAGAGGGATCCTTCGGGCAGCTCAGCCACAGCCATATGTACCACGGCGTGGTCAAGGCATGGCACATCCACTGGCGCCAGACGGACTGGTGGTACGTGCCCATCGGCAACCTGAAGGTGGCCCTGTATGACATGCGCCCGGACAGCCCCACTTACCGTCAGCTACAGGAGCTGCTCATGGGCGATCACTATCCACCGATCGTGCTGAAGATCCCCCCGGGTGTGGCGCACGGTTGTCGGGTGCTGAGCGCGGAGGCGCACCTGCTCTACGTGACCTCCAGCGTCTACGACCCCAGCGATGAGGGGCGCATCCCCCACGACGATCCGGAGATCGGATACGACTGGACGGCCGGGCCGGAGATCCGCTAGACGCGAGCGATCCCCGGCCTGACGACCGGGGATCGTTCGCATCAGGAGGAGAAAGGAGGAAAGCCTCACATCCGCCCCACAGCCACTACGCCCCATGCTCACACTACCGCTCACCCTCTTCGTGGGGAAGAATCGCGTCGCAACATTAATGGGAGATGAGAGGAAGATAAGAGAATGATGAAAAATGTGCGTCCATCCGAACAGGATGAAACGCCAAGGAACACCCCCGGGGGCGGGAGCGATCCGTCCCGCCCTTTCCCAGCAGGTGGAGCTCGCATGCGGCGCGATCGATCAGAAAGGAGAGGGGGTGAGCGTCACGGCCAGCAGCGCCACGCTCAACAAGGCGCCCAACCGGCGCCAGCCATCCAGCCCGGTGATCTCGTTCAACGGCATGGGGTGCCTCAACCCCGTAAGCGCCACGAAGAAGGCCCAGATGAACCAACCCGGCCAGTACAGCCACCCCAGGGCCACCAGCATCAGGAGCACGCTCGCCGTCATCCAGCGCGCTCGAACGCCCAACACCGCGTAGGCGATATGTCCGCCATCCAGCTGCCCGGCCGGCAACAGGTTGAAGCCCGTCACCAATAGCCCAAACCACGCGGCCAGCGCCAGGGGATGCAAGGACACCGCATATCCCGGCGGATGCGGATGTACCCACTGCACCAGGGCGTCCACCAGCAGCGACTTCCCCAGCCCCGCGCCGCCCAGCCCGGCCACGAGATCCGACATCATCAGCCCGGCAACGAACAACGGGACGGCCACCAACAGCCCTGCCAGCGGCCCCGCGACCCCAACATCGAACAGGGCCCGGCGATCCTCCACGGGCGATTTGAGCTGAATGAACGCGCCGAACGTGCCCAGCCCCAGCGGGATGGGGATGAAATACGGCAGGGTGACGGCGACGCGATGGTATCGCGCGGCGACGTAATGTCCCAACTCGTGCACCCCAAGGATCGTGAGCAGGCCGAACGCGAACCACATGCCCCACCACAGCCCGCGGGGATGGAACAGGGGGTTCGCGCCCACCAGCAGCGCCCCCATGAACGTGGTCGTCACGATCGTCGCCAGGAACAAGCCCAAATGCACCCACCAGCGCCCCCTCCCGCCAGGACGCGCCACGCCGGGCATGGCGACGATCACATCCCGGCCGTGCTGCCGGCGCAAGACCGGCGTGTACCCGTGCGCAGAAAAGCGCCCCTTCAGCAAACGAAAGGCCTCGTCCGCATCCCGTTGCAAGCGCCCCTCAAAGGCGAGAGCCCCACCCCCATTTCGGACCACGCGCTGCACCACCAGCACATCCCATAGCTCGCCCTGCAGGATGCGCTCCGGGGTATCCTCCACCGGCCGCCAGATATTCATCTCCTGGTCCACTCTTCCCGACCCCCTTCCACCGCTCCAAGCCATCTACTCGCACCACATCCCTACCCCAACACAACCACACACTTCCGGCCTGCACCCGCCTTTCTCAGCCCTTTCCGCAGAGATCTGGGTCGAGGCCAGCAGGTCGAAGGCGAAGGGGGAATTCCCTCCAGAGGGGCAAAGCTCCTCCGGACCTCCCCATGGCGGGAGCAACGAGATCTTTCGGACACACTCTCAACGGGGACAACATAAGGGCCGGGCATGCATCCGTCAGGAAGCCCAGATACAATCGCCCGGCCCCCGTCACTCAGGCGTACCCCAGCCTTACGGCGTAATCGTCACCGCCATATCCAAAGGCGTCACCTGCCACCAACTGTTCCCCGGCTTCAGCGGGATGTCCCGCCCGGCCGCGTCCACGAAACGGAACGGTGCGTGGCGCGCCGGCCGGGTCCACATGCCCTCGTACACCCGGCCATCCCGGAGGATCTTCAACGGCCCCTGTCCCCAAAGCTGGACCTCAATGGAGCGATTGATGCCGATATCCTCCGTGCCATGCTCCAGGATCAGCGTCTGCACGTGATTGGCCCCCAGGATGACCACATCAGCGGCGGTGAGCTGCCGTCCATCCAGCGCCTCCACGTGGGGCTGCCCGGCCACGAACCGCTTCCACAATCCGGTCGCCTCATCGTAAACCCAGGTCACCACGCCATCCGGGTAGTCGAGATCCACCCGGCTGGCCGGCGCCCCGCCTTCCGGAGGCTCCTCGGAGAAAACCCAGGAGGCGGTCGGATCAGGCTGGTGGTTCCACCCACGCTCCGTGATCGTCCGCCAGAGGGTCTCGGTGCTCGCGAACAGGTTATGCGGCATCGGGATGCTGGGGTCCCGGAAATACGCCGACCCGTTCAGGGCCTGCTCCAGCAGCTGGCCGCCGATATCGGAATTATAGAGCCGCTCACGCACCGGCTGCACCGCGCCCGAAAAGCACAGCACCGCGTCGAAGATGACCGGCAGTTCCACATCGATCAGACGGGCGCTGCGAATGGAGCCCACCCGCTCAGCGTCCTGGCTCTGATAGATCACCGTAAAACGGGTGAGATTGAACTCGATCCGGCTCTCCACCACGACATCCGCCTTGCTCAGCCCTGACTGCGGGCGCACGTTGGCGGTGTTGGCCACCTTGATCGCCAGCGGCCGCCGCTCCAACACCGCCGGATCGGCCGGACGCAGGCCGGTGAACGGGGACACGCCCGGGTCGTCTCTGGGAACGATCAGGACGACGTCCGGCGTGGCCGTGGGCGTCGCAGTCGGCGTCGGCGTGGGCACAGGCGTGTCCGTCGGCGGGATGGGCGTCGGCGTGTGGACCTGCGCCGTGGGTCTCGGCGTCTTGGTGGGCGTCGGCGTGGGCGTCGGCCGCCGCCCCTTGCACCCGACCGCCGTCAACAGCACCAGCGCCAACGCCAGACACAACAGGATCGGTCGAGATCTCCCTATCGTCCCCGGGCCACCGCCATCACACGCAGATGATCCGGCGCGGCCCTCGCATCGCGTTCCCAAAGCAGACATCGTGCGCTCGAACCCTCCTCATCCGAGATCTTCACGAGCGAATTCGCTCGATCCACCAACGCACCCAGGCATGCATATCCCCCTCCAGATGGTGGCCCTCCCAACGACCATCGGCCCGACGCGCCAGGATATTCACCCGCCCCGCCTGGCGCGCCGCCTCGGTGAGATGGGATACCTGCAAGGCCATCGCCCCCGCAAGGGGGGCATCCACACCGCACCCCACCAGGTCCAACGCATCCAATCCGGCAAGCGTTCCCGCGTCCACCCGAAGGGCGATCAGGGGCACCCAGACAGCGTTGAGCCCCGCGTCGCGCAGGGCGGCATTGCCGGACGCCATCACCGCCCGCGGCGGAAGCTCGGGCGCCAGATGCCCGAAAGCGAGTGTCCCGGCGTCGATCTCACGAACCCGGTAGATCTCGTGCAGGTCGGCCACCGCGATCTGGCCCGGTGCCACCCGCTGCGTATCCCCCCCCAGCGTCGCGTAGGTCAGGTAGCAGGAGGGATAGCGCAACGCCAGGACCCGACTGGCCATCCCCGCCGCGTCCATGGCGATGGCGATGGTAGGACGATCGGCCTCCTGCCAGACCCGCATCACGGGCGTCAGATCGGCCACCCCACGGGCCATACCCACCAGCTTGACCACATCCGCCCCCAGCCCCGCCAGCGAGCGATAACGATCCACCAGGTCATCCGGCATCCGGTCGAAATCATGCCGCGAGACGATCAGCCGGGTCCGGGGCCGCTCCACGCCCGCCAGGAGATGCACCGCGTCCCACTCGATATCCACGTGCTCGGCCCCCAGTTCGATCGCCTGGAGAAGCGGACGCACACGCAGGAGCTCCTCCCCCTGGAACCGTCCTCCCTCCCGCACGGGGCGATGGGTGATCACCACCGGGCAAGGGCGATGGCGCAGAAGGGTCGGCAGGTCATACTCATCCATGAGATCCAGGCGAATCTCCGCCACGTCGGCCACTCGGGCCACCTGGTCCATCAGCCGCAACATCTCATCGGTGTGAGCCGCCCCCAGAGACACGGCGATCAACGGTCGCGACATACGCCTTCCTTTCGTGTGAGACGATCTCCCCAACGGGCCAAGCGATTCTAACGTATCCGCCTGCCCCCGTCAACCGAAACCGCCCTCCATGCCCGGCGCCAGCGAGCCAGGCTTCCCACACTCGATCATACACAGCAGGCTGAGCTCTCATGCTCAGCCTGCCATCGGCGATAGTCAGCGCCAGCGTGGGAGCTGACGCTGCTGTAGCCCAGCGCCAGCAAACTGCCTCCTCGCACTCAACCACACACACAGCAGGCTGAGCTCCCATGCTCAGCCTGCCATCGGCGCCAACCAGCGCCAGCGTGGGAGCCGGCGCTGCTGCGGTCCGGCGCCAATCCGGCGCCGCTACCGGGCTCATGATCCCCCACGCGGCCGGTTCGCACTTTTCACCGATCCGGGTATAATGACCGCGCTGTCTGCGGATCCCGGTGCGGGCTCGCGCCCTCTCACGCAAAACTGCCCGCCCAACGCCCGATCCCATCGAAAAGCGACATCTCACTACCGAACAGGAGGCTCTCTTGCACATCACCGATCTAAAGACGACACCCGTCGCCTTCCCCGACCCGCCGCTGCGCAACGCGTGGGGTGTGCACGCGCCTCTCGCCTTCCGCACCATCATCGAGATCACCACCGACGAGGGGATTACCGGGGTCGCCGAGGCGTACGGCGCCAGCGCAAGCTCCATCCTCTCCCCGGAGCACGATCCAGGGCAGAGCCCGTTCAGCGCCGCCCGACGCGCCCTCATCGGCGCGGATCCATACCACCTGAATCGCATCCGCTACCTGGTCCCCTCCCCGCGCATCTATCAGGCGGTGGAGATCGCCTGCCTGGACATCATCGGCCAGGCCGTGGGCAAGCCCATCTCCGACCTGCTGGGCGGCGCCGTGCGGGATCGCGTCCCCTTCGCCGCCTACCTGTTCTACAAATACGAGGGGGACGATCCCTGGGGCGAGGTGGGCACCCCGGAGGCGATGGTGCGAGAGGCGGAGATGTTCGTCCAGCAGCACGGATTCCGCACACTCAAGCTCAAGGGGGGCGTGCTGCCCCCACGAGAGGAGGTGGAGACCATTCGCCTGCTGAGGGAGCGCTTCGGGCCCGACTATCAGCTTCGCATCGACCCCAACGCCATCTGGTCGGTGGAGACCTCTATCCGTATGGTCCGGCAGCTGGAGCCCTATGACCTGGAATACCTGGAGGACCCCACGTGGGGCATCAGCGGCATGGCCGAGGTCGCCCGGCGCACCTCGATCCCGCTGGCCACCAACATGTGCGTGACCCGTTTCGAGGACATCCCGCAGGCGGTGCGCGCCGGAGCTGTCAACGTGATCCTGGGCGACCATCACAGCTGGGGCGGCATCACCGCGTTCCAGCGGCTGGGACACATCTGCGCCACCTTCGGCCTGGGAATGAGCATGCACTCCAACTCTCATCTGGGCCTGTCCATGGCCGCCATGCTGCACGCCGCGGCCGTCACGCCGAACTTGATCACCGCCTGCGACACCCATTACAATTGGCTGCAGGAGGACATCATCGCCGGCGACATGTTCCAATTCCAGGATGGGACGTTGCCCGTGCCCACCGCTCCCGGGCTGGGCGTGCGCCTGGACCCGGATAAGCTGGCCCGCTTCCACGAGCGTTACATCAAAAGCCAGGAGCGGGCCAGAGACGACACGGCCGCCATGCGCCGTCGTGATCCGGGCTACCTGCCGCTGCGTCCACGCTGGTGAGCCGTGAGCGCCGGTTCAACGCCCAGTTGGGCATCTCATAGCCGGCATTGCGTCGCCTGCCAAATCCTATCCTCGTAACCAGGAGGAGCCATGACCGATTTCGCCGCTTTCGATCGTTATGTCGAATCACATGCGGACCTGTACCTGGAGCGGCTCAAGGGCATTTTGCGCATCCCCAGCATCGCCGCCCAGGGCAAAGGGCTGCAGGAGGCCGCCGATTGGGTCTGCGACATAGCCCGAGAGATCGGGCTGGAGCCCCGTCAGATCACCGTGGACAACAGCGCGCCGTTCGTGGTGGCGCAGGGAGGCCAGGGCGATCGCGGGCTCATGATCTACAACCATTACGACGTGCAACCTCCCGAGCCGCTGGAGGAGTGGGAGTCGCCGCCGTTTGAGCCCACGGAGCGCGATGGCCGGATCTACGCCCGGGGTGTGGCCGACAACAAGGGGAATCTCGTCGCCCGGATGTGCGCCGTCGAGGCGTACCAGCAGGTGATCGGGCCGCTGCCCGTGCGCGTGCAATTCGTCGTCGAGGGCGAGGAGGAGATCGGCAGCAAGCACGTGGAGGCGTTCACCCATGCCCATCCGGAGCTGTTCCGGGACATGAACGGCTGTCTGTGGGAGGCCGGCTACCGGGATGAGAGCGGTCGCCCGGTCATCAGCCTGGGGCTGCGCGGCATCCTGGCCGTGGAGCTGCACGCGCGCACGGCCCGGATCGACGCGCACTCCGGCAACGGAAGCCTCTATCCCAACGCAGCCTGGCGGCTGGTGGAGGCCCTTAGCACCCTGCGCACGCCCGACGGCGAGATCACCATCGACGGCTTCATGGACCACGTGCGGCCGCCCACCCAGGCCGATCTGGAGCTGTTGGCCCGGATCCCCTACCCGGATGAGCGGATCCGCCAGCGCCTGGGTATGAAGTCCTTCCTGGGCGGGGTCACCGGACAGGAAGCGCTGCGCCAGCTGCTGTTCCGCCCCTCGTGCAGCATCAACGGCATCTGGGGCGGATATACCGGACAGGGCTCCAAGACCGTGATCCCCAAGGAGGCGGCAGCCAAGCTGGATATGCGGCTGATCCCCGATCTGACGCCCGATCTGGCCTATGATCTGCTATGCGCCCATCTGCAGCGGCGCGGCTTCGACGATGTGGAGGTGGTGCGCATGGAGGTGGGCGAGATGCCCGCGCGCACACCGCCGGACGCGCCGATCGTGGCCGCGGCCAAGGCCGTCGTACAGGAGGTCGCCCAGGCCGAGCCGATCA
>JAJRVX010000517.1:0-2824 GCA_024277095.1 Chloroflexota bacterium
CACGGTCTCCCCCCGGGCGATGGGCAGGAAGCTGCGCCCCTCGACCGTCTCCGGGATGGGCAGGCCGGCGCAGTCCAACAGCGTGGGCATGATATCCCGCAGCTCGACGACCTGGTCGTACGCGGCACCACGCTGGATGCCGCTATCGGCAGGGCCTTTGAGGATCAGCGGCACACGAGCCGATCCTTCGTACGGGAACCCCTTGCGGAACAGATGGTGATCGCCCATCATCTCCCCGTGATCGGAGACGAAGCAGACGTAGGTGTTGTCGGCAAGGCCGTACTCCGCCAGCACCTCCATGAAGCGATTCACCTGATGATCGATATGCGTCATGTGGCCGTAGTAGCCGGCCCGCGCCCGCTGAAGGACCCGGGGATCGATCTCGCCGACGAAGGTATCCGGCCGATAGGGATCGGCGTACGGGGCGAGGATCTCCGCCCAGTCGCCCACGGGCACCTCCGGCATGGGGCGTTCCAGATACATTTCAAGGGCCCAGGCGGGCGGATCGTATGGCGGATGAGGGCGATGGAACGAGAGGAACAGGAAGAAGGGCTTGCGCGGATCGCGCCGCCGCAGGAAGTCGATGGCCTGCGTGACGATGTAATTCGTCGGATGCAGATGCTCGGGCTTGTCCCAGGGCCGGGTGACCACGGAGTTGCAGTTCACCCCGTGGTCGAAGTAGTCCGCCTCATAGCCGACCTGTTGACGCAGCCAGGGGATGTAGTCGTCGATGAGGCCCAGATCGCGATCGCGCCGCCGGGCGAAGTGCAGGTAACCGTCGTGCAGGATCACGTTCTGGAAGCCCATCTGCGAGCGCTCCGGGTACACGTGCATCTTGCCGATGGCCTGGGTCTGGTAGCCATGGCGGGTGAACTCGCTCGCGATGGTCACGGGATAATCCCAGGGCACGCCATCCCGATAGCCCACGCGGCCGTGGGTGCGCGGGGAGAGCCCCGTGAGCAGCGACGCCCTGGCGGGAATGCACGTGGGCGTCGCCGAGTAGGCGCGATCGAAGCGGGCGCCCTCCAGGGCCAGCTGGTCGAGGTAGGGCGTGTGCACCACCGGGTGGCCAGCGATGCTCAGGCAATCGCCGCGCCACTGATCCGTCATGATCAATACCACATTGGGGCGATCAGGCATCATGAACCTCCACACGGAAACGCGCGAATAAGGGAAAAACCACATGTCGAAGACGCAGAGCCGGGGCAATCCTCCCGCCCCCACACGGCATCTCGTCCCCGCCTGGGCAACGATACCGGATGGCAAAGGGAAAGTCAAGCAGGAGACCAGGAGGGCCAGGACCTCTTCAAGTCCAAACAGAAAGTTGTGCCCCATGACCGCGGTTTAGGGAAGTCAGGGCTTTTTCAAAGTCAGTGATGGAAATCGGGGTGGTAGGAACGCCCCCGCGTGTCGCCCGACGCAAGTCATTCCCCAAAGGCGTATACAGACACAACATCTTGCCGTGTCCCATGGGGCCAACTTTGCCTATACGGCTTCGTATCTTGGTGCGGGTGGCGGAAGGCAGCGCCTTTCGCCACCCGCAGGAAGTTGCGCCTCATACCGCGGTTCAGGGAAGAGCTATCCACTAGTGAGAACGAGCGATTTACGGTATAATCCACCCGTCGATCATCGCCCCGCCTCAACCAGAGGCCCCCACACCCAAAAGGGTCAAGCCTTTATGACAGCCGACGGGAAGAGGAGATCTCACAACAGCCAACGGAGCGCGGATTCGCACAGCGAGCAGCACATGAGCGGCTGGCTGGCGGCCCTATGCCTGGTGTTCGGGCTGGTCAGCTGGATCGGAGTGGGCTATCTGGTGCTCACATACCCGCCCAGCAGCCTCACGTTGGCCGTCTTCTACCCGCTCTTCTTCCTGGCCATCACGGGGATGGTGGTCCCCATCATCCACCTGCTGCACCGGGCATTTCCCGTGCTGACGGGCGGGCGTCCCTCTCGGGCCGTCACGCTGCGCCAGAGCGTGTGGGCCGGCTTGTTCGTCACGAGCGCGCTGGGCCTCCAGGCGGAGCGGCTGCGCGACCCGGTGCTGATGGTGATCCTGGGCGCCATCCTGGTGCTGACCGAGACATACCTCCAGCAACGGGGCTGGTGAGATGATCCTGGCGGCGTTGCGGGCTGCCCTCCCGGAGGAGGGGCGCTCCATCACCCTGTATGTGCGTCATCAGGCCATCAACCTCCTCCTGGGCGAGGCGGACAGCTTCTCATTCGATATCAGCGGCCGCCCCTTCGGAGCATTTCAGAAGGGGATCTCCTACCGACGCAGCCTGGAGAACCGCTGGCTGGCCAAGTGGTCGGAACGTAGGGAGGGCCGAAAGGTCCGCCAACGCCGCTGGCTGCCACCCACCGAAGCCCGGGCACTGTTGGAACGAGCCCATCGGATGGCCCGATCCCTGCGGGTGAAGATCGAGGCCGGCGACGCCCGTTCCCGGAACGGGGCCGCCCCATCAGAGTCGGAGCGGGCACAGGCCCTCCAGGCGCTGGACAGTGTCCTGTCCCGGGACTGGGAGGCGCTGGAGGCCGACCGAGAGCGCTTTCTAAGCATCTACAAACCCATCGGCATCCTGCCACCCGACCAATACCTGGCCCTTGTGCTCCAGGCGACAGAGGGATGCTGGCATAATGCCTGCACGTTCTGCACTTTCTACCAAGATCGACCCTTTCGCATCAAGGGCCCGGAGGAGTTCGCCGCGCATATCCGGGCGGTGTTGGACTTCTTTGGGCCAGCCATCACCCTGCGGCATACCATCTTCCTGGGCGACGCCAACGCGCTGGTGATCCCGTTCCCCCGGCTGCGATCCCTGTTCGA
>JAJRVX010000518.1:0-3863 GCA_024277095.1 Chloroflexota bacterium
AAGAGGATGTTTTGGCGGAGGGAGGTCCCTCCGCACCTCCCCTGTGGGCTTGCGATGGGTCTCGTGGAATTTCCACCATTTTGGATACACTACCGCGCCTCCTTGGTGCTTGCCGGCGCTTCGTTCATGTGGCATTCTACATGTGGCGTTCTACATGTGGCGTTCTTGGTAATGCGTCGAAGGGGCGGGTACGAAGCCGGGAAGGTCTCATTTCCGCGAAGGGGGGCTCCATACAGCCCTTGGGTGCTTGCGATTCGGCGGAGTCACATCGGGGGAACCGAGGCGTCGGTGAGGGGCGGCTAAGCCGATAAAATAAGCGAGGAGTGGATTCCATGCTACAGGTTGGGATCATCGGGTACGGACATAGGATCGAGCACATGGCCAAGGCGATGGCGGTGTTCGGGATCCCTTATCGGGTGGCCGCCATCGCCGATCCTCGGGCGGATGAGATTCGGGCGCGCCGGGATCCCTTCCTGGCCGAGACGCGATTCTATGAATCGGCTGATGAGATGCTGGCTCGCGCCGACGAGCTGGACGGGGTGATGATCGGCACGCGATGTCACCTGCACACGGAGATGGCCTGTAAGGTCGCCCCCACCGGGCTCCCTATCTTCCTAGAGAAACCCGTCGCCATCACCTTTGCGCAGCTCAAGCGGTTGGAGGAGACATTTCGGGATTACACGGCGCCGGTCGTGGTCTCCTTCCCCCTGCGGCTGACGCCGATCCTGCAGGCCGTGCGGGAGATTGTGGCATCGGATCGCATCGGGACCGTCGAGCAGGTGGTGGCGTTCAACGATGTCCCCTACGGTACCGTCTATTTCCGCCGCTGGCATCGGAATTACGAGTTGAACGGGGGGCTGTTTCTGCAGAAGGCCACGCATGATTTCGACTACATCACCTATCTGCTGGGACAGCGCCCCAGATGGGTCAGCGCGATGAAGGCGCGTCGGGTCTTCGGGGGGGATAAACCCTTTGATCTCAAGTGCCGGGATTGCGATGAACGAGAGACGTGCCCGGAGAGCCCTTTCTCCCGTTTCCGCTTTGGCTACGAGGGCGATCAGGTACGGTATGATCGAAGAGGGGAGTATTGCGTCTTCTCCGAGGGCATTGAATTGCAGGACATGGGGAGTTGTCTGCTCGAGTATGAGAACGGTGTGCAGGTCAGCTATACGCAGAACTTCTTCGCCCGCTATAGGGCGGCGCGGCGGGGCGCCCGGCTGTATGGGTACAGGGGGACCATCGAGTTCGATTGGTATCAGAATCGGATCCGGGTGTACCGGCACACGTCGCCCGTGGTGGAGACCATCGATTTCACGGGGGATATGCCGCACTTCGGCGGGGATCGCGAGCTGTGCTATGATTTCCTCGTGGCGATGCGGGACCATCGTCCCTCGCGCAGCCCGCTTTCCGCGGGGATCCTCAGCGCGCTGACCTGTCTGTGGGCGAGGGAGTCGGCTGATAGGCGGCAGGTATGCGAGGTGAAGATGCCGGAGAGCATGCCATCCTAGGAGGATGCTGAAAAAAACGCAGAGACGCCGAGGACGCAGAGAAGAGATCTATTCCCTGAGGTAGATTCTTGTGTCTGGATGGGCTTTGGGTATAAGGATCGTTTACCTAACTTCTAGCCACCGGACAGTTTGACTGCGCATCTTCTGCGATAGCTCTACCGATGCCGCAGTAGAGGCGCAGCGCCGCTGCGCCCCTACATCCGGGACGTTTGATAGGGGAGCATGTCGCTTCTCGCTAGTTCCCTCGCAAAAGTGTCCGGTAATTAGACCTAACTTTGAAGTTCCCGCGCTCTCTGCGCCTCAGCGGTGAGTCTTTCAATGCACTCCCGGAAGGCTGACAGGAACGCATCGACGGAGTGCAGGAGTGGCTCATGCGAATCTGGATCGTTGAGCCTTATTGTACGGGATCCCATCGGGCCTGGGCGGAAGGGTATGCCCGGCATACCCGGCATCAGGCGAACGTGCTCGCCATGGCCGGGCGCTTTTGGAAGTGGCGCATGCAAGGCGGGGCTATGGAGCTGGCCCGGCAGGCGGCCGATCTCTGGCGACAGGGGGATCGTCCGGACGTGATCCTGGCCTCCGACATGGTGAACCTGCCCGCCTTCCTGGCCCTCGTCCGCCCGTGGATGGCGGATGTTCCGATCGTCCTTTACTTTCATGAGAATCAGTTGACCTATCCTCTGCCGCCGGGCGAGAAGCGGGATCTGACCTATGGCGTGATCAATTGGTTGAGCGCCCTCACGGCTGATCGGGTGTGCTTTAACTCGCGCTTTCACCTGGAGCAGTTCTTCGACGAGTTGCCACGGTTGTTGAAGCACTTCCCGGATTACAATCATCTCCCCCTGATCGATGAGGTGCGGGCGCGAGCGGAGGTGCTGCCCGTCGGATGTGATCTGCAGGGGCTAGATGATCTGCGGCCGAAGGATAAACCAGCGCCAGGCCCTCCCATCATCCTATGGAACCAGCGCTGGGAGTATGACAAGAACCCGGGCGAGTTCTTCGCCGCGCTGGAGCGCCTCGCTGCCGAGGATGTGCCCTTCCGCGTGGCCGTGGCGGGCGAGAACTTCCGCCGGAAGCCGGAGGAGTTCGAGGCGGCGCGGGGGGGGCTGGGGGAGCGCGTGGTGCATTGGGGATTTGCCGAGCGGCGGGCGGAATATGCGCGCCTGTTGTGGCACTCGGATGTGGTGGTGAGCACAGCCTGGCATGAGTTTTTCGGCGTGGCGGTCATCGAGGCGATCTATTGCGGCTGTCTGCCGCTGTTGCCCCATCGTCTCAGCTACCCGGAGCTGATCCCGGAGACGTGGCATGGGCTTTGTCTCTATGATGATCTGGATGATCTGGTCGGGCGTCTGCGGCGTGTCCTGCGGGCGCGTGAGGCGGCGCCGCTGGACTTACGTCGGGCGGTGGAGCGTTTTGACTGGCGGCGTATGGCGCCTGTCTATGATGCCCTTTTGGAGGAGGTGGCCCGGGTCGAGCCTATGCCGCTCTGGACGCCGGGCCTGCGGTGAGCCGTTATGGGTCAGGGCGTGTCGCCCGGCGCGTGTTGTGCGTGTTTCAGGTGAAGCAGCTTGGGGGGGAGATCCTTGGCCCGCTCCAGCACGGTGACGGAGGTGGCCTGTGGGCCGCGATGGGTCTTCTCGATTCGGAATTCGACCAGATCTCCCTCGTTAGGTGGGGGGGATTCCGGGTCCAGTCCCGTGCGGTGGAAGAAGATCTCATCGCCCGAGGGCAGGGTGATGAAGCCGTAGCCCTTCTGAGTGCTGTACCATTTGACGATGCCGCGCTGGTGACCGGGGGAGGGGGTCAGGCGCTGGCAGGCGGGGCAGTATTCGGGTGGGGCCAGGGGTTTCCCGGCTTCGGCTAGCCGACGTTGTTCGGTGACCGTCCACACCCATTGAATGCCGCACTCCTTGCAAGTCAGTAGCTGGTCTCGGTAGGTGGGATAGGGCTGATCTTGCATGGGCCATGTCCTTTCCGTGAGAGTGTTGGGATGCGTTGTGAAAGTTCTGGCTGGGTCCTGACGTGGCCAGTCCGGCTTGACAACCACAGAATGATCAGCTAGAATATCATCGTGCAGGGCGACGTAGCCAAGTGGTTAAGGCAGGGGTCTGCAAAACCCCGATCGCCGGTTCGAATCCGGCCGTCGCCTCCATCATACGACATGGGCCGACCGACGTCAAGGTCGGCCCTTTTTTATGTGGGATGATTTTTCAGAGTTGCTTGTCTCCGGGGATCGTGCTATCATTGGATTGTGGGGCGGTGGCGGAACGGTAGACGCCGCGGACTTAAAATCCGCTGGGCTTGCGCCCGTGTGGGTTCGAATCCCACCCGCCCTACCTACGAGGTGTAGTGTCT
>JAJRVX010000519.1:0-5207 GCA_024277095.1 Chloroflexota bacterium
GAACGAGGCGGCGTCGTCCTGGAGGAAGAAGAAGCTTCCCCGGGCCACCCGTTTGAAGTAGGCGGTCTGGATCACGTGCATCAGGGTGCTCGGATCCAGGCCCCGGAACAGGTAGATCCGCTGTAAGTGCTCGACCTGTTGGCTGAGAGGTTCAGAAGTGCTCATGCTTGGATTGTACACGATACCGGAGAAAAGAAAAGGGTTGAGGGGGACGAGGGGACGTGCGATCCCTTTTCTCTTGCTGGCCTTCCATGGATCTGTCTTACCTCCTCTCGACGGTGGCGTATCCGCGTGAGGCGTGGAAGAGAACACCTGCGGTCGAGGTCTGGGCTACCATGTATCCGATGGGCGGGGACGCCAGTGACCGTCCCCCGAGGGGGGCTTGTATGGATGCGATTGGGTGGGCTCCAGGCGCGCTGGCGTCGTCAGCGCCGCCTCGATCGCGTCGTCCCGGCGCACGACGTAGGCGGGGATGTTGCTCGCGTACAGGAGCCTCAGCGTCTCGTGCCATGACGGCGCGGGCCCGAACGTGTTCGCCGCCAATAGCACGGTCACGCTGCGCACGCCGCGACGTCCCAACTCCCGCAGGGCGATGACCCAGTCCGGAGATATAGAGGGCGTGATCGCGATGAGGGTCACGCTCCGGTTCAGGTGCTGTCCTTCCATGGCGATCACCTGAGCGAACGGCATGCGGCCTTGCGCCTCGACCACCGCCAGGGTCTCCAGGATTCGATCCAGCTGCCGCTCGCCGCGATCCGCCTGGATCACCTCCCGGGTTTGCGCGTGCGTGATGAATCCCACGGCCCGGTTGCGGCGAAGGAAGTGGCGAGCCAGCGAGGCGGCCGCTGTGACCCCATACTCCTCCGTGCTGGGGATCAGCTCCAGGCGGGTGGGCTCCCGGCGCAGCAGGAACGGCTGTCGAAAGCCGTTGTCGGCGGTCGGCGTCCAGGGCGCCTCGACGTGGACCGATTGATCCATATCGAGGAAGATCCAGACGTCGGCCGTGGGATCGAGCTCGAACTCCTTCACGATCAGCCGGCCCGTGCGGGCGGTGGATGGCCAGTGGATGCGGCTAAAGGAGTCTCCCGGCTGATAATCGCGCACGCCGGAAACGTTCGTGGTCACGTGGTGGATGCGGCGTCGCATGGCGTCGCCCCCGGGCATCTCTCCCACGGGGAGCATGAAGCCGGGCAGCTCCACCGTCGCCGGATAGATGACCAGCGAGGACGTGGCCGGCAGCACACGCTCCATTCGGAACAGCCCCAGGGGGTCGCCGGAGACCAGAACCATGGGGCCCAGCGTATAGCGGCCGCGCTGCCGGCACAATGTGCGCACCAGTCAGCGCTGCCTCCGATGGCCGCCCAGGGCGCTGATCACCCGGCTCGTGTGATGACCGGGCAGATCGGACAGGTCGCGGATTTCCAGCCACAGCTTGGGGAATCGGGAGCGGTTTTGGACCTCGAACTGTTCCTCTACGAATCGTCCAACCTGTGAGCGGAGTGAGCGCGTATATCGCCTGATCTGGACCCAATTGACTCCCGACCAGGCCCAAACGAAGGAGAAGATCACCACAGCGGTGATCAGATAAGCGACCGTGTATGCGATTTCCCGGCCGGTGTTCAGTGCGAAGATCCAGGCGGCCAGGCCGAGGAGGATGACGCCCCATGAGCGTCGCAAGGTTTCACCTCAGGTCAAGGGGAGGATAAGGGGAGGATGTCGTCGGCGAAGATCCCCAGAGTTGCCCTCCACCGGCGTGATGGAATGTGAGACCGGTGGTTAGCGCGCCCGCACGCGGGTGCCAGGCACAGGCACGGAGCCGAGCGTCTCCTCCACCACGGCGCGTGGGTCGACGTTCTTGATGCGGGCCGAGGGGCTGATGATGAGCCGATGTGCCAGGGTGGGCTCGGCCAGCGCCTTGATGTCATCCGGGATGACATAATCACGACCCAGCACGGCCGCTCTCGCCCGACTCGTCTTGTACAGCGCCAGGGAGGCCCTCGGCGATGCCCCCAGGTAGACATCCGGGTGCTGCCGCGTTGCGGTGACCAGGGAGATGATGTATTCCTTGATCAGGTCGTCTACGTAGATCTTCTTCACCGCCTCCTGTGCGGCCAGCAGCTCGTTCACCTCGATGACCTGTCCGATCGTCTCGATGGGGTGGACCTCCCGCTGCATATCCAGCATGGCCATCTCGTCCTTGGGCGTCGGGTACCCCAGGCTGATGCGCATCATGAAGCGGTCCACCTGAGCTTCCGGCAGAGGGAACGTGCCCTCGTATTCGATCGGGTTCTGGGTGGCCAGGACCAGGAAGGGGCGCGCCATCGGGTAGGTCACCCCATCGACCGTGATCTGGCGCTCTTCCATGGCCTCCAGCAGGGCGGATTGGGTCTTCGGGGTGGCCCGGTTGATCTCGTCCGTCAGCACGATCTGGGCCATGATCGGCCCCGGTCGGAACTCGAACTCTCCCGTCTTCTGATTGAATACGGACACGCCCGTGACATCGCTGGGGAGCATGTCCGGCGTGAACTGGATGCGTCGGAAGCTGCACCCGATGGATCGGGCGATGGCCCGGGCCAGCATGGTCTTGCCAACGCCCGGCACATCCTCGATCAGGATATGCCCTTCACACAGCAGGGCGAAAAGGATCAGTTGGATCTCGTCCGTTTTGCCGATGATGACCTTCTCGACGTTGTCCACGACTCTCGTTACGACACTCTGCACTTGGTTCATATGTCGACTTTCTCTCCTTAGACACGCACGCTATGGGCCCAGGACATCGCCCGGCCCTCTCAGTTCGAGAAGGATTATACCAGCAATTCATGAAAGGAGTAAGCGGGCCCGCATACATTCTTCCTCTTTCCTCTCGCCGGGAGCGCACCCCGGCTCAGGGCGGGTGCGCGATCCCGGGCGTGGTCGTGTGTGCTTTTCGGTGAAAACGCAAGGGGATGTTTTGGCGGAGGGAGGTCCCTCCGCAGGAAAACTCTTTTTCTCGCCCTTTCCCTGCCTGGTTGGGGCTTTGGCCGGTGGCCTCCGGCCCCACGGGGCAGGTGAGGGGCTGAAAATAGAGTTCTTCGGAGGGGCGGCAGCCCCTCCGAGCCACCCCAGAGATGCGGAGCCACGCTTCCATATCGCTTAAGTTGATACCAATGGGCGCAGCGCCGCTGCGCCTCTACATCCGGGACGTTTGATAGGGGAGCATGTCGCTTCTCGCTAGTTCCCTCGCAAAAGTGTCCGGTAGTTAGTTTGGGATACACACCCTGGGCGTTGTCATGTTGTCGGGAGGTCACGGAGGTGCTATACTGCGCTGTGCAGGAACCTTCCATAGGGGCGAGAGGTCATGGGATCTGCCATCCTGGGGAGCGGCCACGCTCCCGGCAAGGTGATCCTGTTCGGCGAACATGCGGTGGTGTATGGCCGCCCGGCCATCGCCGTGCCGGTGACCCGCGTTCGGGCGGAGGCAACCGTCGCTTCGGGGACGCCCGGGGCGGGGCTCTCCATCCACGCTCCGGACCTGGGACGCACCATCTCGCTGGCGGCCGCCCCGGCGGATGAGCCTCTGGCCGCCATCGTGCGGGTGACGCTGGACGCGCTGGGAGTGACGCCTCCCCCGGATTGGGTCGTGACGGTGCGTTCCTCGATCCCGATCGCGGCCGGCATGGGGAGCGGGACCGCCGTATCCGCCGCGATCGCCCGGGCCCTGGCCGACGCGGCAGGGCGTGATCTGGCGCTGCCCGTCCTCTCCGATCTCGTGTACCAGATCGAGGGGCTGCACCATGGCTCCCCATCCGGGGTGGACAACACCGTGGTCTGCTATGGGCGCCCGGTGTACTTCGTGCGCGGGCAACCCCCTCAGTTGCTTCGGATCGCTCAATCCTTCTGGCTGGTCATCGGGGATACGGGCGTGCCCAGCTCCACCCGGGAGGCGGTCGCGCGCGTGCGCCGGGCCTGGGAGGCGGATCGCGCCCGCCTGGAGTCCCTGTTTGATGGGGTGGCGGCGCTCGTGGAGCGGGCCCGCGAGGCGATCGAGGCTGGCCGCGTGGAGGTTCTGGGGACGCTGATGGACGAGAATCACGCGCTGCTGTGTGAGATGGGGGTGAGCTCTCCCGAGCTGGACCGACTGGTCTCGGCGGCCCGGGAGCACGGCGCGGCCGGCGCCAAGCTGGCGGGGGCGGGACGTGGCGGCAACATGATCGCGCTGGTCCCACCCGAACGGGCGAGATCGGTGGCCGATGCACTGCGCGCCGCCGGCGCCGTGCGCACCATCACGACCGAGGTGGGCTCGGAGGCGGCATGAGCGAACCTTTCCCGACCCTGCGCTCGTTCCTGGCCGACGCGGAGGCCGCGGGCCATCTGATCACCGTTCGACGCCCGGTGAGCCCTCACCTGGAGATGGCCCGGGTGATCCTCGCCCTGGACGGCCGCCCGGTGCTCTTCACCGATGTGCCCGGCTGTGCGTATCGCGTGGCCGCCGGGATCTGCTCCGATCGGCGGTATTTCGCCATGGCGTTGGGCTGTAGGCCGGAGGAGGTCTCCTTCCGCCTGGCCGACGCTCTCTCCTCCCCGCGGAGGCCGCCCGTGTTGCCGGATGCTCCCTGCCAGGAGGTCGTGGAGGAGGACGTCGATCTGGAGCGTATCCCGTTCCTCACCCATTGGGAGGGGGATGCCGGCCCCTACGCGACGGCTGCCGTGGCGATTGTGCATGACCCGGATACCGGCCCGAACGCGTCCTATCACCGGCTGCTGCGGCTGGATCGGCGTCGTCTCGTGGCGCGTATCATCGAGCAGCGCGGGACCGATATGGCGCTGCGCAAAGCCGAGGGGGATCTGCCGGTGGCGATCTGCATCGGGCTCCCGCCTCATATCCTGCTGGCCGCGGCCATGTCCCCGCCGCCTGAGGTGGACGAGATGCACATCGCCCAGGCGCTGGCGCCCACCCCGCTGGTGGCCTGTCGCACGGTTCCCCTGCACGTGCCCGCCGCCGCGGAGATCGTCCTGGAGGGCCGGATCACCCGACAGACGGCTGCTGAGGGGCCTTTCATGGATCTGACCGGCACCTGGGATATCGTCCGTCAGCAGCCGGTGATCGAGATCGATTGTATCACGCATCGCCGGGCCCCCATTTACCAGGCGCTGCTCCCGGGGCGGCTGGAACATCGGTTGCTGATGGGGATGCCACGGGAGCCGACCATCTTCGCCGCCGTCAACCA
>JAJRVX010000520.1:0-2714 GCA_024277095.1 Chloroflexota bacterium
CGCTCCATTCCCTCTTGATCCACGACCCTTACCTCCTTCCCACACCACACCCCTCGGGAGGCCAGGACTTATCCACCGTCCGTGTCGCCCACAGCGCCTGGGTTCCTCCCCGCCTCCATACACATCGTGAGATCCCCACCGAATTCGACACGCCCTATGATGGTGCCTCCTCCGTATACGCGACGGCCGCATATCCGACCACGTGAGAGCGGTCCCCCGCGGTATCACCCGAGTTGCGATAGTCCAGAAGATGCGGCCGCCAGTGCAGTCGGCGAGCGATCCACATGAGCGTGAGGATAGGGAACACACCACAGGCCTCCCCCTTCACCACGCCGGTCGGATCCTCCCGCTCGAGGGCGGCCAGCAGCTCTCGATCGATCCGCCGCGCGACCTCGTATGAATGATAGTGGCTCAAGTCCGAGCTCACCACCACCAGGGCATCGGGATCCCGGGCGATCAGATTATCCAGAACCGCCGCGACGGCTCGGGGATCCACCTGGCCAAACAGCAACGGCACCAGACGGAACTGGCCCTCCAGCGCCAATTGCAAGAAAGGCACCTGGACTTCCAGGCTGTGTTCAGGTTGATGCGCGTGCAGATCCTCGACGAAGGGCTCGCCCGCCTGCAACAACGCATCGACGATCTCCAACGCCACCGGGACCTGGCCCAAAGGGGTACGAAAGGCAGCGAAGGCGCCGACGGCCACCCCTGACACGGGCACATAATGCGCCGGCCCCATCAGATAGACGACGCGCGGGCGTGGTGGCAACATCTGCAGCACTCGATAGCTGTACCCGGCGATCGGCCCGGAGTAGATGTAGCCCGCGTGCGGGGCGATCACCGCGCGAGGCGGCCCCGGCAGCTCCGGGATGGACGCCTGAGCGATGTACAGGAGGACTTGTCTCCGCAACACGTCCGGCTGGGCCGGATAGAAGGTCCCGGCTACGGCCTCCGGGCGCACCAGATCCCTGGAAACAAACGCTCCAGACATGTCGGATCACCTCCTTCCATCGCCAGATGCGGAATGGGACGCCACCGCAAGCTCCACGCCCACCCGATAGCCCTCAGCCCACACGCCGGGGATCTGATGCCCACACCGCGGACACGTACCCGGCCGGTCCCACAACACGCGCACCTGATAGCCCACTCGCTCGATGAGCAAGGCTCCGCACTCCGGACAGTAGGTGCTCTCTCGCCTGTGATCCAGCACATTCCCCACGTACACATAGCGCAGGCCAGCCGACCGAGCGATCTCGTACGCGCGGATCAACGTAGAGGTCGGGGTGCTGGGGCGATCCATCATGCGGTAATTGGGGTAGAAAGCGGTCAGATGCCAGGGGATGTCCGGGCTGATCCCCGCCAGGAACTCCGCCGCCTCGCGCAGCTCCTCGTCGCTATCGTTCAGCCCCGGGATGATCAGCGTGGTCACTTCCAGCCAGATGTCCGTCTCCCGACAGATGTACTCGATGTTACGCAATACCGGCTGGAGGCGGGCACCACACAGCTCCCGATAGAATCGATCGCGGAACGATTTCAGATCCACGTTGATGGCGTCCAAGTAGGGAGCCACCATCTCCAAAGCCTGCCGGGTCTCGAAGCCCGATGAGACGAAGGCCGTCCGGATCCCGGCCGCGTGGGCCATCCGACAGGTATCGTAAGCATACTCAAAGAAGACGGCGGGCTCGTTGTACGTCAACGCCACCAGCGGGATGTTGCGCTGCCGACAGATGGTGACGATCCGCTCCGGGGGAAGATCATATCCCAACCGTGGGTCGTCCAGATCGAAATCGCGGAGCTGGGAGATCTCCCAGTTCTGGCAGAACTGACAACGGAAGTTACACCCCAGCGTCCCGATCGAGAAGATGGGCTGGGTGGGGAAGAAGTGAAATAGCGGCTTCTTCTCCACAGGGTCCACGTTGACGGCCGTCGCCTTGCCGTAGACGACCAACTTCAGGCTCCCATCCAGGTTGCGACGCACGCCGCATTTCCCCGCCTCGCCCGGCGCGATCGCGCACCAATGCTCGCAGGCAGTACATTGCACGTATCCCTTGTGCAGCGGCCGTTGCAGCAGAGCTTCCTTGATCATGGCACACCTCACTGCACCATCATCCAGCCCCCCGTCGTCGATGCAGGCGACACCCCCTAAAAGACCGACAGAACCCCTCCCCTTCCAGCGATCCGATCGTCTTCACCCTGAACCGGCCCTCTCCCCACTTGACATGAATAAGCTGGGCCGAACGCAGCGCATCCGACGGCACATGGCCGAGGTGGCGGGGAATTCCTCGAAGTCGTCAGAGCCAGGCCGATCGCGCTGATGCGACAGGTGCCACGGGGCCCGCCATATCTGACGGGCCCCGTCTGAGAACTCTGGACTATGATTCCGGAATCGGCGCATTGCGCGAGATACGCCGGATCTTCTGGATCAATCGCTGCCGCTCCTGCGGATCCCTGGTCTGCTCCAACCGGGCACGCAGGTAGCGGACCTTCTTCCTGCGATGCCGCCGGCGGCGCAGCTCGCGGACTCGCTCAATGGCCACGGGCATCACCTCCTTATCTCAGTTGCAGTGAAGCTCGGTAGGTCCTCCCTTAACCGTGGAGGGCTAACACCATTGTTGCATGAGCTGAATCACCTTGTTAGAGCGGCGTCCTCGTCGTTTGGGCGGCTGCCAGCGAGGTGGCGGCACCCTACAAGAGAGGAGTTCCCGATACTCCCA
>JAJRVX010000521.1:0-6909 GCA_024277095.1 Chloroflexota bacterium
GAGAGTACGGTGATTATTATGAGATCTCGAGAGAACGTTTCGGGAAGAGGAAAAAGCAATGAGACGGGCACGTCTGACAAGATGGACAGTGAGATGGAGCATCATTTGGATTCTCATATGGCTTAGCGGGACGATCGCGGGGGCGCAAACGCCGATCACACCGACGCCTCCGACGCCCCACGAGCAGAATCCGATAGAGGTAAGCACACCCCAACCCATTCAGACGCAGGGCGTGCGGGTCGACCCCAACGATGTGGTCGATCCCACCCTGCTGGAGCACGAAGTCGTCGTGCTGACGAACCGAATCCGGGTGGAGGCCGGGCTGGCGCCCCTCAAGCTGCACGAGGCGCTGCGCACCGCGGCCCGCCAACATGCGCAGGACATGGCGGAGAACAACTTCTTCGATCACATCGGATCGGACGGCTCCACCCTGGTGGACCGCATCAACCGCGTGAACTATCCTAACTGGCTGTACGCCGCCGAGAACATCGCAGCGGGTTTCGCCCGCCCGGCCGACGTCGTGCAGGCCTGGATGGATAGCCCTTACCACCGGGCCAACCTGCTGCATCCCGATCTGAAGGAGATCGGCGTAGGATACGCTTACGATCCGAACGATCAGGCCAACGTCCGATTATGGGATGGGAGCATCGGAGGCCCCTACTACCACTACTGGGTCCAGGACTTCGGCACCCGGATCGGGGCCTACCCCGTGCTCATCAACCTGGACGCGTACAGCACCCTCTCGCCCGAGGTCGATCTGTACATCTACGGCGAGGGCTGGGCAAAGCAGATGCGGGTGTCCAATTATCCGGACTTCCGCGACGCGCGATGGCAACCCTTCCGCAGCACGATGACCTGGACCCTGCTGCCCGGCTCGGGCACGCGCACGGTCTACGTGCAGCTGAAGGACGCCATAGGCATCACCATCAATAGCAGCGACTCGATCGAGCTGCTGCCGCCGCCCGATCCGTCCAGTTACGGGCTGGAGATCAACGGGGGGGCAGCCTACACGAATCAACGGGATCTCAGCGTCCACATCAAGGCGCCCAGCGGCACGGAGCGGATGCGGCTATCCTTCTCCTCGGATCTCTCCTCCGCTCCCTGGCAGCCCTACACGCCGGACACTCGCATGTCGATCCCGGAGCGCCGCGAGGGGCGCGTGACCATCTACGGTCAGATCCAGACGAAAGAGGGCTGGGAGTCCCCGGTCTTCTCCGACAGCATCACGGTGGATCTGTCCCCGCCGGCCGGGGAGGTCATCATCCGCGAGCGACAGCCGCGGCAGTTGAAGGTGCTGGTCATGGCGGAGGATCCCATCAGCGGCGTCTCCGAGATGCAGGTAGGGCTCGACCCCGAGCTGGCGAACGTGACCTGGCAACCCTACACGCCCCAGGTGGTCGTCCCGCTCTCAGGTGACGCCGGGGCCAATCAGACGGCGAGGGTATACGCCCGCTTCCGGGATCGCGCCGGCAACGAATCGCCTATCTATCCGGCCACCGAGCTGACCCTGGACCAGCGCATGTTCCTCCCGCTCGTCACCCGCTGATCCCGCCGCCGACCGGCAGCAGGCCCCCATACCACACCCTGGCATGGGGGCTTTTCATTGGCGAGAGCGCCCTCCCCTCTCCTTCTTCCCCGACGACCGATCACCGCCCCGATCCGACAGGGATTTCGTCAAATATTTCATATTGACTTCTTGGCCACAGTGTGGTAGATTTCCCCTGGGAGGGCTTCTCACATCATCTGAGAAAGGCTTTGCACACGGGGTTCCACTGCAAGGTCGGCGAAGGACCGGGCAGCTCGACGGACCGCTTCCAAGGTCGGTCCGCAGCCCTTCTCGTTTTATCCAGGCGGGGTACGCACGAGATCTTTCGGAGAGGACCGCATGTACCTCCCATTTCCTCAAACGATGACCCTTTCCCCCGCCCCCGACGAGCCTTACGCGCCTGAGGGCAATCCCGTCCAAGGCACAGGTATCCCGCCCACCGTTTCCTGGACACGATCGTTGATCGCTGGACTGAAGGAGGGATGATGAAACGCATGTATAAGCCTCTCGGATTGATGTGCCTGATCCTGCTGTTGGTCGGGAGCGGCGTGTTCGCGGCCTCTCTGAGCAACTGGCAGGACGGAGGACCTTCCGGCGCGGCCTGGCGGCTGGCTGCCAGCCCCAGATACGAGACCGACGGCACGATCTTCGTCGCCACGAGCACCGGGATCTATCGATCCACCGACCGCGGGGCCAGCTGGACCCAGATTCAGGATCTCCCCGATGCCAAGTGGGTCCTGGTCAGCCCCGGCTATCCCGACGATCCCACGTTGTTCAGCTCCACCGGGGCCAGCCTGTACCGCTCCACCGACGGTGGTGAGCATTGGGACCTGCTTCCAACGGCCCCCGCCCACGAGGCGCTGGCCATCTCCCCGAACTTCGTCGCCGACGGGACGCTATTCGCCGCGGGCGATCAGGGATACGTCTATCGATCCACCGATCGCGGCGAGACCTGGACGCTGAGCAACACGGGGATCGCCTCCACGTTCATCGCCTTCGAGTTCGCCATCTCGCCCGACTTCGCGCGTGACCGCACGATATTCCTGGCCGGCTTCGGCCCGCTATACCGCTCCACGGACGGCGGCAACACGTGGACGGCGCTGAACGGCAGCCACGGGCCCAACTACGGCGTGGCCGTCTCCCCCAACTATCGGAACGATCGCACCGTGATCGTGACCTACCGGGAGATCGAGGCCTCCGGCGTGGTGCCGGAGAGCGGGGTCTTCCGCTCCACGGATGGCGGCAACACGTGGACTTACACCGGGCTGGGGCTGCCCGGCTACTACGCCCCGTTCCCCGGGCCGGTGGCCTTCTCCCCCGAGTACAGCACCGATCACACCGTCTACGTGGCCGATATGGGCACGAACTTCATGGGGCAGCGCAGGATCTATCGCTCCGTGGATGGCGGGGAGACATGGGCCCCCATGCCGGATCCGCCGACCGACGCGGCTGCCCACGACCTCCTGGCCACCATCGGCTTTGATACCGTGTACCTGGCCAGCGATGCAGGCGTCTGGCGCAACACCGACGTCTGTCGGGAGTACGCCCAGAACGGCGGAGCGGAGTACGACTTTGGCTGGAAGTTCGGGGGCAAGCAGCCCGCTGCCTACTCCACGAAACAGGCGTACCAGGGCACGCGCAGCATCCGCACGGGAATTCTCAGTGGGACCCCCAAGGCCAGTTATTCGGAGGCCTGGCAGACCATCACGATCCCCAAGGACGCCACCTCCGTCACGCTGCGGTTCTGGCGATACGCACAGAGCGAGGAGCTCGCGACGGGCACGGCCCAATCCATCCCTGAATCCGCCCTGCCGCAACGGCTGGTGAATGGGAAGATCCCCTTCTCGCCCACGTCCCTTGACCTGCAGTACGCGCTGGTGATCCGCCCCAACGGATCCCTGCACTGGCTCCTGCGAGAGAAGTCGAATGCGCAGGAGTGGCAGCTCGCCGAATACGATCTCACGGCCTACCGCGGCCAACGGATCACCATCGACTTCGGCACGTACAACGACAGCCGCGATGGGGTGACGGCCATGTTCGTGGACAACGTCTCGCTGGAGGTGTGCTTCGCCGAGACGCCCACGCCGACGCCCACGTCGGCCGCGACGGAAACGCCCACCCCCACAGCGACGAACACGCCGACCCCCACACCCACAGCGACCATGACGGTCACGGTCAGCCCCACCCACACACCCACACCCACGCCGACGGCGACCGTGGGGAAGCCGCTCGCCTACGTGCCGTTCATCCTCCACGGCGTCACATGGCCGCCCACACCGACGCCCACACCGCCTTCGAACATCTCGGTGCTGGCCGTGATCTTCCTGCCCCCCGAGTCTTACCCACATGGCATCGACGTCGATGAGGAGGGGAACCGGGTGTTCGTCGGCCACAATGGCCCGAGGCATACCGGCCACCGGATGAGCGTGATCGACGGCGAGAAGCTGGAGGTCACCAAGATCATCGACCTGGACGAGGAAAAGGCTCGAGGGCCCAACGGCGTCCTCTACCTGCCTGATTCGGGCCGGGTCTACGTGACGAACCGGGAAACGCACAACGTCGCCGTGGTCGACCCGACGGCCGGCACCGTGCTCGACTACATCCCGGTGGGCAACCACCCGAACGGGATCACGAGGCTGGGCGATCGCCTGTACGTCGCCAACTTCGGCAGTGACAGCGTCTCCGTCATCGATCCCATCAGCAACACGGTGGTGTCCACCATCAAGCCGGCAGGTCGCTACCCATCCATGGTCGCGGCGGACGAGGAGCGCGGCTTTGTGTACCTGACGGCGTTCGGCTCCAACGAGGTGCACTACCTGCGCGACGGAGGCGTGTACAACACGCGGCCGGATGTGCCTCTGCCATACGGCCTGGCCTATGACCCGGCCCGCCGCCTGCTCTACGTCGCCAACCGGGAGAACAACCGGACGGTGACCATCATCAATACCGAGAGCAACCAGATCGTGGGGACGATCGACGTCGGCGAGGAGCCCTTCGTCATAGGCTTCAACCCCAATACCCAGCACTTGTTCGTCGTGTGCGGCAACAAGGTGAAGGTGTACGACACGACCGACAACCGCCTGGTGACGACGATTCCCCTGCCTCGAGAATCCGAGGAGGGGATCGCAGTGGATACGCGGCGCAACCGAGTGTATATCACCAGCCGCTTCGACAACGCCGTTACCGTGCTCTACGATCCTCCTCCCACACCATGACGGAAGCGCCGCACTCGCGACGAGGGCGAGCCCGACTGGGCTCGCCCTCGTCTTTCATTGACACCAGGTCTGGGGACGGTTACAATGCCCGCCAAACCATCCCATTCCCACCACAGCAATCAAACAGGAGATACACCTATGCCGGAGGAACTGATCCATTTCACCAACGAGGGTCTGAGGCTGTATGGGATGCTTCACCAGCCCGAGGGAGCGGGCCCCCATCCCGCCGTGATGATCCTGCACGGGTTCACCGGACAGAGGATCGAGCCTCACCGCCTCTTCGTCAAGCTCGCGCGGCAGCTGACGGCAGCGGGGGTCGCGGCGCTACGCTTCGACTTTCGCGGCTCCGGCGAGAGCGAGGGTGAGTTCGCCGATATGACCATCCTGGGCGAGGTGAGCGACGCGCTGGCCGGGCTGGACTGGCTGGCGGCACAGTCCGGGATCGATCCGGATCGGCTGGGAGTCCTGGGGCTTAGCCTCGGGGGATGTGTAGCCGCCATCACCGCAGGGCGCAGGCCGGAGCAGGTCCGGGCGCTGACGCTGTGGTCGGCGGTCGCCCGGCCGGAGCGCATCTTCCGACGACGGATGGATGATTTCCCCGCAGAGCAGCGGCCCATACGGGTAGAGGGAGGGTACGACATCGGAGGGAATATCCTGGGCGACGCATTTCTGGCCGAGCTGCCGCAGGTGCAGCCGCTGGCTGAGGTGGCGCGCTATGCAGGCCCGGCGCTCATCGTCCATGGGGCCCAGGACGACGTGGTGCCGCCGACCGACGCCGACGCATATGAGGCCGCGCTGCCTGGGAGGGTCACCAAACACATCGTGGCCCACGCGGATCACACATACAACCGGGCATCCTGGGAGCGAGAGGTGCTCCAGGTGAGCGTGGATTTCTTCCGGAGTGAATTGCAGAGATGAAGCTGCGCGTGCTGACGTACAACATCCATCACTGGGAGGGAACCGACGGACGGGTAGACATCGCCCGGGTGGCCGAGGTGATCCGGGCGACCGAGGCGGATATCGTGGGGCTGAACGAGGTGTACCACCCGGCGCGAGTCCCCGGCCTGGAGCGCCCGGCCCTGGACGCGATGGCGCAGATGTTGGAGATGGAGGCCGTCTTCGGTCAAGCGACGGAGATCCCCTGGCCCAAGGGAGCCGACCCCATCGGATACGGCAACGCCTGCCTCAGCCGATGGCCCATTCAGGCTTACGCGGCTCACCGGCTGGCGCCCGTGCCCGATCGGGAGCAGCGTGGCCTCCTCGAGGCGCGCATCACCCTGCCGAACGGGGAGACGCTGACCGTGTACATCACACACCTGGATCAGAAGTTCGAGGCCGCGCGCATGAAACAGCTTCAGTCCCTGCTCCAGTGGGTATCCCGCGATCGGGATCGCCCCCACTTGCTGATGGGCGATTTCAACGCGCTATCGCCGATGGACTACCCGGAGCCGGGGCAGTGGGAGGAGGCCGTAGCCCTGGCCGCGGCGGAGGGGTTCACCTTAGAGGAGCCCCGGGTGATCCCGCGCCTGCTACAGGCGGGATACACGGACAGCTTCGCCCAGGCGGGGCAGGGCGAGCGGCTGACCAGTCCGACCACGAGACCGCGCGTGCGCATCGATTACATCTTCGCGCCCCCCACGCTGGCACCAGCGCTCCGCCGGTGTCGCCGCTGGGACGCTCCTCCCGCCGCCCTCGCCTCCGATCACTTCCCCGTCCTGGCGGAATTCACCCTGCCTGGATGACAACGAGGCCCTGAGGGGTCCCCCAGGGCCTCGTCCAACACGCACCCAACGAATTATCAGAGCGCCGCGATCTCCTCCGCCAAAAGAGACCTTTTTACGCGCTCTCGTCCTTCTGGCTCTCCGCGTCCTCTTTGGCCATCTCCTCGAGCTCCTTCTTCGCCTCCTCCCCCTCCTGGGTGGCCTTTCGGAACTCGCGGATGCCCTTGCCCAACGCGCCTCCGACCTCCGGTAGACGGCCGACGCCGAAGATGATGATGATGATCACCAGGATGATGATCAACTCCATGGGGCCGAGATTAGGCATCTGTCCTCACCTCCTAAAGCGCACAAGCGCCGACTGTTGCGATTATAGCACGGTTCCGCCCGACCCACAAGTGAACGCCGAGAGGGGTCAGGTCTTTTCAAA
>JAJRVX010000522.1:0-19587 GCA_024277095.1 Chloroflexota bacterium
AGCGACCCACCTCCGACGCTCCGTCGGCAGATCATCCCACACGGCCTGAAAGCGCAGGAGGTCCTCCCTTCCCAGATCAGACAGACTGAATAAGGTGGAGAGTTTCGGACGTCTCTCTACATCCGCCAGATGCGCCAACACCGTATCGATATCAAGTTTTGTCTTCACAGCCATCTCTACCAGCGAACGGAATATTTTCTCGGTCCTTCAACCCGGCATTCCACCGACGATCCGACCGCCCCCGATTCAACTCCAGGTAAAGCCCCAAATGGCACTGCGCGGGCTGCGAGGCACCCGCTCGATGATGCGTCCGTCGGCGTCACGGCGAATCTGCTCCACCTGCACGTACCAACGGAAGGAGCGCCCCATCTCCTGAGGCGCCAGCGCCTGAAAGGCCCCCGGCACCCGCCAGCCGGTGCCCTGCACGGTATCCTCGTAGAACCAGGTGATCTGCTCCGGCGCCACCAGGAACCCCAGATGCACCACATACACCTCGCCCGGCTGTAGCGGCCCCACATCCTTCCAGCGCAGCTCGATAAACGCCTTCTCCCCGCCGGAGAAGGGCGTGCCATCGGCCGGGCTCAGCGGCTGCGGCGCCGGATACACCAGCGCCACCGTCGGCGTGGGCGTGGGCGTCGGCACCGGCGTGGGCGTGGGCGTACGGGTAGGCAGGGGCATCCCCGAAGTCGGGATGAGCAGCTGCTGGTTGACCCGCAGCCGGCTGGTATCCTCGATGCCGTTCAATTGGGCCAACGCCTCCACGGTCACGCCAAACCGACGGGCGATCGCGCTGAGCGTGTCGCCGGGAACCACCACGTACACCAACTCCTCCGGATGGGGTGTGGGCGTAGGCTCCTCTTCCCCCTGTGGGATGACCAGTTGCTGTCCCACCCGCAGCTGGGCGTCTTCCTCGATGTGGTTGGCCCGGGCCAGCGCCTGCGCAGAGACCCCAAAGCGGCGAGCGATCGTGCTCAGGGAATCGCCCGGGGCCACCACGTACAGGTTCTCCGCCTCCACCGTCGACGTGCTCGCAACGGTCACCGTCAGCGCCGCCGTCGGCGTAAGCGTCGGCGTCCCCGTGGCCGTCACGGTAAAGGTCGGGGTCGGCGGCTCCGGCGTCGGCGTATCCGTCGGCCTGGGGGTCGGTGTACGATCCTGATAGGCCATCCGCTCCCCCGACGTCGGCGTCGTCGCCAGCGGCATCCGCGTCGCCACCTCCGTCGCGGGCGTCTCCAGGGCGATCGCGGACTCCAGCGTCGGCAACGCCGTCGCCATCCACGCCGTCAGGCCCTCCTCCGGCACCCACGCGAGCAGGGTCGTCCGGACCGAAGGCAGGGCGATCAGCCCGACCACGACCAGCAGGATGACCGCCAGCGCGCCGCCCCACACGGCCCGGGAGAAGCCCCCCGGCCGTCGCTCCCGCCCGCAGTTCGGGCACAACGTCAGCTCGGCGGAGAAGCGATGCCCGCAATAGCGGCAGCGCACCTGTCGCGGCCTGGTGCGCAGGTTAGCCCCACAAATGGGGCAAACCGCCAGGCCCCGATGAATCTCCGCACCACATCGACTGCATTCCATGACCCCACCCGGCCTCGCGAAGCCCGCTTATCGCCTGCAACAAAAGAGCGAAACCAACGGCTTCGCTCCTATGAAGTGAGCACGAGATCCTATGGCCTTACAATCCCGGCCCCACCCAATCGATCTGTGGAACTCCCCGAATGATGTCCTGATAGGTGATCAGGATCATCAGAGTGAAGAGCAACACCATGCCGATCAGGTGAACCAGGCCCTCTTTTTCGGGATCGATCCGACGTCCCCGGATCGCCTCGATCGCCACGAACAGGAGGCGTCCCCCATCCAGCGCCGGGAGCGGCAACAGGTTGGTCACCGCCAGCGCCGCGCTGAAGATGGCCACAAGCTGCAGGACCGGGAACGCCATCCCGGTGGCGACGGAAGCCTCTACCGCCCCGCCGGTCAACTGAGCGATCCCCAGCGGGCCGATGGGACGAGCGGCCTCCATCGGGATCAACCCACGCAACAGCAAAATGGGCAACATCAGCGTCATGAAGATGAAGGAGCCAGTCATCGCCAGGCCTTGAAGGAACGCCTGCCCCAAAGGCAACCGCCGAAACTCAGAGGCCGAGTGGATGGCCACCCCCATGGGCCCCTCGCCCTCCGGCGGATTCACCCGGGGCGTGACCGTGACCCGGATCATCTCCCCATCCCGACGCACTTCCAACGCCACGGGCTCCCCGAGATGCTCTTTGACGAGCCGAACCAGGTCGGCCGGCGTCTCAACCGGTTGATCCGCGACGGCGAGGATCACATCCCCCGGCTGCAATCCGGCGGCCTCCGCAGGGGACCCAGGGGCGACGGCCGTCACCGCAGCGCCCGGCGCCAGCAAAGGGCGCCCCAACAGGAATGAGGCCGTGAACAGGACCACGGAGAGGAGCAGGTTCATCCCGGGCCCGGCGAGCAACACGGCCGCCCGCACCCGCTTCGGCTGAGCGGAGAAGCTCCCCGGCCCCTCTGCCATATCCTCCCCGCGCATACGCACGAAGCCGCCAAAGGGGATGGCGTTCAGTGTATACGCAACCCCGTTTCGCTCGAACAGCACGGCCAGTCGCGGCGGGTATCCAAGCCCAAACTCCTCCACCACAATGCCGCTACGCCGGGCGACAATGAAATGACCGAACTCGTGCACCAGCACCAGCACGCTCAGGACCACAAAGAAAGAGACCGCCGTGACAAGCATCCTTTATCCTCGCAAGAACTCCCGCACAGGCCGAGGCCTTCATTCGGCCATGCGATCATCGCCCAGCTTTTATCCAGTGTGAGGATTATACCTAGTTTCAATGGGCGTGGCAAACCCCGGGTTTCCGCAACCATTCGGCTTCCATGCCGACGCCTCGCCCCATGCGCACCAGAAGCCAGGAGGGCACACACAGGCACAACATCTCGTCATGCCCCAGGGGACCAATGTTACGTCGCAGGGCGTACCACCGTGTTCTTACAGCACAGCGGCCGGGAAAGACAAGGGCCAGAGGCTTTTCGTCCTCTGGCCCCTGGACGTGACGATCCGCAAGCGCTCACTTCTCAGATCGCAAGCGGGTGCCGGCCGGATACCTCGCATCGCTCAGGACCCCGACGACGTGCCCAGGCGTCTCCCCGCCGATCAGATGCACCTCCAGCCCCGGCATGACCTGCACCAACCCGGCCATAATGCGTACCTTGCTGGCCATCCCCCCGGTCACATCGGCGCCAAACGCCTCGCCCAGCCCCGCGCGGCCGGACAGGGCCTCCTGTGGGGTGATCTCCGGGATACGTCGGGCATCGGAGTCACGCAGCGGGTCGGCCGTGAAGACGCCGTCCACCCGGCCCACCAGCACGATCCGGGCCGGCCGCAGGATGGGCGCCAGGAACGCGAACAGCTCCTCTGTGGAGGCGATGGTCCCCCCACGCACCTCGTCCAGCGCGACATCTCCATAGATCAGGGGCACCAGCCCAACGGACAGCGCCCGTTCAATGGGCTCCCATCCCAACGCGATCAGCCGGCCGTCCCGGCAGAGCGCCGTCGCCGAAGGCTGGATCGACCACACGGGCAGCCCGGCCGCCAGCATCTGATCCGTCACGATCCGGTTCAGCCGCGCCGCGGCGGCCGCCGTCTCCGCGAACCCCCGCCAGCCCTCCGCATCGCGCACGCCCGCACGCGTGCCGTAACGCTTCCCCACCACATGTCCAAAGGATCCGCTGCCGTGCCCCAACAGCAGTCGCAAATCGGGCCGCTCCGCTCGCGCCTGGGCCAACTCCTCAGCCAGGCGGGCGATGACATCGACCCGTGCCGTGGACGGGCGCGTCTTATCCGTGATCAGCGAGCCACCCAGCTTCACGAAGACGAGCTCGCCCGCCCCCATCACACCCCCCTCGCGGGCCAGACCCACACCTCGCCGTCCCGCACCCGCACGCGATCCCCGGTATGGATGCGGGAGATGTCCACTCGATCCACCATGGGGATATCCGCGATGATGGCCCCCACCGCCACGATCGCCTCGCTCTCCCGATTGACGATGGCCACCGGAGCATGCCCACTTCGCTGCAAGCGCAGGATGGTGTACGAGCCGACGGTACTCCCCTTGCCCGATGGGAACACGAGCACACGTCCGGCCACGCTCTGTCCCTGCAACGGATGCCCTGGCTCGATCACGATCCCCGTGTCCGGATCCACCCCGCCCAGGAAGCCGATCGGCTCCGGCGAGACCAGGGCGATCCCCTCGGCCCGTCCCGGCCGGATCACCCGCCCGCGCAGCCGGATGGCCCCTTCCTCAGCCATGGGCGCGCTCCCAGGCGATCCGGACCGCCTCCAACAACGCCGACTCTTCCTCGGGCTGGACCGTGCGGGGATCCAGCCATACCTGCTCCTCCACGACGCGAGCCACCACGGGCGGGTCCCCCTCGCGCAGCGCCCGTCCCAGCGCCTCCGCCGATCGCGGCGTCAGCACCACGGCGGTGGAGGGCAACGTCTCGCCGGGCAGGGAGCCGCCCCCCACGGCCGAGCGCGTCGCGGCGATCGCGGCCTCCACCCCCTGCGCTTGCAACGCCTCCGCCCAGGTTCGGGCCCGGCGCTCCAGATCCTCCGGCCTCGCCGCGATCATGCGCCACACGGGGATCTCCCGCTCCGCCTCCCCACGCAGGTAGTGCAATAGCGTGGCCTGAAGCCCTGCCAGGGTGGTCTTGTCCACGCGCAGCGCCCGCGCCAGGGGATGACGGCGCAACGCACGCACCCATCGCTCCCGCCCCACGATGATCCCGGCCTGAGGGCCGCCCAACAGCTTATCGCCGCTGAAGGTCACCAGGTCGGCGCCGGCCGCCACGCTCTCCTGCACGCGCGGCTCCGGGGCCAGACCGTAAGCCGTCGTGTCCAGCAGGGTGCCGCTGCCCAGATCGTCGATCACGGCCAGCCCGTGCTCCCGAGCCAGGGCCACCATCTCCGCCAGGGAGACCTCCGTGGTGAACCCGATGATGCGGAAGTTGGACTGGTGCACCCGCAACAGCGCGGCCGTCTCCGGCCCAATGGCGACCTCGTAATCCCGCAGATGCGTACGGTTCGTCGTGCCCACCTCCACCAGCCTGGCGCCGCTCTGCCGCATCACATCCGGCACGCGAAAGCCCCCGCCGATCTCGACCAGCTGCCCGCGGGAGACGATCACCTCCCGCCCAGCCGCCACGCCGGCCAGCGCCAGCAACACGGCCCCCGCGTTGTTATTGACCACCAGCGCATCCTCTGCGCCGGTCAACTGGCGCAACAGGGCCACCGCGTGATCGTAGCGGGAGCCACGGCGGCCAGCCCCCAGATCGTACTCCAGGTTGGAATACCCCCGGGCGACGGCGACCATCGCCCCCCGCGCGGCCGCGCTCAACGGGGCGCGGCCCAGGTTGGTGTGGATGATGACCCCGGTGGCGTTAATGACCGGATTCAGCGACGGCCGGGTGACGCGCTCGATCTCCGCCATCGCGTCCCGGATCAACGCCCCCTGTTCGGGACAGGGATGCCCGCTCAGTACCGCCTCCCGGGCGCGATCCACCGCGCGGCGGATGGCATCCGTCACCAACTCATGGCCCCAATCGGCGACCACCTGCGCCAGCTCCGGAGCCCGCAGCAGGCGATCCACGCTGGGGAGCTTTCTCAACTCATCCTGGACGCCCAATCGAATCTCCCTCCATGACTCGCAGCTCACCTCCCCACACCGCGCAGCGTATCACGTCTACAAACGCATGTCAAAGAAGAGCAACGGCGCCTCGCCCCCTTCGGTCACTCGCCGGCGGGCGAACGGGGCGAAGAGACATCCAGCGACGCGCCGGAGGCGGAGATCGCGGGAGTCACCCGGATATGAAACTGCTGGACGGGGATCACGCTCACGTGCAGGGAGACGGGGCGACTCAGCCGAGACGCCAGCCGGTGCTGCAAAGCCTCCATCTCCGCCTCGCTCACCCGATGATCCACCCGGGCAACGATCTCCAGGCACAGAGCATCCCTCTGCTCCGCACACAAACGCCAATCGACGACCTCCATTCGGCCGCTGGACACCTCAGCGGCCAGGACGCTCGCCACGGCCCGCTGCAAGGTGGTCTGCTGCACGGAGCGCCAGGTCAGCCAGACCAGCGGAATGGTGATCACCAGCAGCAGGAAGAGGGCGTCTCTGAGGCCGCGATGGAGCACGCGGGCGCGCTCCGTCTCGCCGGGCTCGGGGTGGAAACCAAACGCCAGGAAGACCAGCCCCCCGGCCGCGCTGATGGCGATCAGGTTCGTCAGGAACAGCAGAAGCGCCCCACTGGTGATCTCCGCGTTCGCCAGCGCGATCCCAATGCCGATAGTCGCCAACGGGGGCACCACCGCGGCCGCGATGGCCACGCCGACCAAAGCCGCCGAGATATCCCGCCGACAGATGGCATAGGCACCGGCCAGGCCAGACAACAACGCCACGATCAGGTCCACGATGGAGGGATGGCTTCGCGCCAACACCTCCCCCGTGGGCGACGCGGCGGGCATCATCATCCCCACCAGGAAGCCTACCAGAACCGCCAGGAACGCCCCCTTCAGGATGGCCCCCAGGGCCATGCGGATCATCCGCAAGTTCCCCATGCTCACCCCCAGGCCCAGAGCCAGGAGGGCCGACATGAGCGGGGCGACCACCATGGCGCCGATGATGACCGTGGAGCTATCCATCAAGAGCCCGATCGCGGCGAGGGCCGCCGACAGGCTGATCATCACGAGGAAATCCACACCCGGCCGCGCGCCGCGGTGGATCCGCTTGTACACGTCTACCTGCTCGGCCGTGCTGATGGTGGGGAAGAACCGCCAGACGCGCCACCAGGCATGGCGCAAACGCCGCTGCACGGTCTCAGCCTGGCGCCGGATCACGACGGTGGCGATGGGGGACTCCACGGCCACGGCCTGGGGCACGTTCCCGAACAGGGCCCGATCCATCGCGCTCTCGTTGCTGGCCCCGATCAGGAGCAGATCATAGCGGCCGCTGTTGGCCTCACCCAGAATCCCCCGCACGATGCTGTGGGCCTGAACGACCCGAAGGCGCAACCGATCATCCCCCTTCCAGGGGGCTGCGGCCGCCTTCAACCGCTCCCGGCCGATGATCACCTCCGGCTGTCCCAACGAGCGCCGGGCCACGTACAACGCGGTCACCTGCACATCCGCCCCCAGGGAGAAGGCGATCTCCAGCGCCTTCTCTGCATTGGGACCGCCGGCCGTCGGCACCAGGATGCTCCGGGGCGTATGCGTGGCATCGGACCGCACGACGGCGACGTCGCAGAGCACATCGCGCAGCACCGGGTCCAGCGTCTGCCCCAACAGGTAGCGCCCCCGGGTCGGCCGCCCACGCCAGCCGATCACCAGGATATCCGGCATGTTCTGATTCACGACGTGGACGAGATCCCGGCCGGGGGCCTGCCGCCGACGGAGGACCAGCACATCGACGGGCACATCCTGGCACGAAGGGGGGATCTCCAGCCAGGGAGGCCGCACCCCATCCGGGGTGACGGTCACGAGCGTGACGCGTCCCGCCTTCGAACGGGCCAACGCACAGCCGAAGCCGGCCAGTGGGGCCAGCTGCCTTTCCTCCCCCACGGCCACCATCACGGTGTAGCCCGCTTTCTCCACGGGGAACGAGTCCGTCTTCCTCACGTGCGCTCCCTCCCCCTACGCCCGATCCCACCAACCGGGAACGGCAGCCTCCCCGCTCATCGCTCCACGAACAGCCAGGGGCAAAGCCATCGCTCCAATCGATCGATGACGAAGTACAACATCAGGCCCAACACGCTCATCGCCACCACGCCCGCGTACATCTCCGGATACGCCAGCCGTCCCCACGACTCCACGATGATGTAATATCCCAGCCCGGACGTAGTGGCGAAGGACTCGGCGAAAAAGAGGACGGCAACCGCCGTCCCCACGGAGACGCGCAGCGCGGTGAGCACGGCGGGCAGGGTCGCTGGCAGATAGACGAACCGGAAGAGCGCCCGTCTCCCGGCCCCTAACGAGCGCACGGAGTAGAGCAACTCGGGCCGGATCCCACCCGCTTCGTCTCGCACCACCACGAGCACCTGGAAGAAGAGGATCAGCGCGATGATGAAGATCTTGGAGCGATCTCCCACGCCCAGGAACAGCAGGATGATGGGGAGGAAGACGATCTTGGGAATGGGATAGATAATGTAGATGAAGGGGGAGAAGATTCGATTCAGCGAGGGGCTCTGCCCCAGGACCAGCCCGGCCGGCACCGCTGTGGCCACGGCCACGATCACCGATGCCACCACCCGCCAGGAGCTAACCAGAAAGTGGCGTCCCAGCCCTCTCGGCAACTCCACAAGCAGGGCGCGGAACACCTGATAGGGAGTGGGCAACACATCTCGATGCACCCCCCAGGCCAATCCCTGCCAGAGGATGATCACCCCGATCGCCGCCAGGAGCACATCACGTCGCCGCATCGCACCTCACTTTGAGGACGAAAGGCAAAAGACGGCAGACGATTTCACGTCCGTCACGAGGGCATCTCCCTAAGATCGCCCTTTGCGTGATGGAAGCATGCCATAACCTCGGCATTTACTCGTCCGACGAATCCATCCCATCATCGCAAGCGGCGCTACTCCCCTGCCAACGCCATCCGCAGCTCCGTACACCTCGCCAGATAAGCAGGCCGGCCGCGGTAGCCCGGATCACCGGCATCAGCGTTCTCGATCACCCGCGCCAGCGTAATGGGAGGCCGTCCCAGCACCAGGATGCGCCGCCCCAGAAAGACCGCCTCCTCGATGTTATGCGTCACCAAGACCATCGTGAGCTGTAACTCGTCGGCCAGCTCCAGGACCAGGTTCTGTAGATCCTCTCGCGTGAGCGCGTCCAGCGAGGAGAAGGGCTCGTCCATGAGCAGCACGTTCGGTTCCAGCACCAGCGTGCGGGCGATGGCGGTGCGCTGCCGCTGTCCACCCGATAACTGGCTGGGATAGTGATCGCGCAATTCAGCGATGCCCAGCCGCTCCAGCCAGTAGTCCACCCGCTCGGATGGGATGTCCGGCGGAGGGTAGGGCCGGGCAGGCCCACCATCCCGCTTGCGGGCGTAGAACCGCCCCAGGCGCATGCCCAGGGCGGCGTTCTCCCACACGGTAGCCCACGGCAACAAGCCATAATCCTGCAGGATCAACCCGATACTGGCTCGTGGCCGGGTCACCGGGATGCCCGCCACACGGACGACGCCGCCCGTCGGCCGCCGCAACCCGGCGATCAGGTACAACAGCGTCGTCTTCCCACAGCCGGACGGCCCGATGACCGCCCACCGCTCCCCCGGCTCCACGCGCCAGTCAAAGCCCTGGAACAGAGGCGGACGCCCGGGGTAGACGAAGGTCAAGCTCTCAACGGAGATCATAGCGGGTGCGTGTTGCGTGTTGCGTATTGCGTGTTGCGTGTTACGCAAGACGTGAACACGGGATTCCTATTCCTCCGGCAGGAACGAGGCATCGACCAGGTCCTCATATGGGATATCCCGGTCGATCAGCCCCTTGTCCTTCAGCCACTGGATCACATCGGCGAACTGCTCTTCCGTCGGCACCTGTCCCACGGGGAACGGCGGCATGGTGTACGTGCCCTGGATGGACTTCGGCACCCGCCCCTTCTCGATCAGCAGGTCCTGATACGCCGTGGGATCGGCGTTGATCTCGTTGACGGCCTTCTCCCAGGCGGCCAGGAACTTTCGCACCGTGTTCGGCTTCTGCGTAAGCGCCTCCACGCTGAAGGAGAGGACGGACTGGGACAGCTCGGTGTGCGCCGTATCATCTACGATCAGGCGAGCTCCACCGGCGATGGCACCCTGCGCCAGAGGATCGGGCAGCGTGGCCGCCTGCAACTGACCGTTCATCAACAGCTCAAAGCGCACCGGAATGGCGGTCACCTCGGTGAACACGATCTCCTCCGGGGCCAGCCCCTCCGCCTCCAGCATCCGCTGCGTGATGTATTCGATGATCGTATTCTGCGACACGCCGATGGGCACACCCTTCAGGTCGGCCGGGGCCTTGAGATCCGTGCCCGGCGCGGCCAAGATACGGAATTGCGGGGCATCGGGATAAGCACGCCGGGCCGTGTATACGACCTTGATCTTGGGCTTCTCCTTGTTAAACAACGCCGTGGAGATCAGATCATTCAGCTGTCCGTCGATCTGCCCGGTCTGCATCAGGGTGTCCCGCTCCTGAGCCGACTTCACGGGAATTAGCTCCACCTGAATCCCCTGTTCCTCGAAATACCCCTTCTGTTCCGCGACGAAGAACGGGATCACATCCAGAATGGGCAGCAATCCCATCTTGAGGTGCGTATCCTCCGCCGGAGCAACGGGGGTAGCCGGCGGGGCGCATCCCACAAGGACCAAAACGACCAGCAGAAAAGCGATCCACTTCCTCATGACGTATGTTTACCTCCCTATGATTCTCGAGTGGATTACGCCCTCACGAGCACGGCCAGCAGCGTCGCGAGGAACGTCGTGATGCTGATGTATCCGTTCACGTTGAAAAACGCCACGTCTACTCGGGACAGGTCATCCGGCTTCACCAGGGAGTGCTCGTAGAGCAGCAGCACGGCCACGATGAAGAGGCCCACCCAGTAGATCCACCCCAGTCCGGCCACCCATCCCACGGCCGCCAGCAGCGCCACCGTCAGCACATGACAGATCTGCGCCCATCGCAAGGCCGTCGCCACGCCGAAGCGAGCGGGCACAGCCTGCAACCCCATCTCCCGGTCGAATTCCACGTCCTGGCACGCGTAGATGAGATCGAATCCGGCGATCCAAACGGTGACGGCCGCCCACAACAGCCAGGGGATCGGGTCGTCCAACGAGGCACGCACGGCCGCCCATGCGCCCGCAGCCGCGGCACCGTCGGTCATGCCCAGGATCCAATGCGACAGCCACGTGAAGCGCTTGGTATACGAATAGCCCACCAGCGCGATCACCGCCAGCGGCGCCAGGCGCAGGACGAAATCGTTTAGCTGCCAGGCGGCCAGGAGGAACACCGCCAGCGAGATCGCCGCCGCCCCCCACACCTGCGCGGGCGTCAATAGCCCGCGCGGCAGTGCTCGCCGGGCCGTACGCGGGTTGCGCGCGTCCAGATGCCGATCGACCACCCGGTTGACGGACATCGCCAACGTGCGCGCGGCCGCCATCGCGATGGTGATCCACACGAACTGGTGCCAGGTGGGCCAGCCGCGCGCAGCCAGCACCATCCCCAAATAGGCGAACGGGAGCGCGAAGATGGTGTGCTCGAACTTGATCATCTCCAGGAAAAGCCGGACTCGTCTCATCGCCCCTTAAGCATCGCTCTCATAGACCCAGATAGCCTCACGTTCTATCGTTTGATAGAAACAAAGGACCGCCCGCTTCACCGCCTGGGCCTCAGGCCATTTGAAGACGGACGAATGCAATGATCTCGTCGGCATACCGTATAGCCTTCCGGCTCTGTACACACAAGACTCCTTTCGATGCCTGCCGAGGAGAGCTCACAAGGCTACCCGGTCTCCTCCCCGTCTGCCAACCCATATTCCGCCCATCGCTCCGTCACCAGCCTGCGAATGGGCTCCGCCATCTCGATCAGCTTCGGCCACTCACGAAGGTATCCTTCCTCCGGCCACTTGGCTGTGGCGTCGATCCCGATCTTGCCGCCGAAAGCGAATCGATAGGAGGCATGATCCAGGGCGTCCACCGGCCCCTCCTGGATAACCACGTCGCGCGCCCAGTCCACGTTGTTGAGGGCATGGAACATGGCCTCGCTCACGTTCTGCACATCCACGTCCTGGTCGAAGACGATGATGCACTTGGCCAGCATCATCAGCCCCATCCCCCAGAGGCCGTTGATGACCTTCCTGGCATGGCCCGGGAACCGTTTGCGGATGGACACCAACACCAGGTTGTGGAAGACCCCCTCGGCCGGCATGTTGATATCCACGATCTCGCTCAGGAACAGCTTCATCAACGGCAGGAACAGCCGCTCGGTAGCCTTGCCCATCCAGTAGTCTTCCATAGGGGGCCGCCCGACGACGGTGGCCGGATAGATCGGCCGCCGCCGGTGGGTGACCGCGGTGACGTGCATCACCGGATAGTCGTCCACCGGCGTGTAATAGCCGGTATGATCCCCGAACGGCCCCTCCGGCCGGCGCTCCTCCGGGTCCACATACCCCTCGATCACGATCTCCGCGTGGGCCGGCACCTCCAGCGGCTGCGTCACACACCGCACCAGCTCCACCGGCCTGCCGCGCAGCCACCCGGCCAGCAAGAACTCATCGATGTCCGGCGGCAGCGGCGCCGAGCCCGCCCAGACGATCGCCGGATCGCCGCCCAAACTGACCGCCACCGGGATGCGATCGCGGCCCATCTCCCGGGCCTTGCGCTCGTGCTCGGCTCCCCCCTTGTGCAATTGCCAGTGCATCCCCAACGTACGCTCATCGTACACCTGAAGCCGATACATGCCCACATTGCGGATCCCGGTCTCCGGATCGCGAGAGATCACCGTCGGCAGGGTGATGTAGCGACCGCCATCCTCGGGCCAGCATTGCAGGATGGGCAAATGCTCCAGGGTCACCCGCTCACCGGTGAGGACGACGTCCTGAACGGGCGCCTTGCGCACGATGTTCGGTTTCAATCCCACGGCGCGCAGCGCTCCCCACATCTCGCCGGCCCGATCCAGCGCCTGCCCCAGGCCACGCGGCAGCTCCGGCCGGATCAGGGCGGAGAGCCGGTCGGTGAGCTCGTTCAGATCCTCCACGCCCAACGCCCACGCCATCCGTCGGGATGAACCCAACATGTTAATGAGCACGGGGATGTCGTACCCCTTGACGCGCTCAAAGAGGAGGGCCTTGTTGCGCCTGGCCGGCCCTTTGCTCACCCGATCCACGATCTCGGTGATCTCCAGGTGGGCGCTGACCGGCGCCTGGACGCGCACCAGCTCTCCGGCCTCCTCCAGCCGATCGATGAACGCCCGCAGATCCCGATAGGCCATACCCCTCCCCCTCGGATCGATCCATCCCCTGACGAGGCGTGGCGATTGTACATCTATTCGCACCAACTTAACAGCATGGGCGAGGCCCCCGCCTGTCGCTCTTTCCCTCCACGGGCAGTCGCGCCTGAAAGGGGAGGCGCGGAGGGGAAGCCTCTCCGCAGGAAAACTCTTTTCCTCGCCTTTTCCCCGCCTGGTTGGGGCTTCGGCCGGTGGCCTCCAGCCCCACGGGGCAGGTGAGGGGCTGAAAATAGAGTCCTTCGGAGGAGCTACCGCCCCTCCGAGCCGACCCAGAGATGCGGGGCCACGCTCCCGTGCCGCTTAACTTGATGCCAATAGGGCGTGGCGATTGTACACCACCCCACCCGCTCCGTCAACGCGCAGAGGCGCGCCCTCGGGGCACGCCTCCATCTCCTACCCGGACCCACCCTGGCGCCGAAGGGATCAGGGCTCCCCCCGGCGGGAACCCGTCAAATCCACAGCTTCAGTGCCCATCCCCGTTCACACGTACACCGGCCATCAGCAGCCCCAGCTGCTCCCGGGTCGCCTGAGCGGCCGGCAGCGTCTCGATCACCTCGCCCCGATACATGACGGCGATGCGATCGGACAGGGCCATGATCTCATCCAGCTCGGCCGAGATCAGCAAAACCGCCACGCCCGCGTCCCGCATGGCCACGATCTGCTGATGGATGTACTCGATAGAGCCCACATCCAGCCCCCGGGTGGGCTGGGCGGCGATCAGGAGCTTGACCGGCCGGGAGAACTCCCGGGCCACGATCACCTTCTGCTGGTTCCCACCGGAGAGGGAGCCGGTGGACGTGTAGATGCTGGGGGTGCGGATATCGAACTCCTGTACCAGTCGGGTGGCGTTCTCCGCGATGGCCTGCTGATTCAGGTTGATCCCATTGGCGAACGGCGGCCGATAGTACGTGCACAGGACCAGGCATTCGGCCACGGGGTAGGAGAGCACCAGCCCATGCCTCTGCCGATCCTCCGGGATGTGGGCGAGGCCGGCCTCGATCCGTTGGCGGACCAGGGCATGCGTCATATCCTGCCCCAACATGCGCACCGTGCCCGACTCGACCGGCCGCAGGCCCGTCAGCGCCTCCACCAGTTCGGTCTGGCCATTGCCCTGCACGCCCGCCACCCCCAGGATCTCCCCGGCGCGCACGGAGAGCGACACGCCGCGCACGGACTCGCTGCCCCGTTGATCCCGCACGCGCAGATCCTCCACGCGCAGGACCTCCTCGCCCGGGTGGACGTCGGACTTGGGCACGGTCAACACGACCTTACGCCCCACCATCATCTCCGCCAAATCCGCCTCCGTAGCCTCCTCCGGGCGACGCGTCCCCACGACACGCCCCCCTCGCAGCACGGTGATGCGATCGGCCACGGACAACACCTCTTTGAGCTTGTGGCTGATGAAGATGATGGACTTCCCCTGCTCAGCCAGCGACCGCATGACGCGGAACAGGTCCTCCGCCTCCTGCGGCGTCAGCACAGCGGTCGGCTCGTCCAGGATCAGGATGTCGGCCTCCCGATAGAGCGCCTTGACGATCTCCACCCGCTGTTGGGCCCCCACCGGCAGATCTCGCACGTAGGCCGTGGGGTCCACGTCCAATCCGTATTGATGAGAAAGCTCACGGATCCGCTCCTCCGCCCGCTCCCGGTCCAGGACCACCTTATCCCGGACCAGCTCCATGCCCAACATGATGTTCTCGGCCACGGTGAACACCGGGATCAGCATGAAGTGCTGGTGCACCATGCCGATCCCCAGGCGGATGGCGTCATTGGGATCGTGGATCGTCACCTCCCGGCCCCGCACCAGGATCCGCCCCTCGTCCGGGTGATAGAGGCCGTACAGGATGTTCATCAACGTCGTCTTGCCGGCGCCGTTCTCCCCCAACAGGGCATGGATCTCCCCGGGCATCAGCGTGAAGTCGATGTGGTCGTTCGCTAACACGCCGGGGAAGCGCTTGGTGATCCCCTGAGCTTCCAGGACTGGTTGCACGACGTCGTCCATCATCCCTCCTACCTCTCGTACGGCTGCCCCACGGCGGCCGGCGGGGTCGACCGTCCGACCACTCCGCTGAGCACGATCATGGTGAGGAGATAGGGGAACATCCCCACGAACTGGGAGGGCAGCGGGATCCCGAACTGCTGGGCGTTGATCTGGATAGCCTGCGCCATGCCGAAGAGCAGCGCAGCCCCCCAGGCGCCCAACGGGGTCCACTTGCCGAAGATCAGCGCCGCCAGGGAGATGAACCCTCGGCCGCTGGTCATGAGCGGCTCAAACTGAGGGATGGACTCCAGCGTGAAGTAGGCGCCGGCCAGCCCGGCGATCAGCCCGCCGATGATGACATTGGCATACCGCATGAAGTAGACGTTGATGCCCACCGTGTCCGCGGCGCGAGGGTGTTCGCCCACGGCGCGCGTCCGCAGCCCCCAGCGCGTCTTGAACAGCACGAAATGCGCCAGGAACACCAGGATCAGCGCGGCGAAGGTGATCGGGCGCTGATCGAAGATGCGCCCCACCACCGGGAGATCGGCCAGGATGGGCAATGCGATGCGGGGAAAGGTGCCGGCCCCGGTGGTGCGCTCCACGCCGAAGAACAGCTGCGTGTTCAGATAACCGGTCACGCCGATGGCCAGGATGTTGATCACGGTGCCCGAGATGATCTGGTCCACCCGGAAGGAGACGGACAGCACCGCGTGCAGCAGGGCCATCATCCCGCCCGTGAAAATGGCCACCACCAGGCCCACATAGAGGCTCTTGGTATAGAACCCGGCGATGTACCCGAAGAAGGCCGCCGAGAGCATCATCCCCTCGATGGCGATGTTGACCACGCCCGAGCGCTCGCAGAAGAGCCCGGACAGCGCCCCGAGCGTCAGCGGCGTCGCCACCTGCAGCGTGGTCGCCAACATGCTCACGACGAGGAGGGCAACCCTATCCAGCTCCATAGCCACCTCCCCTCAGCCACCCCACCCGCGGGTGAGGACCAACTCCTCGGCTTCCACGGGCGCTTTGATGCGATAGATCCACCGGATAATGGCATCTGCGGCGACGAACATCAGGATCAGCGCCTGAATCACCGAGATGATGTCCACAGAAACCTGCGAGCGGAACTGCATCTGGGTCGCCCCGCTACGCATGGCCCCGAACAAGAACGCCCCCAACACCACGCCCAGCGGATGGTTTCGCCCCAACAGAGCGATCGCGATGGAATCAAAGCCGTATCCCACGCTGAACCCCAGCGCGTGGTAGTAGTTCACCCCGGAGACCTCAACGGCGCCGGCCAGCCCAGCCAACAAGCCGCTCAGGGCCATGCTCAACACCACCACACGGCCCACCCGGATGCCCGCGTATCGGGCGGCCTCGGGATTCGCCCCCACTGTGCGGATCTCAAAACCCACGGTCGTCTTCCACAGGAGCCAGTACACCAGCGCGGCCACGGCCAACGCCAACACCGTCCCCCAATGCAATCGATAATCCGCAAAGATCCGGGGGATGCGGGCGGACACAGCGATCTTCTGCGTCTGGGAGATGACGTTCAGGGGATTCGGGTCCCGCATGGGGCCACCCAACAGCCAACCACTGAGCAACAAAGCCAGATAATTCATCATGATGGTGTTGATCACCTCATGAGCCCCGGTACGGGCCTTCAGCACGCCGGGGATAGCTCCCCACACGCCCCCCCCTAACATCCCGGCCAACAAGACCAAGGGGATATGGATCACCGACGGGATATGCTCAACGCCCAACACATCGGGCAGGGCATACCCTACCCACACCCCACAGATGGCGCCGATGGCGAGCTGCCCTTCCGCACCGATGTTGAAGAGCCCCCCCTTGAAGGCCAGCGCCACCGCCAGCCCGGCGAAGATGTAAGGGGTCGCCGCGACCGCCGTCTCCGTCAACGCCTTTCGGCTGCCAAACGCGCCCTCCGCCATCCCCTCAAACGCCAGCAGGGGATCTCCCCCGGTCAGCCACACCACCAGGGCGCCGACCACGATGGCCGTCACCACCGCGAGCACGGGGATCAACAGCGATTGGACCAGGCGCTCCCAGCTGATCCGTCCCTGCCTAGCCTGCATAGCGCCTCCCCATCACCGGTTGTGAACATCCGTTCCCTGCGATGCGAAAAAGGGGAAGAAGGCGTACCCTTCTTCCCCTTCGCGTCCCAACACAACCTCGCTTACTGCGGCTTCGCGGGCGGCACGCCGGTCTGGATCGTCCCATCCTTCAAGCCCTGTTCGATCTCGGCCAGACGATCCCGGACCTCCTGCGGCACCACATCGTCCAGATTGTGGAAGGGTGCCAGGCCAACCTCGCCCTTGAAGTTCCCACCCTTGAAGGAGCCGCGTACGGCCTGCTTGATCAGCGCCTCCACGCCCGGCGTGATCATCTTCATGGCGCTGGTGATGATCACGTCCTGCACCTCGGGCAAGGAGTAGAACTGATCCTGATCGACGCCGATGGCGTAGCACTTCTTCGTCTCGGCGCAGGCGAACAGCGCGCCATTGCCGGTCTTGCCGCCGGCCCCGAAGATGATGTCCGCGCCCTTATCGATCATGGACAGCGCCGTGGTCTTGCCCCACTCCGGATCATCGAAGGTCTTGTCGAATCCGACGTCGCTATGGTAGACGACGATGACCTCCACGTCCGGGTTCACATACTTGGCGCCCGCACGGTACCCCTCGCCGAAGCGCCAGACGGGCGGCACCAGATCGGTCCCCAGCACGGAGCCGATGACGTTGGTCTTCGTCATCATGCCCGCCAGCGCGCCCGCCAGGAAGCCAGCCTTATCCTCCTCGAAGATGAGCCCGGCGAAATTGTCCGGAACCTCCACACCCATCTGGGCCGCCAGAGCTTCCACATCGATGTCCACGCCGATGAACTTGACGTTCGGGTACTTCAGCGCGGCCTCCAGCGCGGCCGGACCCAGCGCGAAGCCGGAGATCACGATGACATCGTACCCGTCCTCGGCGAAGGTGGCGATGTTCTTGGCATAATCCTTGGGATCGACGGAGACGATGTACTTGACCTCGGCATAGTAGCGCTTCTGGGCGTTCAGCAGCGCATTCCATGACGACTCGTTGAAGCTCTTGTCGTCGATGCGGCCCACATCGGTGACCAGGCCGAACTTCCACGGGATCGACTGCCCCTTCCAGTTCTGCAGCTCGATGCCCAACGCGGCCGCGGCCACGCGCACCGGCTCGAACAGGGAATCATTGCTCTCCGCCAGGCCGTCCCACTCGTAGATCTCGTATCCGGCCTGCTTCCCTTCCTCTGTCTCCATCACCGCCAGCAACGCCTGCTTGAACTTCTCCTTGACGTCGGCGGGCATGTCCTTGCGCACGGTGATGGTATCGTTGGGGATGGGATCCGTCTGGGCGATGACCTTCGTCTTCTCCTTGATGTCCGGGAAGGTCTTCTCCAGGCTATTGCGGACGTCCACATAGGTGGCCGCGGCGTCCACCTGGCCGTTGTACACAGCCAGGGCGGCCGCGTTGTGGGAGCCAGCGAAGATGGCCTCCGCCAGATCCTTGGCGGGATCCACGCCATTGGCCTTCAGCAGCGCGGCCGCGTACAGGTATCCCGACGTGGATGCCGGATCCGTGAACGCGAAGCGCTTCCCCTTCAAATCGGCCACGCTGTTGATGCCGCTGTCCGACCGGACCAGGATCTGGCCATTATACGTCGCGCTCCCCCGACGGATGGAGTTCAAGATCACCTCGGCGCCGCACTTATCATGCGCCAGGACGTACGAGAGGGTCGCCAGCGCCGCCGCATCCGCCTTCCCCGCGCAGAGGGCCTCGATCGCGGCCGCGTAGCTGGTGGCCACGGAGGACTTCACGTAGATCCCCTGTTTGGCCAACAGCGCGTCCAATTGCTCCGCCCCGGCCAGGATCTTCTGCGTGTCGCCAGACGGCACCCACACCATCTGGATCGGATTCTCTTCGCTGCCCAGAGGCGCCTCGGCGGCCTTCGGCGCGGCCTCCTCCGTCTTCGGCGTCGGCTGCGCCTCCTCAGGAGCCGCCGGAGCCGGCGTCGGCGTGGCGCGGCCGGCACAGGCGGTGATCAGCAGCGAGAAGACGACCAGCACCGTCATGAGCGAGAACAACCGCTTTTGCATCATCCGACCTCCCTTCTTTCGTCAGCGAATCGTCAGGCCCACACGTGGGGCTGCACTACCACGAACTCCCGATCTATGCGCCAGAATCCGGGATAAGATCACGCCAGAGGCACCTCCTTCTACGCTTTGCGGTTCGCTCGTCGTACAATCTACCAGCCACGACATAGAGACGCCTTCGTGGCGATGGAAACTGAGGGAATCCACCTGTCGCCGAGGTGATGGTGATCAGATGGAAATAGAGGGAATAAAGCGGGACAACGTTCAACCGAAGCCCAAAAGCATTATAGCGCATCCGATAGAGCCAGGCAAACGATCCAACGATCGTACACCCGACTCAGAACCACACACGAGGCGGCGTCACCTCCGAATCCTCGCCCCCTGCCGGCGCATCCTCCCCCGCCTGGCCCTCTTCCTCCTG
>JAJRVX010000523.1:0-11262 GCA_024277095.1 Chloroflexota bacterium
AAAACGATTGGTCCGGATATCTTCCTCGATGATTTCTCGGATGAAATCGGTGGGTTTGGATTCGGCTGAAGCCTCGCCAGCGGCCTGGCTCTCACCTTTCCTCGGTTCTCCCATAACCTTTCCTCCTCGACGGGTTCGGTGAAAATGACGCATCGCGCGAGACGTTACGTCGCCTCGGCGGCGACGAGTTGCTGCAGAAGCTCGATAGCCCGATCGCATCGGTTCAGGGCCTTCTCTCGCCCTACGGCCACGATGCTGACGAACAGGGGCGGGGCCACCTTCTTGCCCGTGATGGCGATGCGCAGGATGCCGAAGAGTGGGCCTGCCTTGACGCCCAACCGCTCGGCCAGGGCTCGCATCTCCGCCTCCATGAGGTCGGGGTCGAACTCCGGGAGGTCGGCCAGGACCTGCCGTGCGGCCCGCAGCGCCTCCAGCGATTGCGCTGCCGTCATCTTGCGGCCGATCAACAGCTTCGGGTCGTATTCGCCCGGCTCCTTGAAGACGAAATCCACGATCTCGGCCGCCTCGGCCAGCTTTTTCACCCGCTCCTGGACGGCCGGCATCAGCACCGGCAGCCCGGGGTGGCGGGCGATCTCCTCCTCGGGGATGCCGAGCCCCTTGGCCAGGAACGGTAGTGCACGCCGGGCGAACTCCTCGGTCGAGAGCTCACGGATATAGACGCCGTTCATCCAGTCCAGCTTCTCGTAAGAGACGACGGAGGGTTTGGGGTGGACATCGGCGATGTCGAATCGCTCGATGGCCTGCTCTCGGGTGAAGAGGTCGTTCTCCGGGTCGTACGACCATCCCAGCAGCGCCAGGAAGTTGAATAGCGCCTCGGGAAGGTATCCCTCTTCTCGGAAGTCTCGGATCAGGGTCGGGTACTCGACGCCGTTGATGACCGGTTTGCGTTTGGACATCTTCCCTTTGCCGCTGGGATCGAGCAGTAGCGGCAGGTGGGCCATGATCGGCGGCTCCCATCCGAAGGCTCGGTAGATCAGGATGTGGCGCGGCACGGAGGGGAGCCACTCGTCTCCTCGCAGGATGTGCGAGATCTCCATCAGATGGTCGTCGATGACGTTGGCCAGGTGGTAGGTCGGGTATCCGTCGGACTTCAAGAGCACCAGATCGTCCAGGGTGTTCACGTCCACGGTGATCTCGCCTCGGATCACGTCGCGAAAGGTGATCTGCCCTTCGTCGGGCACCTTCAGGCGCACCACTGGGGTGATCCCTTGAGCCTCATATTCCGCTCGTTGGGCCGCCGTCAGGTTGCGACAGTGGCGATCGTAGCCGATGCGTTCCTTGCGCTTCCGTTGCTCCTCTCTCAGCGCGGCCAGGCGCTCCGGCGAGCAGTAGCAGTAATAGGCGTGCCCCTCCTCGATCAGCTTGCGAGCGTGTTCCTGATAGATGTCCAGCCGTTGGGATTGGAAGTAGGGGCCGTAGTCGCCGCCGACCTCAGGCCCCTCATCCCAGTCGAGTCCCAGCCATCGCAGGGATTCCAACAGATCGTCCAGCGCCTCCGGATGGTAGCGCGTCCGATCCGTGTCCTCGATGCGCAGGATAAAGCGTCCGCCGGTGTGGCGGGCGTATAGCCAGTTGTAAATCGCCGTGCGGGCCCCGCCCAGGTGGAAATAGCCGGTAGGGCTGGGGGCGATGCGCACGCGTACGGGTCGGTGGGTCATGTTGAGAACCTCCGTTAGGTAGGGTATGTTTCGTGTTACGTATTGCATATTGCGTGTTGCGTATTAAGGCGGTGGAAGCGGGACATCGGATAGCAATCCTGATAGCTCTCCCTGGTATGAGTCCAGATCGACATGGTAAGCGGCTTGCTCTTCTTTGAAAATACGCTGACGTTGCCTTGGAATGATCGTCAGGAGTAGCCGGATGATCTGTGCCAGGAGGCTGAGCCGGTGCTCCATCACGGAATTTCCTAGAACATGCCTGCTCTTGAAATACCAATCGCGGCTTTCCCGGGCCGATCCAAGGGCATATTCGTAGAATCGGGCGCGATCTCGGCCGGAGCCACGCGAGTAGCCTTCGGCGATATTCGCACTGATGGAGCATACTGCACGGTACAATTGGTCCGACAGGCCACGAGTTCGCCGATCCTGCATGAGCCTTGTCGCGTCGAGCCATCCGAGATCTGAGAGGAACAGGGCGAGCCGATACACCTGCGTCTTCCACAGCACATCCGTCGTGATGATCTCCGGCACTGTTTCAAGCCATTCCTCGTAATTCATGGCCGCTCCCCTATCTCATCACATATCGAGCATCACGTACCACACACTACGTAATACGCAACACGCAACACGCAACACGCACTACTACTTCCTCTCCCCCAACCATCGCGTTCCAATGATCCCCAGCACCAGTGCCGCTCCCGCTGTAATTCCAAACATCGCCCGGATGCCTATGGCGTCGGCGATGGTGCCGCTGAGCCCCGGCCCGCTGAACATGCCGATGGCGTAGACGGCCTGGTGCAATCCCATGGCGGTGGTGCGCTCGGCGTCCTCTACGTTCTGGATGCTCAGCCCCATCAGCACCGGGTAACCGATGCCCATGGACATCCCGATGCAGAATTGGGCGGCGAAGACCAAAGGCAGCGTTGGCGCCAGCGCGGTCCCCCCGATGCCCACGGCCAGGAGCAGGAAGCTGATAGAGACGAGCCGCCGGGCGCCGATGCGCTTGACGATGGCGGTCGCCGTCAGGTTGCCCAGCGTGAGGACGGCGATGTTCATGCTGGTGAGCATGCTGAGCATGACGTCCGTGGCCCCCAGCTGCCTGGCCAGGATGGGGATGAACCCGAAGGTGGCCGCCCAGTTTGCATATTGAGCCACGGCGCTGAGGACGGAAGGAAGCAGCACGTCCCGTCGGGTGATCAGGTGCCCGATGCCCTGGATCGATGGGCGCCGGCGGGAACGGCGCTCCTCCCGGGCCGGCAATACGACCAGGATGGCCAGGACGGCCGCGCCTGCGGCCAGGAAGAAGGGAAGGGAGTATCCCCCCAGGTTGTTCAAAGAGCCTGTGATCCCTGTGGCCAGCATACGCCCTACCGACCCGATGAGGGTGAGCATGGCGCTGGCACGTACGGCCTCCTCTGGCGGAAACAGGCTGCTGAACACGACGACCAGCGGCACCCAGGTGCCGGCCGCCAGCCCGGTGATGGCCCGCCCGAGGATCAGCCCGTTGACGTTGTCGGCGGAGCCCATGGTCCAGGCCCCCAGACCGGCCAGGGCGAACCCGCCGATGATAAACGGCTTACGCCGCCCCAGCCAGTCGGCCGTGATGCCCAATGGCAGGCGGACGATCGCCTGCCAAAGTCCGTACATGGAGAGCACCACGCCGACCAGTGCCAGGTTGTCGGTCTTGCTTGCGGTGTAAACGGGCAGCGTCGGCACATAAAGATACAGGGCGATCCAATACAGGAAGACGGCGATGATGTACAGCGTAAGGGTCAACCGCCGGGCGCCGGTCATGGCCGGTGTAGCGACCGTCGGACGGGTGGCCGCGGTGCGACACATTGTGGCATGGCTCCTTTCATGATGTCGGCTGTCGGCGCATCTCGAAAGCCGTTGTTTCCGGCCCCCCGGCGATAACCTGGCGGAATCGGGCCTCCACGCGCTCGCTCCGCCAGTGGCGTTGGCGTGGATAGGTGCTGTGACGGCGGAAGGGACGGCACAACGCCTCCAGGTCGCCGTTGCCCGTCATTTGGATCTGTTCCAGGTCGCCCTGGCCCAGTCCGCCCTGGTGTGCATACCACAAGTAGCCGATCTCGAACGGGTCGAACCCCATGAGCTTGGCAGCCACCGCGTCCGCCGCCACGGGGTCCAGGCTGGCTACGGCGGCATGGAGCGGTACCGGATCGCCCCATGTCGGTCCCTCGCCCTCCATGGCCTCCCAGGCGTCCAGCACGGCCAGATGGGGACGGATCACCCGGGCCACCAGGAAGAGGTTAAGGTGCATGACCGGGTAGCTTTGATGCAGGCGTGCCTTATCGCTGGGAGATCTGCGGGCAAATGCAAATCGCATCTCATCGACGATGGGGAGCAGCTTGATCCGCAGCGGTAACATGTTATAGGCCCGCCACAGGATGGAAGGGCTCGAGCGGGGCTGTAGCGCCACCCGGGCGATGAGCGCTCCCATGGTTACGTTCTTAATCGATGCCGTGATCTGAACGAGATCATGCGTTTTAGGCGGCCCCACGGAGATGATGAAGTCCGACTCCACCGCTGTGGCGGAGAGGGCCAGCATCTGCGGGCGTAGCCGATGGTCGTACGTCTGGACGGGATATGTGCGCTCGTCCCTGTTGAAATCCACCAGCTGGACGTCGTAGGCATTCACCAGCGTGTCGTATCCGAAGTTACGATACCCCATCTCGGTCGGCGCCAGCGCTGCCCCCTCACCGATGAGCACCGGGCCGCTGTACCGTTCGCGTAGCCAATCCAGGGTGGCGCGCAGCGCATCTACGTGGGTCGCGGCCAGCTGACGTTTCACCGACACCAGGTTTGGCTTAATTAGCACATGTCGTTTCCCGCTCAAATCGACAGGTCCCAACGCCTCCAGGGCCGCTCTCACGGTTTCGTATCGGCTATTCCCCGTTGTCAGTGCGACCGTGCTCATCGCGTTCTCTTTCTCCTCTACATCCGCTCGATGGGGCTCATTATAGCATACCGTTGGTCTCAGGCAATCGCATGCGGCTGCTCGTGCGCCTTCCTCCCGACCCCTGACCCTGCCCGGTCAGCTCTGGAGGGGAACTTCAAGGTAGGATAGGGTGTCGGATTGTTCACTTTCCTGGCACATGCTATACTGGTTGTCGCAAGAATGTGGAAGATCTTCCCTGTTATGGAGGCCGTAGATGGCGCCGATTCAGACCGCTGTCGTCCTCGCAGCCGGCCAGGGCACCAAGTTCTGGCCGTATAACGTCGTGCGGCAAAAGGCCGCGTTCCCTATCGCCAACGTCCCGTCCGTGCGCCGGCTGGTGGATGATCTCGTCGGCCTCGGCGTGACACGCATCGTGGTTGTCGTGGGGCCAGGCGAGGCCAGCGTGCGGGCCGCCCTGCACGGCGCGCCCGGCGACATCGTCTTCGTGCGACAGCCGAACCCGGACGGGACCGCGCCCGCCGCCCTGCTGGGCGCGCATGGCCTGGGCGAGGACTTCCTGGTCGTGTCGGGCGATGTGGTCACCGCCCGGGAGAATCTGGCCGCGTTGATGGATCGCTTCTCTCAGGACCGCCCGCTGGCGGCCGCGCTGATCCAGCCGCTGGAGAGGGAACGTCCGCAGGACTGGCTCGTCGCCTTCCCGGAGGGGGATGAGCTGCGCGGGATCGAGGGACATGGTCGGGAGGGAGCGCATCGGCTATGTGGGATCTACGTCCTTCGGACGGAGGCGCTCCCGTACCTGCGGGACAACCCGGGGTTGGTGACCCGGGTGCCGGTCGGCGGGATGCCGCCGGTGGAGGCGGAGATCGCCCAGTCGCTACAGATGATGATCGACGAGGGGCAGCCGGTGTTGGCCGTGGAGGTGCCGGGATATCACGTGGACCTGGACAAACCCTGGCACATCCTGGAGGCCAATTACCGAGTCATCGAGGACATGTCGGCCCGGCTGGAGGCCGATGTCATCGCTCCGTCGGCGCGGGTGCATGACGGCGCCGAGATTCACGGCCGGCTCGTCCTGGGCGAGAACGCCGTCATCGGCAATCGGGTGGTTGTAGAGGGCGATCTCTGGCTGGGGGATGGGGCCGGCGTCACCAACGGTGCCATCCTGAAGGGGCCGGTCGTCGTGGGTCGAGAGACCAGGCTTCGGGATTACTGCCAGATCGGGGGACACAGCGCGCTGGGGGATCGGGGGGTGTATGGCCACGGGGCGGAGTTCAGCGGCGTGGCCCTGGATACCGTGTATGCCTATCATTACTGCGAGATCTGGGGGGTGGTGGGACACGCCGTGGATTTCGGCGCGGCCACGGTGTGCGGCAACCTGCGTTTTGACGATGGCGAGACGGTGTGGCGGATCAAGGGGCGGCCGGAGGTGCCTCCCACGCACGCCTCCAATGCAGCTTACTTCGGCGACTTCAGCCGTACGGGAGTGAACGCCATCATCATGCCCGGGCGGCGGATCGGCGTCTACTCCTGCGTGGGCCCCGGCGTGATTCTGTATGACGACCTCCCCGACCGCACCTTGATCACCGTGAAGCAGGAGCTGATCACCCGTCCCTGGGGGCCGGAACGGTACGGCTGGTGAGCATTACGCAATACGCACCACGCAATACGCACCACGCAATACGCAACACGCAATACGCAACACTCAGCACACCCTCATATCCCCAAAATGAGCTTCGCTACATACAGGTAGATCAGCAGCCCGGTTGCGTCTACCAGCGTGCTCATGAACGGTCCGGAGACGATGGCCGGGTCGATATGAAGCCGACTGGCCAGGATCGGCAGGAGGGAGCCGACGATATTGGCCCAGAGCACGATCAGCAGAAGCGCGGCGGCGACGGCGCCTGCCACGGCGGTGCTGGTCCCCCAGGCCAGGGCTCGCACGTATCCGACGGTGCCCATGGCGATTCCCAACACGAGCCCCACACGTAGCTCGTGCCAGAGCACCCGGATGGCGTCACCGGGCTCGATGTCCCCGATGGCCAGCGCCCGGATAATGGTGCTGATCGTCTGGGAGCCTGCATTCCCTCCGGTGCCGATCAGCAGCGGGATGAAGAAGGTGAGCGAGACCACCATGGCCAGCTCGTGTTCGAATAGTCGGAGCACGGTGCCCGTCAGGGTCTCGGTCACGAATAACAGGAGCAGCCAGCCGATGCGGCTGCGGGCCACCCGGGTGACCCGGCTGTCCAGGTATGGCCCGGCCAGGGGCTGTGCGCCGCCCAATCGCTGGATGTCCTCCGTGACCTCCTCCTGCAGCACGTCTACCAGGTCGTCCACCGTGATGACGCCCAGAAGCCGATGGTGATCGTCCACTACGGGCAGCGCCAGCAGATCATAGCGGTCCATCAGGCGGGCGCACTCCTCCTGGTCCGTGCCCGCGAGCACGCTGATAACTTCCGGGTCCATGATGTCCATCATGCGCTGGTGGGGCTCCGCCATGATGAGCTGGCGCAGGGTGACGGTGCCGCAGAGCACACCATTGCGGTCGATGACGAACAGCTGGTCGGCGACGTGGCCTTCGGGATGCCACCGACGGACGGCCTCCAGCGCCTCGGCCACCGTCGTGCGGCGGCGCAGCGCCAGGAACTCCGAGGTCATCAGGCCGCCGGCCGTGTCGTCCGGGTGCATCAGCAGCGGACGCACCTCTTCTGGGTCCTCCAGGCTGGCCAGGATCGCCTCCGCCTGTTCAGGCGGGATGTCGCCCAGCAGATCGGCGGCCTCATCCGGTTCCATCTCATCGACGATGCGGGTCAGCGCCTGAGGGGGCAGGGTTTGCGCCAGCTTGGCCGCCTCCTCCTCGCCCAGCTCCTCGAGGATGTCGGCCGAATCGGCCGGGTTCAATTGCGGGAGCAGCTTCGTCTGATCTTCCCGCTCAAGCTCGGAGAACACCTCGGCCTGATCGGCCGGGCGTAGGCTCTCGATGATGGCGACGGCCTGATCGAAGTCATTGTTTTCCAGCGCGGCGCGTACGCGATCCAGCGCGCTTTCAATGAGCAGTCGCTCCATGATGGCCTCCTTCCCTTGGTGGGGATCTCGCGCGAATGCACGGGGTCTCGCCGCGTCAGATCCGCCACCGATCCGATCGCCCGGATGGCTTGTCGTCTGAGGCGGCGGTCACGCGTATGGCCGTGGCTTGCGAGAGATCCCCGGGTGCGCGCTCCCCGAGGAGGGCGGAGCGGCCGGTCAGGAGGCAAGAGAGGTGGGCACGCGGCGGCCCTTCGGGGAGCGACGTATGAAGTTGTTCATAACGCCACGACCCCAGGCCGCACGGCCCAGATAGGGGCGAGGCCGGAGTCCGTGTTGGGTACTTTGACCCGGACTGGGAGGTATCGAACTCTCGTCCATCGTGTCCTTTCTCACCGATCTTTATCCGATATCGGCGATGATCGTGGTGCCATTATAGGAACGGACGTCGGGGTTGTCAATGATTTCGGGCGGGTTTCAAGGGCCTTTTCAAAGTCCAACGCTCATTTCCATCGCTGACTTTGAAAAAGCCCTGGCGGGTTTCAGTCCCCTGCTTGTCCTCAGGCGGCGCCGCCTATGCGATTAAGGGGCGAATCCGGTTGACAACGGTACTTGTCGGACATACAATGGACGCAGCGTGTATCATGATTCACGAGAGTCGTCAGCGTTCATCGGAAAAGGAGGCAGATCGTGGCAGCCGTCAGAGAATTGGGCCCTGAAGCGTTATGTCGACGGTGTGATCCCGAGCAATTCCCGTTTGAGACCACGGATGATATAGAGGACTTACACGAGATCATCGGCCAGCCACGCGCGGTGGAGGCCGTCCAGTTCGGCATCGGCATGGAGCGCGAGGGATATAACATTTTCGCCTTGGGGCCGGCCGGGACGGGCAAGTACACCCTCGTCCGGCAGGCCCTGGAGCAGCGGGCGGCTACGGAGCCGGTTCCCTTCGATTGGTGCTATGTGAACAACTTCGCCCAGCCGTATCGCCCTCGCGTGTTGCGTCTCCCGCCGGGCACCGGGGTCAAGCTGCGACGGGATATGGAACAGCTGGTGGAGGAGGTCCGCACGGCCCTATCCTCCGCCTTCGAGAGCGAGGAATATCGCACGCGCCGGCAGGTCATCGAGGAGGAGTTCAAGGAGCGCCAGGAACAGGCCTTCAACGAGCTGCGACAGCGGGCGCAGGAGCGGGGGCTGGCTTTGCTCCGCACGCCGGTGGGCCTGGTCTTCGCCCCGCTGCGGGATGGCGAGGTGCTCCCGCCCGAGGAGTTCCAGAAGCTTCCCGAGGAGGAGCGGAAGCGGCTGGAGGCTGAGGTGGAGGTCATGCAGGAGGAGTTGCAGAAGATCATCCACCAGATGCCCCGCTGGGAACGGGAGATGCGGGAGAAGGTGCGGGAGTTGGATCGGGAGATCACCAACTTCGCCGTGGGCCACCTCATCGATGAGCTGCGGAAGAAGTACGAGGAGCTCCCGGATGTCGTGGAGTACCTGAACGCCGTGCAGCAGGATGTGATCGAGAATGTGCGGGACTTCCTGCGGCCGGAGGAGCCTCGGCAGGGTGCTCCCATAGGGCCGGTTCCACACCTGATGACGGGGCCGCCGACGCTGCGTCGCTATCAGGTGAACGTGTTGGTGGATCATAGCGAGTCGAAGGGCGCGCCGGTGATCTATGAGGACAATCCGACGTATCAGAACCTGGTCGGACGGGTGGAACATATGGCTCAAATGGGGGCCCTGGTCACCGATTTCACCCTGATCAAGCCGGGGGCGCTCCATCGGGCCAACGGCGGGTACTTGATCCTGGATGCGCGCAAGGTGTTGCTGCAGCCGTATGCCTGGGAGGCGCTCAAGCGGGTCCTCCAGTCGCGCCAGATCCGCATCGAGTCGCTGGGTGAGATGCTCAGCCTGGTGAGCACCGTCTCCCTGGAGCCCGAACCGATCCCTTTGGATGTGAAGGTGGCCCTGTTGGGGGATCGGTTGCTCTACTACCTGCTGAGCTCCCTGGACCCTGACTTCGGCGAGCTGTTCAAGGTGGCGGCGGACTTCAACGAGGAGTTCGACCGCAGCGACGAGAACCAGATGCTGTATGCCCGGCTGATCGCCACCCTGGCCCGCAAAGAGGGTCTGCGCCCGTTCGATCGGGGAGCGGTGGCCCGGGTGATCGAGCATAGCTCCCGGCTGGCGGGCGACGCCGAGAAGCTCTCGACGCGCATGCGGAACATCTGCGATCTGCTCCGGGAGGCGGATTACTGGGCCGGCCGATCGGGGAATGGAGCTGTGACGGCTCAGGACGTGCAGCGTGCCATTGATGCGCAGATCTATCGCTCCGACCGGGTGCGGGAGAAGCTTCAGGAGGAGATCCTGCGCGGCACGATCCTGATCGATACGGAGGGGGAGCGAGTCGGCCAAGTGAACGGGCTCTCCGTGATCCAGTTGGGGAATTTCGCGTTCGGCCGGCCCAGCCGGATCACGGCCCGGGTGCGAATGGGCCGGGGTGAGGTGATCGACATCGAGCGAGAGGTTGAACTGGGCGGTCCCATCCACTCCAAGGGGGTGTTGATCCTCTCCGGCTTCCTGGGGGCGCGCTACGCGGCCGAGCGTCCCCTTTCGCTCTCCGCCAGCCTGGTGTTCGAGCAGTCCTACAGCGGGGTGGAGGGTGACAGCGCATCTTTGGCGGAGCTGTACGCGCTGCTCTCGGCCATCGCCGAGGTGCCCATCAAGCAATCGTTGGCGGTGACCGGCTCAGTGAACCAGCATGGCCAGATCCAGGCCATTGGCGGGGTCAACGAGAAGATCGAGGGGTTCTTTGACGTTTGCAAGAGGCGGGGGTTGACGGGGGAGCAGGGCGTGCTCATCCCGGTCTCCAACGTGAAGCATCTCATGCTGCGATCCGACGTGGTGGAGGCTGTGGCGGCCGGGCAGTTCCATATTTATCCCATTGAGACGGTGGATCAGGGGATTGAGCTTCTGACCGGGATCCCCGCGGGCGAGCGGGATGAGGAGGGGAACTACCCGGAGGGGACGATCAACTATCTGGTGGAGAAGCGGTTGGCGGAGCTGGCGGAGAAACAGGCGGCGTTTGCAAAGGCGGCCGAGGAGGAGGGGCATGAGTGAGGAAGAGCGCGAGCGAGGGATTCGACGCATCCTGGTGGCGCTAGACGCTTCGCCGCACAGTCTGGCGGCGCTGGAGGCCGCGGCCGAACTCGCCGCCAGGCTGGAGGCGGAGTTGTTGGGCCTGTTCGTGGAGGATATCAACCTGTTGCGGCTGGCCGGGTTCCCCTTTGCGCGTGAGGTCGGCTCCCTGTCGGCGACGCCTCGTCCGTTGGATAGTCAACATATCGAGCGGGAGTTGCGGGCGCAGGCGGACCAGGCGCGTCGGGCCATGGCGAGGGTCGCCGGGCGTGCCCGGGTGCGCTGGTCGTTTCGGGTCGTGCGTGGCCAGGTGGCGTCGGAGGTGCTGGCGGCGGCCTCGGAGGCGGATCTCGTCAGCCTGGGAAAGGCGGGATGGTCGTGGACCGTGCGGGGGGAGATGGGCTCCACCGCCCGTTGGGTGTTCTCGCAGGTCCGGTGCCATGCGTTGCTTGCGCGGCAGGGCGGCCGGCTGGGCGCGCCGATGGTGGTCCTGTACGATGGATCTCCCTC
>JAJRVX010000524.1:0-4029 GCA_024277095.1 Chloroflexota bacterium
GCCGTTCGGCAGCACCACGATAGCCCTGGGGGAGGACACCTCGTCGGGGGGCACGACGACGTCGAGGAACTGGCCGTCGGTAGACCAGGCCTGAACCCGGTTGTTCCAGCGGTCGCTCACGTACAGGACCCCGCCATCCGCCAGCGCCAGCCCCATCTCATGCTCCAGCTCGCCCGGCTTCGTCCCCAGCCGACCCCACTCGGCCACGAAGCCGCCGTCGGAGGCGCGCAGCTTCTGGATGCGGCGGTTGTCGGCGTCGGCCACGTAGACGAATCCCTGTTCGTCCACGGCCAGGTTCATGGGGCGGAAGAATCGGCCGGGCGCGCTGCCGTTCCCGCCTACGACCCATACGATCTGCCAGAGCAGCGGCTCTCGCCGGGCGGGCCTCCCGATCAGGGCGGGATCCGGGGCGCTTGCCGTGAAGAGGCGCTCGCGAGGGATCGGGTCATAGATCTGTCCGTCGGAGCTCCAGGAGAGGGAGCACCCCGTGGCCTGGGCGGGCGAGGCGACGCGCAGTCGCAGGCGATGGAGCCCTTGCGTGAGGAAGAGGATGCCCTCCGACCCTTCCTCGATGACCGGGTTCTCATCTATGTCCAGCCAGGCCGGGCCGCAGCCGTCCACCCGGATGCGGTACTCGTTCAGCCGATCGACCCACAGGTACGTCGTCCATTCGGCCGAGCGGGCGCCCGCGGGCCACGGGGCCGGCAGCGCTGGATCGATGCGCTCCGCGATGGGGCGCTGCCAGGAGTCGTCCGCAAAGTAACGGGCGCGCAGCCCCCATGAGGCCTCGACGGATTCCCTGGGGATGCGCACGGCTAAGGCCACCTCGCGCCGTAAGTTGTCATAAATCGACTCCACGCGCAGGTTCGGGTAGAACGTCCGCAACGTGGCGACCAGCGCCTGGTTGTCGGGGCGCGTCTCCAGGATCAACGTGACCGGCCGGTCGATGGGGCGGCGCAGGGGCACATCCCGCTGGCGGTCGAAGGTGGGGAAGCGATGGACGAAGGGATCGCTGCCCGGCACGTAATTGATGAAGTCCACCTGTCCCTGGTTGAATCGCTCCTCCACCAGCACCTCGTCGGTGGCGCCGATGGGCTTCAGGTACAGGGCCACGGCCATACGCTCGGGCTCGTACCCCCATACGATGCGGCGATTTGGCCCCAGATATATCTGGTAGGTCCAGAGCAGGAGCAGAAGTCCCGTCATGCCCATGAGGGGGTACATGACCTTCGCCTGCCCCACGTCGTCCAGCAGCGTCCAGATCGCGTAGAGGAACAGCCCGCCGAATAGGAGCGCCAACGGGGTCGCCGCGATGAGCCGCTGCGCGTTGGGCCAGGACAGGAGGCCGGGCAGGAGCGCCAGGATGTACCATCCCAGCAGCAGCCGGGGGCGTGCGCGGTGCAGATTGCCCAGCAGAACGCCCAGCCCTCCCACGTACAGGATGGCCTCCAGGTGCCCCAGCAGGGGGTGGGAGTTGTCAAAGAAGTCGCCCATGGCCCGGTAGTTGTACGTCAGCAGCAGGTTGCGGGCGTTCTCCCACAGCGGCTCCAGGCTCTTCGCCTGGCGCACGCGCTGGCCGATGAACACGGCCCTGGCGCGAGCATTGAACTCGTCCCAGTGCGTGATGGCGTACCACCCGAGCGGGCCGAAGAAGATCACGGCGCAGATGGCAAAGGCGATGAGCCCTCGCCCATGGCGGGCCAGGAAGCCGCGCTGGGGGAGCTGGGTGAGGACCCACAGCCCCAGCGCGAGCGCCACCAGGCGGAACGGCTCATACGTGTTCAGCCCCAGGCCCGTCGCTACGCCGGCCAGCGCCCACCAGAGCGTGGGACTCCGCCCGGTGATGCGCCCGGCGCGTATCGCTCGCAGGACGCAGTAGAAGGCGGCGAACTCGAAGACGGGCACCTGGATGGCCCGCCATCCCGATCGGCTGTAGGTGATGTGGTAGACGGATGTGGCGAAGAGGAAGGTGGCGATCAGCGCCAGCCGGGCGTCGAACAGCTCCCGGACCAGCAGATAGAAGGTCACGAGCCCCAGCATGCCGAAGAAGACGGACGTCAGGCGCAGGGCGATCAGGTCGGGGCCGAGCAGCCGGAAGAAAGCGGCCATGAAGTAGTGGTACATGGTCTCCCGGCTCAGGTAGAGCGGCTCATAGGGCGCGCCGCGCAGGATGTCCAGGGCCTTCAGCGCGTTGGCCGAGCCGTCGATGCTCAGTCCCCATGGGATCTCGGACAGCCGGTATACGCGCAGGATCAGCCCGACCAGGAGCACCCCGCTGAGGGCCGCGAGCTCCACCCGGCGAGGTAAGGGGCGGAGGGGCGGGGCCACCCCATCGCGTAGCCATTCCAGGTTGGCGAAGGCGAGGATCCACAGCGCCAGAGCGAGCGCGTACCAGGCCAGGCCAACGTGAAGCCGGTGGGCCTCCAGCGCTGTCTGGCCCATATGGGCAACCCATGTGCCGAGGATCGCCGCCCCGATTCGGACCCATGAGGAAGTCATCCTGGATCGTCCCATGTTCCCATCCGTTCCTATGGCATCGTCAGACGCAGGTTCACCCAGTCCACTGCGTCGCTGCTTCCCTTCTCCCCGCCCTCGTAGGTGCGCAGGATGAGGGTGTCGCCGCCGCTGATGTCCAGATCAAAGGGGAGCATCGGGTCGAAAGAATACCGGGGGCCGCTCTCCCAGATGATCTGTCCGTCTAGCTCGATCTGGAACCAGGCCACGTTGTCGCCTACGGTGTCCCGGTCCACGCCGACCGCCCCGCTCAGACGGGTGTACGCCCCTCGCAGGTCGAAGGCGATCTCCGTCGGCCCAAACGCGCCGATCCCCTGGTCGAACACGTCGTCCTTGATCTTCAACAGCCGATTCTGGAAGTTCTCGTCGCGCTGGGGATGAGGCCAGCGCTGGTCCAGGGCCAGGATGCGGATGGCCGGCAGCCGACCCTGCGGCGTGCCGTCGGCTGAGAACACCGGGATACCCACCGCGCTGGAGGTCGGCAGCGGCGTCAGCGCCTGCACGACGTCGGTCGGGTCCCAGCGGATCGGCGCCATGCGCAGGGGCTGCCATTGGCCACCGGGCGGCATCCACTCGATCTCCAACATGTTGGAGCCGCCGTAGTCGAAGTAGCGCAGCTCGATTCGGGCCCTCCCCGGCGGGAGCGAGATCCTGCCCATGCGCTGGGAGGGGCCGTGCAGCCCCCAATGGTCGACGACGAGGCGGCCGTTCACGTAGAGCCGCGCGCCGTCGTCCGAGCGCAGGCGGAACTGGTAGTCGCCTGCCTGGGAGGTGATCAGGGATCCCAGCCAGCGCACTGCGTAGGTGGCCAGCCCGCCCGCGTTGTCCTCCAACAGCAGCGGATCCGCCGCCACTCGCACCGGCGGGCCAGTGAACCGGTCGCCCTCGTAGTAGGCGGCGACCAGGCCGGTCGATGGCCCCAGGGGCAGCAGTCGATCCTTCGGCAGCGGGCTCCATGTCTCCGCGCCGGGCGGCATCCACTCGATGGGCGCTGGCTGCGGCGTCGTGCCCTCCGGCGCCGTTCGATCCAGGCGGAGCGGGATGACGCCCTGCGGAAGCCACATGTCCACGCTCGCCGGCTCCGTGCCATCGTCCGACGTGGAGGCGGCCAGCGTGTTGTTCAGGTAGAGCAGCGTCGTGCCGGGGACGGGGGGCAGCCGGAAGCGATAAATGCCCGCCTCCGTCAGGCGCAGGCCGCCCGTCAGGCGCTGCGCGTACGGAGGTTGTACGGGCGCCGGGATCCCGACGAAGGGCGCTTCCAGGAATGTCTCAAGTATGGGCTGGCCGACCATGGACGTGCCGGACCAGAAGGTGGCGTGCAGGCCGCGTCGGGCGGTGGACTCGGCCGGGATGACCAGCGCCGTGAACAGGCGGTTCCCCATCCCGTCCCGCTCCGTCTCCCGCAGGGCCTCCGGGTAGTAGCGCTGGAGGAGGTCTACGGCCGGGTCCAGATAGGGCTCCAGGATATAGATGGTATCACCGGTCTCGTCCGGGGGGAGTGGCACGTGGTCGGGA
>JAJRVX010000525.1:0-6714 GCA_024277095.1 Chloroflexota bacterium
CCGGCGTCCCGCTCGGCGACCAGCGCGCGCATCGATTGCTGATGGCTCCGGATGCCGGTCAGGGAGAGGGCGATGAGCAGGATGATGAAGGGCAGGATGGTCCACAGGAGGATCTGCACCCGCAGCCCACGCAGGCTGATCGAGGACCACCAGCTTTTCACGAGGACTCCTCTGGCAGATGGATGAGCCCCAGCTGGAGCCCCTTGGTGACGGCCTCCGTGCGGCTGCCGACCTGGAGCTTGGCGTAGATGTTGGCCAGATGGCCCTGCACCGTGCGGTCGCTGATGCCCAGCGCCTGGCCGATGCCTCGGTTGGTGAGCCCGCGCGCCACCATCTCCAGCACCTCCCGCTCACGCGGCGTCAACGGCTCGACCGGCTCGTCCGCGCGGTGCGATGTGCCCGCCAGGTGCGCCATCAGCTTCTGGGCGACGACCGGATCCAGCGCCGACTGTCCTTTGTGGACCGTTCGCACGGCCGCCACGATCTCATCGGCCTCGGCGGTCTTTAGAACGTAGCCGTTGGCGCCGGCCTCCAGCGCTGCCAGCACGAACGGGTCGTCGTCGTAGGCGCTCAGGATGAGGACGCCTGTGGCGATCTGTTGGTCTCGCACCCATCGAGTGACCTCGATCCCGGTCGCCTTGGGCATGCGGATGTCCAGGATCACCACGTCGGGCTGGTGTTGGCGGATCAGCTCCTTCGCCTCTTCGCCGTCGGCTGCCTCCGCCACGACGGTGATGTCCTCTTCTTCCTCGAGGAACTCTCGAATTCCTTTGCGGACGACCGCGTGGTCGTCGGCCAGAACGACTTGGATAGGCTGCATGATCGTTATCCTCCTCGGCAGCGGCCCGCCTGTGCCCCGGCGTCTGTCATCGTGTGGCTCCAGGAGCCGGCCCCGTGGCATGGCCCAATCGGCGGGGATCACGGGGATGAGGCGGAAGGCCTGATACTCGAGACGGGTGCGTCCTGAGGGAGCCTGATGCCTCCGCTGCCGCGATGTTTATGGAGTTTTAGGCGCTAGATATAAGAGCACGGCGAGGTAGTGGCTGACACTGCCTCCTAAGACGAATAGATGCCAGATGGCATGGTGATACGGTAACCTGTGCCAGGTATAGAAGATGATGCCCACCATGTAGGCTGCCCCCCCGACGGCCAACAGGATCAGGCTGCCCGGGGGGATATGGACCAGCATCTCCTTCAAGGCGACCACGCATAGCCAGCCCATCAGGACGTAGGACAGCGTGGAGAGCTTTCGGTAGCGCTGAGCGGAGAGGGTCTTGAAGCCGATGCCCAGCAGAGCCAACCCCCAGATGATGCCCAGCAGCGTCCATCCCCAGGTGCCGCGCAGGCTGATCAGCAAGAAGGGGGTATACGTCCCGGCGATCAGCAGATAAATGGAGGTGTGGTCGATGATCCGGAGGATCCGTTTGGCCCGTGGGTTCTGAAAGCTGTGATAGAGCGTCGAGGACAGGTACAGGAGCACCAGGGTGCTCCCGTAGATGCTGAAGCTGACCACCTGCCAGGTGTCGCCGTACAGCGTGGCCAGAGCTACCAGCACGATCAGCCCGACAATGCTGAAGGCGGTTCCAATGCCATGGGTGATGCTATTGACGAGGTCCTCTCTCAGGGAGTAGAGCTTGGGATCCCCGGGAGCGCCGCCCGGACCGGTGTCACGCGGCATCATGGTATCGCTCCGCAAGACATGGCTCGTGAGCTTCGGGAGATCGGAGAGCCGGCCAGCCGGCCGTCCTCTCCTGTCCCTAAACGCCTCGGAAATTGCGAAGAACAATGCTCACTCCGTTCCTTCCAGAGGATTCGGATGCGGGTAGCAGCACAGCGCGTTGTCCAGGTATTCTATGCCGCAGAAATAAGGACATATGGAGACGTTCTTGACCGCGCATTTATGGTGATCCGTTCCCTCAGCTTCGTTCCAGGGGCATCTGTCCTGCTCCCACGAGATGAGGCCCTGCGGAGTGGTCAGCTCGATATCCATATTGGCCCCGTCCAGCTTCCGGATCATCGTATCCATCGAGACACCGTCTTTTCCTATCCCTGGCCTGCCGTTCCCGCTGGAGAGTCCCCTCCCGCCGTGGGCCTGGCGCCAAACATTATATACCCGATCCCCGGGAAAGGCACAAAGGAATGTAGGGGCATCTGGCCGCGCTCGTTGTAGGGGACACAACGGCGTTGCGCCCTATTGGTATCAAATTAAGCGATACGGAAGCGTGGCTCCGCATCTTTGGGGTGGCTCGGAGGGGCGGTAGCCCTTCCGCACCTCCCCTTTCAGGTGTGGCCGCCTGTGGAGGGAAAAAGCGACAGGCGAGAGCCTCGCCCATGCTGTTCAGTTGATGCGAGTAGGCGTCCACAGGGGGCGCCCCCACGGTAGGATTTCAGGGGCAGGTGTTTGAGCTTTGAAAAGCCCTGCCCTCGGGGTGGCTTGACAGATCGATTGAACTATATTAGGGTACACAATATAGCGAGATGCGCAATCTTTGGTGACTCAGGTGGGCTCATAGACGGCCGTTGCGCAGGCTCCCCCGTGTGTGGATCCCCATGGACGGGGCCTTGACCGGATGTGACGAGCCCGCACATCCGTGGGGGGACATCTGGGGGATTCCCTGTGGGGCCGGGATGATGGAAATGAATAACGGCGGTCCCCACGTCGCTGTGGATGGGCCATCGGGATCGCTCGGGGGCTTCCGGTTGCGCTCGCCCGGTTTCGGCTTGGATTCCCGTCAGGACCTGGGGAACGGGCCAGAGCCCCGAGCGAGCGTCCTTTCCCGATGCCCATGAGCGCTTGCAAAGCCTTTCGACGGGTAGAGGTGCTGGGTTATGGGGGAATCCGCTCGTGTTCAGGCTACCTCGCGGCTTGGCGGTGTGGCGGGCGTCATCGCCGCGGTGTGGCTGCCGCTGTTCGTGTTGCTCTTCTTCGTTGTGATGACCGCCCAGGGGCTGGATCAGGCCCGCTTTGGCGATCCCGATCACGTCCTGTCCTTCTTCGTCGCCCATCCCTTTCTCATCCGGCTTACGGGATTGGTGAACATCATAGGTCTGCTCGCCGCTGGCCTCTTCGCCCTGGTGCTGGCCTGGCGGCTCGCCCCGAGCGCGCCTGGGTTGGCCGCTTTGGGGGGCTTCCTGGCCCTCGTCGGCTGGCTGCTGGTCCTGGTCGCCGAGACGCTGGATCTGACGGCTTACATCAGCCTGCCCGCGGTGTACGCCCGTGATCCGGACGTCGCCTCGCTGACCTTCGTGATGCTGCAGACGGCGGGTCGCATGGTGCGCACCTGGGGCTACCTGTTGGTCGGGTTGGGAGTCGGCGCCCTGGGGGGAGGCATGTTGCGGCAGGCGGGGTGGCCGCGCGGGCTGGGCTATCTCGGCCTGGTTGGCGTGGCCGTCGGGGGGACGATGTTCGCCTTCGAGTACTTTCTCGTCACCGGCACGGGGGATGCGGGCGGCGGATTGGCGCAGGCGTTTGAGGTGCTCTTCATCCTCTTGGGGCTGATCACGACCGTCTGGCATGCCTGGGGCGGATCGCAATTGTTGCGAGGGAGCGGGAAAGCCCAATAGGGCTTCCACTCAAGTTGGGCTTTCGGGCACCGGCGATATAGGCCATTTGGCGGGTGTCCGTGGGAAGCGCGTGGGCCGAATGACCGGTGCCGGGGCACGCCGGATCACCGTGGTCAGGCGCGTCGTTAAGGCCGATAATGGGGAGGTGGCCGAGGGAAGATTCCCGACGGCCGTGATCCTCCCCACGTCGTGGGGTGATTGGGAGGTTTGTGGATGATCGTTCGATGGCTTATCACCTGGATATTGGGTTTCGGGGGCTTGGCGGCCCTGTGGTCCGTCTCTCGTGATCGATTGCGTCAAACGCAGCCGGCGAGGGTTCGGTCCGATCGCCGGCGAGCCCATCGTGGGTCAGGAGGGAACCTATGGTAAAAGACCCGGTTTGTGGCATGGAGATCGAGGAAGAGAGTGCCGTTGCAACCCGCACGGTGGATGGGACGACGTACTATTTCTGCTCCGACCGTTGCGTCGAGCAGTTTGACGCGGACTCGTCCCAGTTCATCGCCGAGGCGCCGCCGGCCGCGGTGACCGATCCGGTATGTGGGATGCCGGTCGATCCCGGCGCCGCGGCGGCCACACGTGATGTGGAGGGGCGGACGTACTACTTCTGCTCTGAAGGGTGTGCGAAACGGTTCGATGCGGACCCGGCCGCTTACACAGATGGGCATGGCGAGCACGGGATGTCGGAGCCGATCGTCGGATCGGCGACCACTGGGGTCAACCCGCAGCTGGCGGGCCCGGTGCGGGTCGAGTTGCCCATCGTCAACCTGGACTGTGCCACGTGTGTACAGACCATCGAGCGTGTATTAAATGAGCTGGACGGCGTCCAGAAGGCCAGCGTCAACTACGCCACGGCCCGGGCCCACGTCACGTACGATCCGACGCGGATCTCCCTGGCCGATATCCAGCAAGCCATCAAAAAGGCCGGCTACACGGTGGGCAGCGCCGAGGCCCAGATCGGCATCAAGGGGCTGCACTGCGCCTCGTGTGTCACGTTCATCGAGGAGACGCTGATGAGCACGCCCGGCGTGATCCGGGCCTCGGTTAACGTGGCGACCCAGCAGGCGGATGTGGTGTACGTGCCGGGCATGACCACGGTATCCGCGCTGCGTCGCGTGATCGAGTCCACCGGCTACGAAACCGTGGAACCGGCGCCTGGGGCGCCCCCTGAGGACGCCGAGCGGGCCGCCCGCCAGGCCGAATATCGTGACCTGCGCAACCGATTCGTCGTCGCCGCCGTGTTGGCGACCGTCGTGTTGGTGTTGACCTTTGGGGAGTACATCCCCGTTTTGCGGGAGATCCCGCGCCAGATCAATTGGATTATCCTGTTCGTGTTGACCACGCCGGTGCTCTTCTGGTCCGGCAGCCGCTTCTTCGTGGGGGCCTGGAGCGCGTTTCGGCATCGCACGGCTGACATGAATACGCTCATCGCGCTGGGCACGGGCGCGGCCTATCTCTACTCGACGGTGGCGACCTTCCTGCCCGGCCTGTTGCCGGAGGGGCTGCGAGAGGTCTATTTCGACACGACCGCCATCATCATCGCCCTGATCCTGTTGGGGCAGGTGCTGGAGGCTCGTGCTAAGGGACAAACCAATGAGGCCATCCGCAAGCTGATGGGTCTGCAAGCCAAGACCGCCCGGGTGGTGCGAAACGGTGAGGAGGTGGATATCCCGGTGGAGGAGGTGTTGGTGGGGGATATCGTCATCGTCCGGCCGGGGGAGAAGATCCCGGTGGACGGCATCGTGGTCGAGGGCAGTTCGGCCGTGGACGAGAGCATGATCACCGGCGAGTCCATCCCGGTCAGCAAGAAGCCGGGGGACGAGGTGATCGGCGCCACCATCAACAAGACGGGATCCTTCCGTTTCCGGGCTACCAAGGTGGGCAAGGACACCGCTCTGAGCCAGATCATTCAGCTGGTGCAGCAGGCGCAGGGCACCAAAGCGCCGATCCAGCGGCTGGCGGATGTCATCTCGGGTTACTTCGTCCCGATCGTGATCCTGATCGCCATCTGGAGCTTTGCCATCTGGTTCGTCTTCGGGCCGGAGCCGCGGCTTACCCATGCCCTGGTCACGGCGGTGACGGTGTTGATCATCGCCTGCCCCTGCGCGCTGGGCCTGGCCACGCCCACCTCGATCATGGTGGGCACCGGGAAGGGTGCGGAGAACGGCATCCTGATCCGCTCGGCCGAGGCGCTGGAGACGGCGCACAAGCTGGACGCCATTGTGTTGGACAAGACCGGCACCATCACCAAGGGCAAGCCGGAGCTGACCGATGTGATCGTCAGCGGGGACCTGGAGGAGGCCGAGCTGTTGCGGCTGGCCGCCAGCGTGGAGAAGGCGTCGGAGCACCCGCTGGCGCAGGCGATCGTGGACGGCGTCAGGGAGCGGGGGATCGAGCTGGTGGACGCCACGGACTTCGAGGCGGTGCCCGGTCATGGCGTTACCGCCGTGGTGGAAGGCCGCCAGCTGGCCCTGGGCAACCTGAAGATGATGCAGAAGATCGGCGCCGAGTTGAACGGGTTGGAGGCCCGGGCTCAGGCGCTGGCGGATGATGGAAAGACGCCGATGTACGTGGCCGTGGACGGCCGGATCGCCGGCATCGTGGCCGTGGCCGACACGGTCAAGGAGGATAGCCGGGAGGCCATCGCCCACCTCAAGCGATTGGGGCTGGAGGTGGTGATGATCACCGGCGACAACCGGCGCACGGCGGAGGCGATCGCCCGCCAGGTCGGCGTCGATCGCGTTCTGGCCGAGGTCCTGCCCGAGGACAAGGCCCTCAATGTGCAGATGTTGCAGCTGGAGGGCAAGACGGTGGCCATGGTGGGGGATGGCATCAACGACGCCCCGGCCCTGGCTCAGGCCGACGTGGGGCTGGCCATCGGCACCGGGACGGATGTGGCGATCGAGGCGTCGGACATCACGCTGATCAAGGGGAGCCTGACCGGCGTGGCGGTGGCCATCGAGCTGAGCAAGGCGACCATGCGCAACATCAAGCAGAATCTGTTCGGCAGCTTCATCTACAACACCCTGGGCGTGCCGATCGCAGCGGGCGTGCTGTATCCCTTCTTCGGCATTCTGCTCAGCCCGATCATCGCCAGCGCCGCCATGGCGCTCAGCAGTGTGACGGTGATCAGCAACGCGTTGCGTCTGAGGA
>JAJRVX010000526.1:0-7794 GCA_024277095.1 Chloroflexota bacterium
CTGTATGCGGAAGGCGCTCGTCATCCTTAATGCCATGATTCGGGACAGCACTCGCTGGAACCCCTCTCCTGTGCGGAGTGGGTAGGCACTTGCCATGTATGGCAAGACAGTTGCTCCGCAGAAAAACTCTTGTTCTCGCCTTTTCTCTGCTTGGTTGGGGCTTTGGCCGTGGCCTCCGGCCCCACGGGGCAGGTGAGGGGCTGAACATAGAGTTCTCCGGAGGGGCGGCCGCCCCTCCGAGCCACCCCAGAGATGCGGAGCCACGCTTCCGTATCGCTTAACTTGATACCAATGGGCTTTGGGAGGTGCATCCCCTTCTATCGCCCGTTGGGATCCGGCCGAGGCGGAGGGGATCCCTCCCTCTGGCCTCCTCTCGCCGCCCATAGCCCTCCTCCGATGATCAGCGCTCCCCCCAGAAAGTGAGCCATCGTGATCGGCTCCTGCAGGAAGACATGCCCCAGCAAAGCCCCGTAGAGCGGCAGCGTGTTGTAGAACACCATCGCCCCGCTGGCCCCCAGCCGCCGCACCCCCTCATTCCATGAGAGGAAGCCGATCACCGCCGGGACGATGCCGATGTATATGATGGCCAGGATGATCTCCTTCCGCCATTGCACGGGATATGCCTGGGCTTCCCATAGGGCGGCGGGCAGGAGGACGGGGAGGCTGAGGATCGTGGACAGGGCTGTGGCGGAAAGGGCCGACCGATGACGCATGACTTTTCGCCCGAGGACGGAATAGAGCCCCCACAGGGTGATCGCTCCCAGAACGATGAGGTCTCCGATATTCCCATGCCAGGGGTTTCGAAGGGTGCCGGTGCTGCCCGAGATCACGATGACCACGCCGGCCAGGCTGACGATGGCCCCGGCGACCTGGCGTCTGGACATCGCCTCCCGGATGAGGAGGCCGGACAGCAATCCCGTGATGAGGGGGCCCAGGCCGTTGATCAACGTGGCGTTCACGGTCGTGGTGAAGCGGAGCCCGAGGTAGAGGGTAGGGCCGAAGATCGCCACACCGCTGAGGGCCATGCCGATCAGCAGCCAGCGATCCTGACCGAGATGGCACTCTGATGGTGGCCGCCGGCTCAGGAGAGCCGCGAAGAGCAGGGAGGCCAGGAGGAAGCGGAGCGCTGCCAGGGTGATGGGGCCGATGTCGTTCGCCAGCCATCGCCCCAGCGTCATGTTGGTAGCCCAGGTGAACGTCGCTACATTCACCAGGGCCATGCCGATGGCTTTGTCCAGCAGGCGTTCTTCGCGCGGCGACGTCGTCGTGTCTCCTCTTTCCGTGCCTATCCGCGTGGAGGGTGTACCGATAAATACTGGCGTAGGATCTGCGCCGCCTCGCCGAGGATCTCGTAGCTCTCCCATCCCGGCGAGGCGGCGGCCGCGAAGATGGCCGCCCCTTTGACGTACTCGTCCTTCTGAAGCTCGGCGTCATACCAGGCCAGCTGCTCGATGTAGTTCCCCGGCCCGTCCCTTCCCATGCCGATCTCCGCCCAGTATTCCACGAAATCCTTCCAGCCCTTTCCCTGCGGGCCCGGACGTCCCCCCACCATCCCGTCGATCCCACACTCGGTGATCAGCAAGGGGACGACCAGGCCGTTGGGGATCAGGAATTGGCGATAGACTTTCCTGTATCGCAGCGTCAGCCAGCCCTCGTCCCCCTCGTCGGCCGCCGGGTTGAGTTGATTCTTGCCTGTGCCAAACCACATCACCGGCGCCGAGTACTCGTGCAGGCCCAGGTAGCCGTCGTATTCCTTCGCTGCCTGCACGGCGGGCAGGAAATCGGGCCAAAACTCCAGCGGCGGATGTCCGGTGCCGAAGTTCCCGATAACGGAGCGGATGCCCCTCTCGGCCAGCAGTCGGGTTCTCTCCGCCTCGAAGTCGGCCAGGCGTCGCATGGCAGCGTTGTCGGCCGGGACGGGCTCGTTGTACGCCTCCCACGCGTCGAACCAGCGCATGCGTTGGGGATCTCCGGCGATGGGCAGCAGCTGTTCCACGAAGCGTCGGGCCTCATGTCCGGGATCGATGGCGCTGAGCTCGATTTGCGGCAGGTCGATGCGACCCACGATCCGCGTGTCCGGTGAGATCTCCTTGATCTGTCGGGCGAAGTTGGCGTCCAGTTCCAGGGTTTTCACCAGCGCCACGTTGCGAGTCTCGATCAGGCTGAACAGGGCCGGATCGTTTCGGGTGACGAAGAGCCCCAGCTTGGTGGGAGGCCCCGGCGGGAAGGGCGTCGCCGTCGGTGTGGGTGTTGGGCGAACTCGTGTCGGCGTGGGTGTGATGGTGGGTGTTCCCGTCGGCGTGGGGCTCCCCGTGGCGGTGGGCGTCGGGCTGGGACGTGTGGGGGTCCATGTGGGCTGTATCCGGGCCACCTCGGTGGGGGGTGGCGTCTTGTCGCGGCCGCATGCGACCAATGCGCTCAGCAGGAGCGTGCTCGCGCCGGAGAGGAAGAGTCGGCGGCTGATCCTTCTGGGTTTCCTGGCGTCAGACACGTTCAGCTCCTGTCATCGAAAGGGATGTCCTTAGCTTATCACCGCGATGGTGCAGAAGACTGGCGCCTGTCCCACGGACGGCGGGTCCATTGTAAGCGTGGAATCTACGCTCCCTGGACCGTGGGGAGCGTGAACCAGAATGTGGTCCCCTGCCCCTCCTGGCTCTCCACTCCGATTTCCCCGCCATGTGCCTCCACAAGGTGTCGGGCGATGGCCAACCCCAGCCCGGCTCCCCCCGAATCCCTGGCCCGGGAGCGGTCCGCCCGCCAGAACCGCTCGAAGACGTAGGGCAGATCCTCTGGAGCGATGCCGCTGCCCGTGTCTCGTACGCGTATCGTGATGAAGCCGGTCGGCCCTGCCTCGGCGGCGATGGTCACCCGTCCTCCCTTCGGCGTGTGCCGGAGCGCGTTGGCGACCAGATTGCGGAGGACCTGGCTGATGCGATCCGGATCGGCGTGTGCCTGGGGGAGGTCGGGAGGAAGCTCGGCCTCGATGTGAATGCCGCGATCGGACGCGACCGGGCCGAAGCTGGACACGGTCGCCTGGATCAGCTCGGCGGCATCCACCGGACGTCGCTCCAGGTTCAATTGCCCGGCCTCCGCCTGCGCCAGCTCCCGCAGGTCGTTGATCAGCCGGGAGAGGAGGCGCGTCTCATCGTAGATCGTGGCGATCTCTTGGGCCTCCAGCGGGAAGACGCCGTCCAGAATGGCCCTCAGGTTGCCCTGGATTACGGTGAGCGGCGTGCGCAACTCATGGGCGATGTCGGCGACCAGGTTGCGGCGTAGCTCCTCGGCCCGGGCCAGCGCCTCCGCCATCTGATTGAACGCCCTCCCCAGTTCGGCCACCTCCTCGGGGCCGCTTTCCGGCACCCGTTGCGAGAGGTCCCCGGAGGCGATCGCCCGCGCGGCCGCGGTCAGCCGCGCCAGCGGCGCCGAGAGCACCCGGCTCAGCATCAACCCCAGGATGAGGCCCAGGATGCCCGCGGCCAGCCCGGCCTGCCAGAGGGCTCGGCGCAGGTTGTCGAGAAATCGCATCGCGGGCGGGGACAGTCGCATCGCCGGGCCCGGCGTGGCCATATCCAGATAGCCGACGACCTGGCCGTCCACCTCGATGGGAACGGCGAACTGGCGCTCCGTCGTGCTGAGCTGCTGGCCCACCCGGCGGTGGGCGCTGTCGAACACGATATCCCCCTGCGCATCCGCTATGACGAATCGGGAACCCCCCCGGTGCATGAATCCGTATCCCTTGCCGGCCCCCGGCGTGGTGAACAGGTCCTCCGCGATCCGGTCGACGCCCTCCCAGTTCCCTGTGCTCGCGTAGTATTCCGCCAGCTTCGCGACGAGCCCGCCGCCGCTGACCTCGGACTGGAAGACGTATCGTCGGAAGGCCTCGCTCGCCTGGTAGCTGGTCAGCACCGCCACCAGCACGATTCCCACCAGCGTGACGACGATGAAGGAGGCCGTCAACCAGACCCGGAGTCGTCTCATGCGTCCCCTTTCAGCCGATATCCCACGCCGTAGACGGTCTGGATGTACCGGGGATGGCGCGGGTCCTCTTCCAGTTTGCGGCGCAGGTTTTTGATATGGCTATCGAGGGTGCGCTCCATGCCCTCGTACGTGTACCCTAACGCCCGCTCGATCAACTCCCCTCGGGTGAAGGCGTGATTGGGGTCCTCCATGAAGGCGCGCAGCAGCTCGAACTCGGTGGGGGTGAGGTCGACGGGCTCCCCTCGCAGTGTGACCTCATGGCGATCGGGGTCGAGGGTGATCTCCCCCACGCGCAGCAGGCGCGGAGGGGATTCGGCGCCGCCCGCTCGACGCAGGACAGCCCTCACTCGGGCGACCAGCTCTCGCGGGTTGAACGGTTTCGTGACATAATCGTCCGCCCCCAGCTCTAATCCCACGATCTTGTCCGTGTCCTCCACCCGGGCGGTGAGCATGACGATGGGGATGCTGGATAGGTGGGGATCGGCCCGCATGACGCGCGTGATCTCCCATCCATCCCGGCCAGGCAGCATGAGGTCCAGCACGACCAGATCCGGGCGGTCGTGGCGGATGGCATGTAGGGCCGTCTCGCCGTCGTAGGCGGTCAGGACCTCGAAGCCGGATTGCTCCAGATAAGCGCGCACCAACCGGACGATCTGCCGGTCATCGTCCACTACCAGGATGCGTTGTGCCATACGTGTGCCTTCTCCAAGAGGAACGTTGTCTTTCCCTTGCGGAGGGATCTCGTCTTTAGAGCGTGTCTGATTCTACAGGGGGAGGTGTAGAGGGGTTCTCCCCTCCACGGAACCCCCGCTTTTCCGGCCTGCACCTGCCGTTCTCGGCCCTTTCCGCAGGACTCGGGCCGAGGCCGGGCAGGTCGAAGACGGGAGAAGGGTTTTTTCCGGAGGGGCGGAGCCCCTCCGGGCCTCCCCGCAGCAGAAGCAACGGCATTTCTCAGGCAGGCTCTTAGTGATCTGTTGCATCCTCATTGTACCATGAATGCGCCATGATTTGGGAAAAAGGAACACGGGCGAGATGCCTTCTCTCGCCCGTGCGGCGCTCAAACAAGGGGCGTTGGAGCGTCAGGATCGCTTGGTGCCGAACTTCAGCAGCTGGTATAGGGGGCACCATCCTATGGCGCCCGTCAGCACCAAGATGATCCCGATGATCCCCACGATGATGCCCAGCGCTCCGCTGAGCGGGGGGCCGAACCCCACATAAAGCAGGATCAGGCCCAGCACGATACGGATGATCCGATCCCATAAGCTCTCATTGGGTGTAAACATAGGCTTCCTCCCTCCGCTCTCCTTCTGGATCCTTCTTCGCTCTGCAAACCGAAATGTTATATCTTATTCTCGCACAGTTTGCGAGATATGTAAAGTCATCCCATATATCCTCTTTCAGTGAAGATACGGCATGCCGGGCACAGTTCGTCCAAGAAAACGCACGTTATTGTCTCTACGGCCCAGGAACAAATGAAAGAGGCGGGGATATGCTCCCCGCCTCTTGAGATAGGTCCTTCGCCTCTCTTACCGGCGACCACCCATCCGGCCTCGACCCATGTGGAAGGTGCCTCGCAGGTCGTTCACGCCGTCACCGTCCTCATCGACGAAGTGATCGCACACCCCGTCACCGTCGGCGTCCACGAAGCCGGGCCCCGCGCCCCGACCAGCATGCTGGTCGTTGAAGCCTCGAGGCGTGAAGGGCTGGCTCAGCCGCTCGGAGAGGTTGGTCTTCATCGTCTCCAGGATGGCGTCCGCCTGCTCCTGGGTGATGCGCCCGGCCTCCACGGCCTTGTCCAGGATGGCCTGGCGCTTGGCCAGGAGGGCGTCGATGATCTCATCCAGCTGGTCGCCCGCGATGTCGGCGATGGACTTACCGTCCTGCAGCTCCGCAACCAGCTCCGTGCGGTCCATGCCCAGGATCTCCGCCGTGACGGCGACCGGCGAGTTCTGCGGGCCGCCCCACTGACCCTTCACCTGCATGCCGTATCCGGGGCCGCCCCTGCGCTGCCACACCGGCGAGTCGTTCGTCGGCCCCTGAGCAAAGGCCACCGTGTTGAACACGAACAGGCCTACCAGAGCCAAAACCGCCGCGATCGTCCCGAAACGCTTCCAGTTGAACCTCATTGCCATACCTCCTCTTATGTGTTGTTGGGTTCCTTGTGTCTTTCTGTCCGGTGATGGTGGTTCCATCACCTTTCGCCTCCAGCTTACCCGGGGATTATGGAGAAGTCATGGAGAACTCGTGTATAAGTCGTGGGATTGGTGGAGACGTTGGGGTTGTGCTATACTCGCTTCGCCGCACGGGCTCATCGACTGCTCTGGTCGATGGGAGAGGAATCCTTCTGGGAGCGATGGCATGGTGCAATCCTTTGCGGAGTATCGGTCTCAATTGCCTCAACCTGTGTTGCCCTCTGGCCGTTCGGATTGGCTGGACCTGTATTGGCGTGCCTGGGAATTGGCCGTTCAGAATATACGCCATGGCACGCCGCAGAATGGGTTCGTGGAGAGCTATCTGGACGCCGCGTTCTCCGAGAACATCTTCCAATGGGATACCTGTTTCATCGTCATGTTCGCCCGCTACGCCTGGCATCTGCTGCCGGTGGCCCCTGCCCTGGATAACTTTTATCGGAAACAGGAGGAGGACGGCTGGATCTGTCGGGAGTACCGGGGGAACAACGGCGCCCCCCTGTTCGCGAAGGGCAGCGCGGACGCGATCAACCCGCCCCTCTTCTCCTGGGCGGAGTGGGCGCTCTATCAGCTTAGCGGGGATGGCGAGCGGCTGGCTCGCGTCTGGCCTCACCTGGCCCGATACGATGCCTGGCTGCGCGGCCATCAGCGAGGCCCGGAGGGGCTTTACTGGTCCTCACAATTGGGGTGCGGGATGGACAACTCGCCGCGCTTCGCCGCCCGCTGGGTGGACATGTCGGCGCAGCAGGCCCTGAACGCCCGCTGCCTGGCCCTGATCGCCCAGGTGATCGGCCAGCCGGAGGCGACGGTGGCGGCCTATCAGGAGGAGCACGCTGCCCTGACGCGGCAGGTCAATCGCTATATGTGGGATGAGAGGACGGGGGTGTATTGGGACCTGGACGGCAAGCTGGAGCCGTGGCCGGCGTTGACCATCGCTCCCTTCTGGACGCTCCTGGCGGATGTGGTGCCGCCCGACCGGGCGGAGCGACTGGTGGCGGTCCTGCGGGATCCGGCTCGCTTCTGGCGGTTGCACCCATTCCCCACCCTTTCGGCCGATCATCCCGCGTATCGGCCGGATGGCGGGTATTGGCAAGGGGCCGTATGGGCGCCCACTAACTATGCCGTGATCAAGGGGTTGCGCCGGGCTGGCTTCGGTGATCTGGCGCGTGAGGCCACCGCCCGGCACCTGGATCAGATGGCCGCTGTGATGCGCTCGACGGGCACGCTGTGGGAGAATTATGCGCCGGATGCCCCCAAGCCGGGGCGGCCGGCGGCCGGCGATTTCGTGGGGTGGTCGGGTGCGGGCCCCATCGCCCTGCTCATCGAGGAGATCATCGGTCTGGAGGTGGATGCAGGAGGGCAACGGGTGCATTGGCGGTTGGAAGAGGATGTGCCGGTGGGCGTGTGCAATCTTCGCCTGGGCGACAACACCATCAGCCTGGTGGCCGAGGAGGAGGATGAGGTGGGCATTCGGGTGCGGGTGGACTGTGATCAGCCCTTCCTCCTGGAGATCGAGACGCCCTTCCGAGAGTTCGTGGAACAGGTGCCGGCCGGCTCTCATCGATACACGTTGACCTATCTGGATCGCACCGATGTGCGTGAGTCGTAGGGCGGCACTGCTTGACCC
>JAJRVX010000527.1:0-6650 GCA_024277095.1 Chloroflexota bacterium
CACCGCGTACAGGGCGTAGGCGATGGCGAGGGTGCGGCGGGTGCCGATCCGGGCGATGATCGGGGCGGCCAGGAACATCACCGGCAGCTCCGTCAGCGCGGCGATGCCCCACACCGCGCCGATCAACCCTTCATCGCCGCCAGTCTCCTTGATGTAGATGTTGAGAAAGCTGTGCATGCCGCTGTTGGCCAGCCCCAGCACGATGAGGCTGATGGAGAAGAGCGCCCACGTCCGCTGACGAACCAGCCGGGCGATCCCGCTGCGCAATGGGCTTTGCAGCCGGGTGCGGCGATCCGGCAGCCATAGGGCCGCGATCAGTACGCCCATCATGAGGGCGATGTAGCCCAGGAATAGCCAGTGGAGGCCGACCTGCTCCAGCACGTTGCCGAACACCCAGGAGGTGATCACGAATCCCATCGAGCCCCACAGCCGTTGGCGGCCGTAGCGCTCGCGATGTCCCTCCAGCAGCTCCAGGGTGGTGCTGTCCAGCAGCGGCATCATGGGGTTGCTGAAGAAGGCGTACGCGGCCGTGAAGGGAAGCAGCCAGATGAACTGGCGCGCCAGGGACAGCCCGAACACGGCGGCCATGGATCCGATGGCCGCCAGCACCAGCAGCCATCGCGTCGCCCCCAGCCGGTCGCTCAGCATGCCCCACAACGGCCCGGCGATCATCCCCGTCAAGGGCGGCAGGGAGCCGATCAATCCGATCTGCGTGCCGCTCAGGCCGATGCTTCGGTAGTATACGTTGAGGTAGGGAAAGATGGCCCCCACCGCCGCGAAGAGGAAGAAATACAGGGCGCGGACCGTTCGAAGCCCGCGCCGGGTGAGGTCCGGTCGGAGATCCCCGGAGATGTTAGCGGTTGACATGAACCATCACGCCTCTAGGGTCTCCGCCCAACCTTTGGCGCGCTCCACGGCCCGCTGCCATCCGGCGTACAGCCGATCGCGCTCGGCGGCCGGCATGCGGGGACTGAACTCCCGATCTACCTGCCACTGCGCGGCGATCTCCTCTTGACCGCTCCAGACGCCCACGGCCAGCCCCGCCAGGTAGGCCGCTCCCAGGGCGGTGGTCTCGGTCACCACCGGCCGTTGCACAGGAACGCCCAGCAGGTCCGCCTGGAGCTGACACAGGAGGTTGTTGGCCACGGCGCCGCCGTCCACCCTCAGCGCCTGCAGCGGGACCCCGGCATCCGCCACCATAGCGTCCACCACGTCCCGCGTCTGATAACAGATGGCCTCCAGCGTGGCCCGCACCAGGTGCGCCCGGGTCGTCCCGCGCGTCAGCCCCACGATCACGCCGCGGGCGTAGGCATCCCAGTAGGGGGCACCCAGCCCCACGAACGCGGGGACGAAGTACACGCCGCCGGTGTCCGGCACGGACCCGGCCAGTTCCTCCGTCTCCGCCGCGGTGGCGATGATCCCCAGCCCATCCCGTAGCCACTGCACCGCCGCCCCGGCGATGAAGATGGACCCCTCCAGGGCGTACGTGACGCGCCCGTCCAATCCCCAGGCGATGGTCGTCAGCAGCCCGCGCTGGGAGGGCACCGCCTGTTCGCCGGTGTTGAGCAGCATGAAGCACCCGGTGCCGTAGGTGTTCTTGGCCATGCCCGGGGTGTAACACGCCTGGCCGAAGGTGGCCGCCTGCTGGTCGCCCGCGACGCCCGCGATGGGCACCGCCGCGCCGAGGGCATCCGGCGCGCTCTCGCCGAGCACGCCGGAGCTGGGGCGTGCCTCCGGGAGCATGGCCCGTGGGATACGTAGCTCCCGCAACAGATCGTCGTCCCAGTCCAGGGTGTGGATGTTGAAGATCATGGTGCGGCTGGCGTTGGAGTAATCCGTGGCGTGCACCCGGCCGCCCGTCAGTCGCCAGATGAGGAAGGTATCCACCGTGCCAAAGGCCAGCTCACCGCGCTCGGCCCGGGCCCGGGCGCCCGGCACGTTATCCAACAGCCATGCGATCTTGGTGCCGGAGAAATAGGCGTCCACCACCAGGCCGGTCTTCTGGCGGATGGCGTCCGCCAGCCCTCGAGCGCGCAGGTCATCGCACATGGCGGCGGTGCGCCGGCACTGCCACACGATGGCGTTGTGAATCGGCTTGCCGGTCTCGCGGTCCCAGACGATGGTGGTCTCCCTCTGGTTCGTGATGCCGATGCCTGCCAGATCGCGGGCGTGCAGGCCTGCCCGATCCAGCGCTTCCCGTGCCACCTCGATCTGGCTATCCCAGATCTCCTCGGGGTCGTGCTCAACCCAGCCGGGTTGCGGATAGATCTGGGAGAACTCCTTTTGGGCTACGGAGACGATCTGGCCGTGCTCGTCGAAGACGATGGCGCGTGATGATGTTGTGCCCTGGTCCAGGGCCATGAGGTAACGTGGCATGGCTTCCTCCCATCGTTCTGCGGTAGTCGGGATGCGGGCTTCCGCATTATACGATGTCTGGGGCGGGGGCGCCAGCCGGGGCGAGCCTTGCGACCGTCGACCCGAAAAGGAAGCCTCTCCCCACGTGGCGTCGTGAGGAGAGGCGATCGGAGGAACGAGGACATGGAGGGCGAGGGGCTTCTCCCGTCAGGAGGATGGCTCCTGCAGAAGGATCGGCAGGTAGATCCGCTCCGTCCCCCGGGTCCGCACGAAGGCTGAGTAGATGTCCGGGGCGGTGTCCGGTCGACGGTGATCCACCCAGACCACATACCCGTTCCCGTGGCCGTCCACGGCGATGTCGGGATCCTCCTGTATCGCCGGCAGATCGGGCGGGTCGTCGTTGATACGGAGATCTCCGGTCCACTCGTTCCGCCATGGCAGGTAGGTGGCCAGGAAGATGTCCGGATCCGGCTGCGCTTCCGTCGTGTTGCGCTCGTCCGTCCAGACGGCGAAGGCGATCCCGTCGGCTGTGACGGCCAGGGCTGGATCCCGCTGCACGTGGCCCGCCGGATCGTGATTCACCCGTCGATCGGCCTCCCAGGTGCCCCCGCCGGGGAGCAGCCGGGCCCCGTAGATGTCCGGGTCGTCCTCGCCGTTGCGGAAGTCCTGCCAGATGGCATAGACGGTGCCGTTTGCGCCCACGCCCACGTCCGGGTGCCGGGGCGGCCGCACGCCGTCGGCCAATGGGTCGTTCACGGGCAGGAATCCCCGCCAGATGGCGCTGCCGGGACGTAAGATGGCCCAGTAGATCCCGGGGCGGGCGGGATCCTGGCTCTCCCAGACCAGGTGGACGTTGCCTCGCCCATCCACCGCTATCGCGGGGTTTCGCTGGTTCTTGGCGCCTTGCGGCCCCACAGGCTGGCTGGGCGTCCAGGAGCCGCCTGCGGTCTGTCTGGCCCAACGGAGCTCTATTTGATCCTCTCCTCTGCGCCAGTCCTCCCAGACCACGTAGGTCGTGCCGTGGCTGTCCACGGCGACGGCCGGCTTGCCCTGGCGAGCGGCTCCGGGGTCGTCGTTCACCCGCTGGGCCGCCCCCCAGCCGTTGGGCGCCGGGAGCAGCCTGGCCGCGTAGATGTCCATATCGCCGTCCCGGTCGTCTGCCCATACAGCTACCACGTGATCGCGCCCGAATAGGGCCACCTTTGGATCGATCACCGTGGCCGCCGCCGGCGCGTCATCGGCCCGGAGAGGGAAGCGCCATCCCTGCAATCCGAGGAACATGGAGCTGTAGGAGACGATCGCGTCGCCCAGGGTCGCATCCATCCACACGGCGGAGGCTCGCCCCTTCCAGTCCGCGGCGATGGCGGGACTGTATTGCGCGGCGGAACCGGTGTCTCGGTTGACCCGCATGTTGTTTCGGCGAGGCGGGACCTGGGGCGGACCCTCAAACGGCGTAGGAGTCGCCGTCGCGTCGGGCGGGGTGGTGGGTGTTGGCGTGCGTGTCGGCGTCAATGTGGGGGTGGGCGTGTCGGTCGCCCCGGGAACGGGCGTGGCGGTAGCCGTAGGCGTCCGGGTGGGCGTTCGAGTGGGCGTGTACGTTGGCGTGCGGGTGTCCGTAGCTCCGGGCGGAGGGGTGGGCGTCCGGGTGGGAGTGGGGGTACCGCTGGAGGCCGCGGATACGGCCGCCGCGGCGTCAACCCGCCCCCAGCCGTACGTCTCATCCCAGCCCGCGGTGCCCAGATCGACCGCTGTGGTCTCGATGATGGACTGCACCTCGTCGTTGGTCAGGGATGGGTTGACCGACCAGATCAACGCGGCCAGGCCCGCGACGTGCGGGCTGGCCTGTGAAGTGCCCACGACCATCGCGTAGCTGTAGCCGCTACCTCGCCAGTAGGTGCTGGAGATCCAGTGGTTCGGGTCCGAGTCGTAGGAGCTGGAGGGATTACCACCCGGCGCGGCCACGTCCAGATAGGATCCGGTGTTGCTGTAGTAGGCGTGCTCGTCCTGGTCACCCACCGCGCCCACGGCCATCACATGGTCCAGGGCGGCCGGATACACCGTCGGATTGCCGTCCTCGTACTCGTTGCCGGCGGCCGCGATCAGGATACAGCCCGCGTTGTAGGCATAGTTGATCGCATCCTCCAACGTGTTGCTGGACGAGGTGCCGCCCAGGCTTAAGTTGAGGACTTTGGCCCCGTTGTTGGCCGCCCACTGGATGCCCTGAGCGATTTGGGAATAGGTGCCGCTGCCGCTGCTGTCCAGTACCTTGATGGGCATGATCTTGCTGCCCCATGATACTCCGGCCACGCCGAGGCTATTGTTCGTCGTCGCGGCGGCGATGCCGGCCACGTGGGTGCCGTGGCCCTCATCGTCGCTGGGATCGCTGTCGCCGTTGACGAAATCATAGCCGGAGACCAGCTTGTCGGACAGATCGGGGTGGGTGAGATCTACACCCGTATCGATGATGGCGATGATGATGCTCGACGAGCCGGTGGTCGTATCCCAGGCCGTCTCCAGCCCGATATGCGGCATGTTCCACTGATAGTCGGCGTAGTAGGTGTCGTCGGGCTCGGTGGTCAGGGCATGGGCGATGTAGTCGGGCTCCGCGTACAGGACGGTGGGGTCGCTCTCCAGCTGTTGGGCCAGAGCCAGCTCTCGCCCGACCGGCACCTCCACCAATTCGACATCCAGCAGGTCCAGGTGTTCGCGGAAGACCACCCCTTCGACGGCCAGTTGTGCCTGTCGCCGGGCTAAGGGGAGGTCTGGACGGAATTTGACCAGCAGCCGGCCGGGGACGAACGTTTGGGTGGGCTTGGAGGCATGGCGGAGGGCGATCTGGGGCAGGTCCCCCTCGTCCCCCGGCAGAGGACCGGATGCCGATGCCCCTCCATGGGCCATCAAGAGGATCGCGATCATGCCGACTATCGCGATGACGCTGAGAGCCGATAGGATCTGCTGGGGGAGAACTCGCACTTTCATCGTAAATGCTCCTTTCAGAGTGCGGCGGCAAACCCGCTGTAGCTGTTACGTCAGATACGCTTTGTGGATGGCTATGAAGGCCTTTATGGGGAGAGCCCCCCATGTCCCGTTCGTCCTGGCCATGGATCTGGCGCGTCCTATCCTGACGCGCATGTGCGGAGCTGTCGATGGTCGGATGATGCGCGTGGTGCGCCGTCCAGGGGGCGACTGTTCGAGGCGTTCAGTGATGGAACTCCTGGGACGGTGCCAGAGGTAAACCGCGCTCTTTCAATTATACCGCGCGAGCGATCCTCCGGGTAGGTGACTTGGGTAGGAGTCGAGGCAGAGAAATGCATCTGAAGCGAGTGACCCGAGCTCGGATTGCCCATGCGGTGGCATGGTATGCTCCCAGTAGAGTGGCTTCTAACTCCTCTTGCTCACGGATGTCGTCTGCTGGGCATCCAGGTCATGATACGAACCCATTATGCCATCGGAAGCTCTGGATGACAAATAAATAGTGCTGTGTTTCGTGTCGGTTTCTTCAGAGAGATGTGCGGGAATGCCAACGCCGTACCAGGACGCGGAGTGCGAGGGAGAAGGCCTGCCTCGTCCTGGCCCGGCTGGCGCGCGTCGTGAGCAGCCGCACGACGCGCGCCGTGTCATGAAATGTTTTGCGAGGATCTACTGCTCAGCCACTCGCGGGCGAGCAGGAACCCCAGGCTCAGCATGGCGCCCAGGGAGGCTCCCGCCCATAGCGCGACCGGCCGCGTTGCGGGCAAGCTATCGTACAGGACGGCCACCCGCAATTGTCCCCCGGCCGATCGGGGATCCTTTAGCTCCATGTGGAGATAGTAGCGGCCCGGGGACAGCGCTTGCAGCTCGATGGTCGTGTCGGTGATCTGTTTGGGATCGTCTGTCAGGATCAACGGTTGCCCGAAACGAACCGCCTGCGTCCCTTCCACATCCTTCGCCAGCCACACGCGCACCCGGCCCTCGCCGTGGATGTTGGAGATGTTCGCACGGTGGGCGGCTCCGTCGATCGCGATGGGCAGGACGCCGTGTGGGGCCTCCGATTCCACCCACACGGTCGCTCGTGACACCCGGGGGCCTACCGCTTGATAGACGGTCGTCGCCCACCATAGGGATACGATCGCCAACAGCATGCCGCCGCCGTACAGGAGGAGCGCTCTCACATCCCGGCCGACGAAAGGTGCTTCGGTGGGAAGGGCCCCCTCGCCGACGGGCTGGTCCCGCTTGAGGCGATGCAACCTGTCGGTGTATTCCCTCCAGCTCACATCCTGGTCTGACCGGCGCCCGGATGGGGCCTCTCGGGGTCG
>JAJRVX010000528.1:0-16641 GCA_024277095.1 Chloroflexota bacterium
CTACCCTCCGGCCCCGCCAGTTGACGGAACCCCAAAACCGCCTGTATAATGGGGCCCGAAGATCCGAAGCACAGGCAGGTCGGTCGTGGATAGCAGGCCACCCATCCTTTATTCAAAGCACGGGTGGCATTCTTGTTGACACAATCTCTTACAGTATGTAGGAGTTACCGAGGGGGAGTGGATGGGCGAGGAAGCGAGCATTCCGGCCTTCAAGCTGGGGCAGACCGGGCTGGCCAGGATCTTCGGGGAGCTGGAAGCGAAGATCATGGACCTCATCTGGCAGCTGGAGGAGGCCACCGTGAACGACGTCGTCGCTCATCTGGATGGGAGCTACCACTACAACACGGTCATGACCATCATGAACCGGTTGGTGGAGAAGGGGTTCCTGAAACGTCGCCGCGAGGGGCGGGCGTACATCTACTCGGCCGTGGAGGATCGGGAGGCCTTTCTGGCCCGCGTGTCGCGGCAGGTGGTAGAGGGGCTGCTACAGGATTTCGGTCGGCTGGCCATCGCCCAATTCATCGATGTCGCGGACGCCATCGACCCCGACCTGCTGAACGAGCTACGGCACCTGGCCGATCACCGATCCGGGGAGGAAGAGGCATAATGGCGTCTCGCTCTCAGGGGGGACGAGCGACGGCCAATCGTCCCCCTCGCACGCAAAGGTCGCCTCGCCGGATGATCCTGGCGACGCTCCCTCACCACGCATCCCTCCAACGATGGGCGGACAGGTCCTTCCACGCGCTCCTGGCCTCGGCGGCGCTGATCACGGCCGGCCTGGTCGCGGTGATCGTGAACCTGTGGCCCCTGTACGCCCATGAGATCATTCGCTTCTGTCATCGCTCCTGGTCAACGCTGGTGGCCCACCTCCCCGCCGCGGGGGCCTTCGCGCTGCCGGTCGGCCTCGCCGTCCTGATGGGACTGGGCATCCGGGCCTGTCTGCAACAGCTCCTCGCATCCCGGCGCTTCATCCGGGCGATCCGGAGCCGACGCGCCCCGATCCCTCCTTCCCTGCAACAGCTATCCCATGAGCTCGGCATCGCCGACCGCCTCGACGTGATCCGGGACGGGCGAGCGTACGCCTTCTGCTATGGGCTATGGCGGCCGCGCGTCTGCCTGAGCACCCAACTGCTGACCCTGTTGAACCCGGAGGAACTGCGAGCCCTGCTGGTCCACGAACGTCATCACCTTCATCGTCGCGACCCGCTGCGGAAGCTCCTCACCCGGACGCTGACCCGCTCGCTGGGCATCTTCCCCATCATGGACGATCTCGCCTATCGCTGCCAGCTGGCCCAGGAGATCGCCGCCGACGACGCCGCGATCCGGGATTCCGGATCGCCTCTGCCGCTGGCGGCCGCGCTGCTGAAGCTGTGGGAGGCCGCCCATCCGACCCCGTCCCCCACCGTTGTCGGGGCGCTGAGCGTCACGGAAGCCCGCATCACCTACCTGCTACATGGCCAGGTCATGCCCTCTCGCCTCTCGGGATCCCGGCTGATCGCGACCGGGATGATCCTCCTTGGGGTTGCCCTGGCGGGGCTGCTCGGGGGCATGGCCATGCAAACGTTTCATGCCGGGACCCAGGAGTGCCTGAACGCTATCTCCTGGCTCCGTTGACCCGACCCGCGTCGAGGCGTCTCGACGCGTTTTTCTATGTGTTTTTACACTACATCCTGTAGGACTTACGGACGGCTGCATTAGGGAGGCGCAACATCGTGGATACACCCAACATCTCGGTACTGCTGGCGTTGGTCGCCGGGCTGCTCTCCTTTCTCTCCCCCTGCGTGCTCCCCCTGGCGCCGGGCTACGTCGGCTACCTGAGCGGGACAACCGTGCATACATCGGGAGGCGTCCAGATCACGAACCGGCGGGTTACCTTCCTCCACGCGCTGAGCTTCGTCCTGGGCTTCTCCTTGGTCTTCGTGGCCCTGGGCGCCTCGGTGGGACTGATCGGCTACATCCTGTACGACTTCATGCCCCTGATCCAGAAGATCGGCGGCGTGCTCCTGGTCGTCTTCGGCCTGCACTACATGGGGGTGCTGAAGATCCCCTTCCTCTATCAGGAGAGACGCGTGGAGTTCAGGGGAAACCCACGGCTCGGCTACCTCTCGTCCCTGCTGGTCGGGGTGTTCTTCGGCGCCGGGTGGACGCCGTGCATCGGGGTGACGCTATCCGGCATCCTGCTCCTGGCCGGCAACACCGCAACCGTAGGGCGCGGCGCCCTTCTCCTGGCGGTCTACTCGGCGGGGCTGGGCATCCCGTTCCTCCTGATGGGCCTGGTCCTGGACCGGCTATCCGGGTGGCTACGCGGCCTGAACCGCCGGATGAACCTGGTCTCCATCGTCAGCGGGCTGTTCCTGATCGGCATGGGCATCATCGTGTACACGAACACCATCGGCAAATTGAACGCGTGGTTTGCCCGGGTCTTCGGCTTCACCACGATCCTATAGGGCGATCCCCCAGCCCTCAGCGGAAAATCATCACCAACCGTCTCCTGGGGAGACCTGGAGGGGACCCTGGATGGAATCGAGAGATGCGAACATATCCAGCGAGGATCGGGAGGATGGGCTGACAACAAGCCATCCCGACGACACCACGTTATGGGAGAACGGACAGGAGGCCATCACACCGCCTCCCCGGCGGCGGCTCCGGTCGTGGGCGGCGGTGCTGGTCCTGCTGACCCTGAGCTTGGGCCTCCTCCTTACATACGGGCGCGATGGGCTCGACCTGCGGGATTCCCCCTCGTCGGCGGCCGACGAGCCCCTCGTGGCGAAGGTCGGAGACGAGACCATCACACGAGAGGAGGTCGTCCGGGCCGTAGCGGTGGCGCGGGCGCTGTACCGGGCGACGCAGGGGATCGCGCCCGGCGAGATCGACGAGACATCCGTCATCAACCAGCTGGCCGACCAGGCGCTTCTCCTGCAGGCGGCGGAGGCCGCCGGAATCTCCGTTACGGAGGACGAGGTGACCGCTTATGTCCGTCAATTGATCCAGGCACGCAAGCTAACCGAGGAAACCCTGGCTCGTGTATTAAAGGAAGAGGGGGCGACCATGGAGGATTTGCGGGAAGTGGTCCGACGGGCCATGATCGCCGACCGTTTCACCCGCGAGGTGATCACCGTGGACGTCCCCCCAGGCAAGGCAAAGGAGGCCATCGACCGCTGGCTGGAGGAGCGACGCGCTCGCGTCGGCGTGGAGATCCAGCCGGCGGCCATGAGCAAACCCGTCACCAACCGGGAGGAGCCCATCGTCGGGGCCCTTGCCCCCGATTTCACCCTCCCCAACCTGGCGGGGGACGAGATCACCTTGAGCGATCTACGCGGCCAGGCCGTGCTGATCAACTTCTGGGCCACATGGTGCCCACCCTGCCGGCTGGAGATGCCAGCCATCGAGCAAACCTACCGTAAATATCGGGAACAGGGCTTCGTCGTCCTGGCCGTCGACCTGGAGGAGCCGAAGGACCGGGTACAGGGCTTCGTCGACGAGCTCGGCCTGACGTTCCCCGTGCTGCTGGACGAATCCGGCGCGGTCAGCCGGCGCTACCGGGTCCTCGCCATCCCCACCAGCTTCTTCGTGAACCGACAGGGGGTGATCATCGCCATCTGGCGGGGAGCCATGTCCTCGGAGGTCATCGAACGGTACACCCTTCGGGCCCTCTCGGACGCGAAGGCGCCAGAGAACGTGGTCCCGGAGCCATCGGACAGGCAACAGGTGCACTGGCATGCCCGCCTGCGGATCGTTCGCAACGGACAGGAGGAGCCACTACCCAACCTGGAGCGGGGGCAATTCATCGATATCCACCAGCCCGACCTGACGCTGGGCGCGGCGCTGGAGCAGATGGGCGTGGAGTACGGCCCGAATTGCGTCCTGGAGTGCCCCGGCAACCCGGCCAACGGGGAGCTGATCGTCAGGGTCAACGGGAGGATCACACGAAACTTCGCCACGTACACGCTGCGGGACGGCGACGAGATCCTCATGGAGCTGCGCTGACGGAGGCCGGGAGAGGGCGCGGGCGGACATATCGAGAGCAAGCGCCCCGCAGATATGGGCGCAGAAACCTCGGAGATGCCAGGCCCGGGCGCACCACCCACGTGCCCGGGCCGCGTCTTCACAAAACCTTCACACTCCCTTAACCGATCTGTCGTGCTTCCCCCCTAACCTACGGATGGCCTGAGATGAGGCCGCATACCACTCATAAAGGAGATCCATCTTGTCTATACCGAAGAAATGGTTCATAGGAATCGCCTTTGGTGGACTGGCCCTCCTGGCGGTTGCCTGTACGCCGGGGCCATCCCCGGAGGCGCCGACGGAAGCGGAGCAGATGCGAGAGCCTGCCACTGTCGCGGCGCCGGCTGAGGCCAGCGAGGCCATATCCCCCACCACGGAAGCGGAGACGGCGCCCACGGAGGTCCAGGGCACGATCTGGGTGGCCAACGGCATGGAAGATTCCCTGAGCGCCATCGACCTGGCGACCGGCGAGGTCGTCGCCACGATCCCGGTGGGGATCAACCCCCACATCCTCAACGCCAGCCCGGATGGGCGCATCCTGTACGTCATCAACGCGGGAGGGCATGACCGGGAGGCGGGCGCCCACGAGTCATCCCCGGGTGACAAGGCAGGCCAGCCCATGGGCGAGTCGTCCAAGTCCGGCGACCACATGGGCGGCATGGGCATGGATATGGATATGGAAGAAGAGGCCAGCGGGAACAGCCTGTGGGCCATCGATACCGCCACCGGCGAGATCCTGGCTCGCGTCCCCGTCGGCCAGGGCCCCACGCATCCGCTGCCATCCCCGGATGGCCGCTGGGTCTACGTGACCAACACGGACGAGGGGTCGGTCAGCGTCGTGGATACGGCCTCATGGCAGGTGGTGGCGACGATACCGGGGCTCAGCGAGCCTCACGATGGCGAGCTCACGCCGGATGGCCGATGGCTCTACCTGGCGACCAGCGGCGACAGCACCATGACCGTCGTGGACACGGAGACCAGGCAGGTGGTCAAAACCTTCGCCGTCGGCCGGAAGCCACGAGGTGTGGCCATCGGCGGCGCCAACGGGGAGATCGCCTACGTCACGAACAAGGGGGACGGCACCCTGAGCGTGATCGATGTCCCGGCCGAAACGCAGACCACCATCCCGGTGGGGCAGGGCGCCCATGCCGTTCGCATCAGCCCGGATGGGAGGATCGCGTACGTGGCGCTCAGCAAGGAGAACGCGGTGGCCATCGTGGACCTGAAGGCCGGAGAAGTCATCGGCAGGATCTCCGTCGGACAGAAGCCGGAACAGATCGACCTGAGCCGGGATGGGCGATGGCTCCTGGCGAGCAACAACGGCGACGCCACGGTCTCCATCATCGACACGGAGAACGGCGAGGTGGTGCGCACCGTCCGGGTGGGCGAGGGCGCCTATGGCGTCCAGGCGGTCTCAGCGCCCATACGCCAGGCCCCCGCAACGGCGTCCATGCCGATGTTCTCGAAGAACATGGACGGCTTCGCCGATATCACCGTCCAACAGCTCGCGGAGATGCTCCCGGGCAAGGGTTTCACCCTGGTCAACGTCCACATCCCCTACGAAGGGGAGATCCCGGGGACCGACCAGTTCATCCCGTTCAATGAGATCGCTCAAAACCTTGACCAGTTGCCCGACAAGGATGCCCCCATCGTCCTGTACTGCCGCAGCGGCTCCATGAGCACAGCGGCTGCCAGGACGCTGGTCGGCCTGGGATACACCAACGTGATGGAGCTGGATGGCGGATTCAACGCATGGAAGGCCGCAGGCCACGAGCTGATGATCCGCTGATGGGGAGCCGGGCGGCGCTCGTTCTCATGCCGCCCGCATCCCTTCACTATTGGGCCCCATCGCCCGCCAACGACGCCGGGCGGCGGGGCCCTTTGAAGGTTGGGAGGATACCGGACCGGGGATATACGCCTTTTGGCGCGGGTGCCAATAGGTTGAATAGCGCTGGTATTGTCACCCCCATAGAGGCACAATAGGGAGCGCATGGGATCATCGCCCTGGCGGTGGCTTTTATGCCGCCGCAGGTGGGGCGTGGGAGTTCCACCCGCAGAAGGAGAACAGGGCAGATCCCGTAGCTCATTCCCAACATGCCTTGACTCTTTGCTGGACAGGCAGGAGGAAAAGACATGGAGGATGTGTGGGCAGCGAGTAAGCGGTAGTGCGAACGTATGAAAGTCGGAGGCAATGATGACGGAGAAACAGATCATCCTTCCTGTCACAGGCATGACTTGCGCTTCCTGTGCGAATCATATCGGCCAGGCGCTCAAGAACGTGCCAGGCGTGGCCGAAGCCCAGGTGAACCTGGCCACGGAGAAGGCGACCGTCACGTTCAGCAATGGGGCGGTCCCTCTGACGGCGCTGATTCAGGCGGTGAGGGACGCCGGCTATGACGTCCCCACGGAGACGCTGATCCTGCCCATCGGCGGCATGACATGTGCCTCCTGTGCCAATCACATCGAACAGGCCCTCAAGAAGGTACCGGGCGTCCTGGATGCCGCGGTGAACCTGGCCACCGAGAAGGCCACGGTGACCTTCGTCCCGGGCGTGGCGGGGCTGGCGGACTTCAAGCGGGCCGTGGCCGACGCGGGATACGAGGTGCTGGAACTGGCCCAAGAGGAGGGCGCCGGCGAGGAGTCGGAGGAGGACGAGGCCGAGCGCAAGATGCATGAGGCACGCTTCCGCATGTGGGTCGCCTGGGGGTTCACCATCCCGATCATCCTCTGGATGTTCGCGGAGATGTTCTTCGGCATCGTCTGGCCCAACGCCACCATCTACAACCTGGGCATGATCGTCCTGGCGCTGCCTGTGCTGTTCTGGGTCGGCCGCAAGACGTACCGAAGCGGCCTGACGGCGGTGCTACACGGGTACGCCAACATGGACACGCTCATCGCGTTGGGCACCGGCGTCTCCCTGCTCACCGGGCCGGCGGCCTTCTTCTTCCCGGTGGCGAACTACGCCGGCGTGGCGGCCATGATCATGGCCTTCCACCTGACGGGGCGCTACGTGGAGGAGACGGCCAAGGGACGGGCCTCCCAAGCCATCCGTAAGCTGCTGGAGCTGGGGGCCAAGACCGCCCGCGTGCTGCGAGATGGGCAGGAGATCGAGATCCCCATCGAGGAAGTCCAGGTGGGCGACATCATGGTCGTACGCCCCGGCGAGAAGATCCCCACGGACGGTGTCATCATCGAAGGGGAGAGCGCCGTGGACGAATCCATGGCCACCGGCGAGAGCATGCCGGTGAACAAGCACCCCGGCGACGAGGTCATCGGCGCTACGGTGAACCAGGAGGGGCTGCTGAAGGTGAAGGCCACCAAGGTGGGCAAGGACACCTTCCTGGCCCAGGTCATCAAGCTGGTGGAGGAGTGCCAGGGGTCCAAGGTGCCCATCCAGGAGTTCGCCGACCGGGTAACGGGCGTCTTCGTGCCGGTCGTCATCGGGATCGCCGTGCTCACCTTTGTCGCCTGGCTGATCTTCCCGGATACGATGCGGGTCCTGGTGCAGGCAGGGTCCTTCTTGCCCTGGGTGAATCCCGACCTGAGCGTGATCACCCTGGCCATCGTCTCCACCGTGGCCGTCCTGGTCATCGCCTGCCCGTGCGCGTTGGGCCTGGCGACGCCGACGGCGCTGATGGTGGGCAGCGGCATGGGGGCCGAGCACGGCATCCTCATCCGCACCGGCGAGGCGATCCAGACGCTGAAGGACGTGAAAGCGATCATCTTCGACAAGACGGGAACGATCACCAAGGGCAAGCCAGAGGTGACGGACATCGTCCCCGTGAACGGGTTCGACGAGAAGGCCCTGCTGAAGGCGGCCGCGTCGGCCGAGCGAGGCAGCGAGCACCCGCTGGGTCGCGCCATCGTGGAGCGGGCCCAGACGGAGGAGATGCCCCTGGCCGAGCCGGAGGCGTTCCAGGCGGTTCGGGGGAAAGGGGTGATGGCGTCGGTGAACGGCAGCCAGGTGCTGGTGGGCTCCCGTCGGTTGATGCGGGAGCACGGCCTGGACCCGGCCCCCCTGGAGGACACGCTTCGTCGCCTGGAGGAGGAGGCCAAGACGGCCATGCTGGTGGCCGTGGACGGTCAACTGGCCGGGGTCGTCGCCGTGGCCGATACCCTGAAAGAGGATTCGGTGGCCGCCATCCGTGAGCTGCGAGAGATGGGGCTCCAGACGGCCATGATCACCGGCGACAACCAGCGGACGGCGGAGGCCATCGCCCGCCGGGTGGGCATCGACCACGTGCTGGCGGAGGTGCTGCCGGACGGCAAGGTGACCGAGGTGCAAAAGCTGCAGGAGCGGTTCGGCCTGGTGGCCTTCGTTGGAGACGGCATCAATGACGCCCCGGCGCTGACGCAGGCCAACGTGGGCATCGCCATCGGCACCGGCACCGACATCGCCATCGAGGCTTCCGATGTGACCCTGGTGCGCGGCGAGTTAACGGGCGTGGTGGAGGCCATCAATCTGAGTCGCGCCACGTTCCGCAAGATCAAGCAGAACCTGTTCTGGGCCTTCTTCTACAACGTGGCCATGATCCCGCTGGCCATCATCGGCTGGATGCACCCGGTGCTGGCGGAGATCGCCATGGCGACCAGCTCGATCACGGTGGTCACCAACGCAAACCGGCTGCGCAGAGTGGATATCCGGCCCAGCTACGAGGCGACGCCCAGCCGAACCGAGGGGAGCCCGGCGGAGACGCCTTCGACGCCGCTGCCGTCCCCGCGCTCGGTGAACTAACGCCATCCGACGGAGCCTAACAACCGGACGTCCTGCGGGGGACATCTCATCCATGGGGGTAGCGGAGAGCACAATCCTTCGCTACCCCCCAATCCAAGGAACGAAAAGGATGCCACTCTTCACGCCAAGACGTTTTCAGCCGCCTTACTACCCCATGGAGCCGCCTCCCCGCCTCGAACGGTGGCTTACCGCCTTCGAGCGAGCGGTGAAGGGGGCGCTCTTCGGGTGTCGGATGTGCGGCAACTGCATCCTGCAGGAGACGGCCTTCATCTGCCCGATGGCCTGTCCGAAGGGGTTGCGAAACGGCCCCTGTGGAGGCTCCACGCCGGAACGGTGCTACGTGGATCCCACACGCCCCTGCGTCTGGTACAGGATCTACGAACGATCCGAGCGCATGGGACGAATGGACAGGCTGCTGGAGATCCAGGCGCCCCTGGACGGACGCCGTATGGGGCGGGAGACCTGGCTGGACCTCTACCGCCACTGGAGGCGACGAGGAGGGTTGGGCCTGAGAGTACGGGACGCCCTCGACCGCCGGCGACTGTCCCAGGCGCTGGAGCAGTTCTTCTACGAGGTGCGCCAGCCCGACTGGTGGCAGGGGGACGATCAGCCCCACCCGCCGGCCTATGAAGGCGCGATGTCCAATCTGGAGGCCCGCCTGAAGTCCGGCGCCTTCGTGGTGACCGCCGAGATCGCGCCGCCGCGCTCCTCCACCGGCCGCCCCGTGGACAGGAAGGCACACATGCTGTCCGGGTACATCGACGCCGCTAATTTCATCGACAGCGCATCGGCCACGCCCCGCATGTCCAGCCTGGCGTCGGCGCTGATCTGTCTGGACTGCGGCGTGGAGCCCGTCCTGCAGATGACGGCCCGGGATCGCACCCGAATCACCATCCAGGCGGACGCTTTGGGGGCCAGCGCGCTGGGCATCCGCAACATCCTCTGCATCTCCGGCGATCATCCCAAACTGGGGCCGGCGCCCATGACGGTGCTGGAGCCGCTGGACGTGGATTCCATCCAGATATTGTGGATCCTGCGGCGGATGCGAGACGAGGGCAGGTTGCTGGACGGACGCACGTTAAAGACGCCCCCCCGTTATTTCCTGGGAGCTGCGGCCTCGCCCTACGCGTCCAATCCCAGATTCGAGGCGCTGCGCATGGAGAAGAAGATCAACGCCGGCGCCCAATTCTTCCAGTCACAGCCCATCTACGACTTTGACACCTTCGAGCGCTGGCTGGAGGAGCTGGACAAACGGAACCTGCTGGAGCGAACGTACATCCTGGCGGCTGTGGCCCCCCTGCACAGCGCGCACGCGGCCCACTATCTGAACGACCACGTGCCCGGGGTCGTCGTGCCCCAGACCCTCATCGATCGCATGGAGCAGGCGGCCGACCCGGCGGAGGAGGGCGTCCAGATCGCCCTGGAGATCATCGATCGCCTGAGGCATACCCCCGGCATCTCGGGGATTCACATCATGGCCGTCGGATGGGAGTCGATCGTGCCACGCCTGATCCGGGATTCAGGGATCGAGCGAGCGACCGAGCCTCCCATATGCGGGGACGAACGCCCCCAGGAGCTTATGCCCATCACCCTGGAGAAAGAGGACGGGGAGAACGGACAGCGCCCGTTCCAGGCATGATCTCACTTTTGCGAGGGAATCAGCGAGAAGCGACATGCTCCCCTATCAAACGTCCCGGATGGTAGGAGAGCGGCGGCGCTGCGCCCGATTCGCATCAACTTAACAACATGGGCGAGGCCCCCGCCTGTCGCCTTTTCCTTCCACGGGCGGTCGCACCTGAAAGGGGAGGCGCGGAGGGGAAACCCCTCCGCAGAAAAACGCTTTTCCTCGCCTTTTCCCTGCCCGGTTGGGGCTTTGGCCGGTGGCCTCCGGCCCCACGGGGCAGGTGAGGGGCTGAAAACAGATTTCCTCGGAGGGGTGGTAGCCCCTCCGAGCCACCCCAGAGATGCGGGACCACGCTTCCGCATCGCTTAACTTGATACCAATGGGGCGATTCATGAATCGCTCCTGCTCCGGCAACACCCATGAGGGAGCCTACCGTATCTCAACGACGAGCGAAACGGTTTCGAGGAGAGACGTTTATGTGGTGTCATCTGTTGCTATCCATGCCGATCATCGGCCTGGTGTTATTCGTGATCCTCCCCCTCCCACTGGCCCTGCCCATCTACCTGGCGGTGGCCCTGACCTCCCTCGCCCTGTACAGGAAGATCTTCCGGGCAATGGGACAGCCCGTCATCACGGGGAGAGAAGGGATGATCGGGGTCGTGGCCGAGGTCGTGTCCGAGGTCAATCCCTACGGACAGATCCGCTACCGGGGGGAGGTGTGGAGTGTCGTGTCATCGGAGAGGCTGAAGCCCGGGCAGAAGGTCCGGATCACGGGATTCGACGGGATGAAGGCGATCGTGGAGGCCGTCCAGCCTCCCGAACCGGACAGCGATGGGAGCATGGCCATATCAGCGCCCTCCGGAGCGTTGTCCAGATGACCCGCCACATAAGGGCGGCCATCGAAGCTCGCGGGCGAATCCACTGAGGACGCGGAGACCGTGAACGGCATCGTGACGGGCAAGCGATCTCCAACGGCATATCTCCCATCGTTGATCTCCTGGGCGCTGTCGCCGCCGATCGTCGCGGCCATCTTCATCGGCAACGGGATCGGCGCGGTCGCGGGCGTGATCTACTGGTACGGGAGGCAGTTGCTGGCCAGCCCCTGGTATCTCTGGCCCTTCATCCCCGACTCCCCCGGCAGCACCTTCATGGTGCTGCCCGCGCTGGCGCTGATCCTGCGCAGGCGGCCGGGCTGGCCGTTCCTCAACGCGTATGCCGCCTTCGGCATCATCAAATATGGGCTGTGGACGGTGGTGTTCTGGTCCCTCTACTGGACGAACGGAGGCCCCTTCACCCTGGAAAGCATGGCCATGACCTTCACCCACTCCATCATGATCGCCGAAGGGCTGCTCCTTCTGTACTACACGCGGCTGACCCGTCCCGTCGCCCTGGGCCTGGGCGCCTGGTTCCTCTTCAACGATTGGGTGGATTACGGTCCCCTACGCACACGGCCGGGCCTGCCCCCGGGCGTGTCTGTCCAGACGATGATGTGGGTAGCCGCGGGGCTCACATTGCTCATCGCGGCCGCGTACCTGATGTTGGCTCACCGAGGGAAACGTACACGATGAACGATTCGATATCTCCCGGCCTGCCTCCAACACCGTCTGCGGCGGGGGCAGCCTCCGCATCAGCCAGCGCCACCATCGCGCGCCGCATCGACGCGATCATCGACCGCGTGGCGCGGCACTGGCTGGCGATCCTCCTGATCGGGATGGGGATCTTCGTCACGCTGCCCTTCCTGGCGCCGGTGGCCATGGCGGCCGGCTGGACCTGGCTGGGCAAGCTGATCTACACGATGTACATCCCGTTCTGTCATCAGTTGCCGCAGCGCAGCTGGTTCCTCTTCGGCGAGAAGCTGACGTACACCCTGGACGAGATCAACCGGGTCTACCCATCCACCAATCCCTGGCACCTGCGGTTCTTCTACGGCTCGCCGGAGATGGGGTGGAAGGTCGCCTGGAGCGATCGCATGATCAGCTTCTACGGGATGATCCCGGTGTACGGCGCGCTGTACGCCTGGCTGCGGAGGCGGCGAGGCCGGCCGTTGCCCCCCATCCCGCTGTGGGCGTTCATCGCCCTGCTGGCCCCGATGGCCCTGGATGGGGGCACGCACTGGCTCAACGACCTGTTGTACGGCGTGTCCGGAGGCGGATTCCGTGACACGAACGCCTGGCTGGCGACGCTGACGGGCCACGCGTGGCCAGGCTTCTACGCCGGCGATCACTTCGGCACCTTCAACTGGTGGATGCGGCTCATCACCGGCGTGCTGGGCGCGTGGGGGATCGCCTTCTTCGGGTTGCCCTGGGCGGATCGCCTGATGACCGCCGAGGAGGATATCCCAGACATGCAGGCCGCCAGGGGACCGCAGACGGCCGCGTGAGAAAGCGCACATGACCGGCGTCATGGCCAGAAGGCCTCCAGGCCGTTATGATGCGCTCACCTTCACCATAACGCCGCACTCAAAATAGGAGGTCGATCACGCACGATGCGACATACCGTGAAGAAGCTGCTCTCACCGCTCTTGCTCACCTTTCTACTACTGACCGGGGGGCTCAGCGCGTGTGGCGGATCCAAGGTCGAACTCAAGATGGCTCCGGCGTCGGAGCTGCCGCCCACGCTTCAGCAGGCGCCGATCAACGTGCGGGAGGCGTATCAATTCGCCCTGGCCAACAAGGACATCCTGGAGAAGATCCCCTGCTACTGCGGCTGTGGCGGCATGGGCCACCAGAGCAATTACATGTGCTATGTGCAGGACGATAGCTCCGCCGACGGGCAGATCGTCTTCGATTCCCACGCCTATGGCTGAGGCATCTGCGTGGACATCACGCGTGACGTGATGAAAGGGTTGAAAGACGGCAAAGACCTGAAGACGATCCGGGCGGCCATCGATCGGAAGTACAGCCAGTTCGGCCCGCCGACCGACACACAGCCTGTGGAGTAGCCGATCCGTGAAGGCCAGCACCCTTGTGCTCATCCTCGCCACGGCTTTGGCCATTGGGGCCGCGGTCCTCCCATGGCCGGGTGAGAGGGCCACCCCGACCCAGCGGGTGATCCACGTCAACGCGCGGCAGTTCGCCTTCGACCCGCCCCGACTGCACGTGAACCGGGGAGACCAGGTGACGCTGGTGCTGCACGCGACCGACGTGGTACACGGGCTGTACCTGGACGGCTATGATGTGAATCTCAAAGCCGTGCCGGGGGTCTCCGCCCAGGCGACCTTCGTCGCAGATCGGGCGGGGAAGTTCCGCTATCGCTGCTCCGTAAGCTGCGGCAGCCTGCACCCCTTCATGATCGGCGAGCTGGTCGTGGGGCCGAACACGCTTCTATGGCGCGCTATCGCCCTGACGGTCATCGCCGCAACCGGCGCGCTGGCCTTCCTGTACACGCGCTCCCGGGAGGTGGCCCGATGACCCAGGCCAGGGCATCCGCCCCGCGCCGCCGCAGGGCCCCGGCGCCCCACCCCGTCAGCGTCCCCAGATTCGAGCTGACGTCCATCCGCTGGCTGGACGCCATCCTCCGATGGCGCCCCCTGCAATTCACGCTCATCGCCGCGACGTTGGGCTTCTTCGTCCTGGCGATCCTGACCAGCCTGGTGGGGACGCCGGTCGGGAACCGAAACTTCGGCATCATCTTCGTCTGGATCGTGTGGTGGGCATTGGTGATCAGCCTGCTGGTGCCGCTGGCCGGCCGGTTGTGGTGCGCCGTGTGCCCCATCCCTGCACCCGGCGAATGGCTCCAGCGCCGGGCGTTCATCACCCCGCGCCCGCTTCGCACCCTGGGCAAGCGCTGGCCCAATCGGCTCAAGAACATCTGGATCCAGAATCTCGCCTTCCTCGGCGTGGCCGTCTTCAGCGCCATCATCCTGACGCGGCCGGCCGTCACAGGATGGGTGCTTCTGGCCTTCGTCCTCCTGGCCATCGGGCTCAGCCTGCTGTACGAGCGCCGCATCTTCTGCCGTTACGTCTGCCCGGTGGGCGGTTTCATCGGCCTGTACAGCATGATCGCCCCCCTGGAGCTGCGGGTGAAGGACCCCGAGGTGTGCCGACGCCACAAGACGAAGGAATGCTACCTGGGCAGCGAGAACGGGTTCGGCTGCCCCTGGCTGGTCTTCCCCGGCAGCCTGAAGCGGAACGCCTACTGCGGTCTGTGCACCGAGTGCCTGAAGACCTGCTCCATGAACAACGTGGCGCTCAACCTGCGACCACCCGGGATGGACCTGCTCGTTCCCAAAGAGCGGGGGCTGGACGAGGCGTACAAGGCATTCATTATGTCGACTTGCGCCCTCCTCTACTCGGCCATCCTGCTGGGGCCATGGGGTAAGCTCAAAGATGCCGCCAACATGGAGGACTGGAGGGCCTGGGTGATCTACGCGATCGGATTCGTCGCCATGAACCTCGCCATCGTGCCCGGGCTCTTCTACGTGGCCACCTGGCTGAGCCGGCGATGGGCACGGCTGAGTCACGCGCCGACCCGCCGGCTCTTCATCGACTTCGCCTACGCGCTGGTGCCGCTGGGGCTGATGGCCTGGATCGCCTTCAGCCTGTCCTTCGTGCTGGTGAACATCTCCTACGCGCTGCCGGTGCTGTCCGACCCGTTCGGCTGGGGATGGAACCTGCTGGGCACCCGGGACTTCCCCTGGACGCCCTACTTCCCCGCCCGGATCCCATACCTGCAGGTGCCGATCCTGATCATCGGGCTGGTCTTCGGGCTCTACATCGCCTGGCGCATCGCCAACGAGCACGCCTCGGCGCCCGAACAGGCATTGCGGGGCGTGGTGCCCATCGCCGTCTTCCTGCTTGCGGCGACCTTAGGCTTTCTTGGGCTATATTTGGGGTAACCGGGCCGTCCTTCGTCGTTCGTCGGTCGTCTTTCGTCGATTCCCAGACGATGTGGGAGATCGAGGAGTAGAGAATTGGGGATTGGGAGATTGGAGATTAGGAGGTGGAGGCGACAGGAGGCCATCGCGCTGGCGATCGTCCTGCTCATCGTCGTGGGATTGCCCGCCGCCGCCCTGGGCTATCAGTTCGGCCTGCGCCCGCTGCTGAGCGCGAACGTGCAGGAGGTAGAGATCATCGGCCGCCTCCCCGAGCGCGGGGGATGGTCGGTGGAGACGGTACGGGTGCAGGTGGGCAGGCCCGTGCGCCTGATCCTCACCAGCGACGATGTGGTCCATGGGTTCGCCATCGGCAAGATGGGGGTGGACGCCGGTTGGGTCTATCCGGGACAGCCCAAGGTTGTGGAATTCACCCCGCAGCGGGCCGGACGATATACCTTCTACTGCACCACCTGGTGTGCCGAGGGGCACTGGCGCATGCGCGGCACCCTGGAGGTGTACGATCCCCAGGATCCCTCCGCCGTGAATGAGCCCGTCGATCCCCCTCAGACCGACTGGCAGGCCGAGGGGATCGATCTCGACGCGCCTCACCTGGCAGAGATCTTCCCCGCTAGGCGCCCCTCCGCAACACGTGGGGCCGCCATCTGGCAGAGAACGCCCGAGATGCCCCCCCCCGGCCAGGTGCTGGCCCGGCTGGACCTGCGCCGACAAAGCCCCGCCCAGGTGTTCGAGGTGCTTCAGGAGGATCGCGTCCCGGATCTCGCGCTGGCGCCCCTGGGCCGGATGCCAGAGGAGGACCTGTGGGACGTGGTCGCCTTCCTCTGGCGCGAGGGCACCCCCGCCGAGAGCGTGGAACTGGGCCGTGAACTGTACCAGACCAACTGCGCCGCCTGTCATGGCGAGAACGGGGACGGACAGGGGCCCGCGGCAGCGTCGTTGCTCTCGTCCTCCGTGGAGCGCGATCTGCAAGGGAAGCACGGGCCGCAATCGCCGGCCGACTTCACGGACGCCCGATCCATGGCCGGCGGCACCGGCATGATCTACTACGGCAAGCTGGTACGGGGCGGCATGGGCACGGGCATGCCCTACTGGGGGACGATCTTCACCGAGCAGGAGCTGTGGGCGCTGGTAGATTACCTGTGGACGTTCCCGTTTGACCTATCCACCCAGGAACGTTAACTCGCGATCCGGCGACCGAATCGTAGGGGGTGTGAAATCGCCCCCATTGGTATCAAATGAAGCGATACGGAAGCGTGGCCCCGCATCTCTTAGTCCTCCGAAGAAATCTATTTTCAGCCCCTCACCTGCCCCGTGGGGCCGGAGGCCACCGGCCAAAGCCCCAACCAGGCAGGGAAAAGGCGAGAAAAAGGGGGTTTCTGCGGAGGGATTTCCCCTCCACGCCTCCCCTTTCAGGTGCGACCGCCCGTGGAGGGAAAAAGCGAC
>JAJRVX010000529.1:0-13052 GCA_024277095.1 Chloroflexota bacterium
ACCCCGGCCAGTGCCCAACTGACATGCCGCACGCGAGGGTGATAGGAAGCATAGTCGCCGACGAACCACAGGACATCGACAGGCCGTCGAGCCTTCGCCATGACGGTGACTTCGGGCTCGATACCTTTGGCCCAATCAGCCCGCCTGCGCGGCGACTCCCCCAGTGGGTTGCCATATCGCTGGGAATTCGCCAACGCATCTTGAAGCTCGGTCGGGACCTTTCCTTCAAGGAGTAACTCTTCTTTGGTCCGGGTCATCAGGCCAAGCGTCAGCGGGATTTGAGAGGGACAAACCTGGGTGCAGGCGTAGCACGAGACGCACATCCAGACATCATCACCGGTCACCACGCGGTCGAACATCCCCACGCGTAGTGCGGCGATCATCCTACTCGGCGGGAAGTCCATAACATATCCGAAGGGACACACGCCGCTGCATGTCCCACACTGCAAACAGGTCCGAATTCGCTCACCATCCGGCAGTTCCTGCAGGCTGGCATAGAACGACGTGGTGAAGGAGGCTCCTTCAACGGCCATGTCCCTCTCCATGATGACACCCCCTATCCTTTAGCCGGGAGCAGGCAACAGGCTGGCCAGACGGAGACGCGTATCGCGCAGGCGCTGAGCGATCACGCTGGCCACCTGGCGGTACAGATGATATCCCAACGACGGATCCTCCTCAGCCAATCTCCGCAACGCAGCGCTATCAACGGCCACCACTCGGGTCGACGTGCGTGCCTCCCCGCTGGCCGTATACCGATAGGGCGATACCAGCGTGGACCACCCCACGACCTCACCAGGCCCCAAAACATCTACCGGGATCATGCGATCCAGCACGTCAATACACATCTGCAACTCGATAGCGCCGCTTAAGATCAAATAAAGTTTGTCGGCAGGATCCCCTTCGTTGAAAATGACCTCTCCCTGCTGGTAATCTTCCTCCTCAGAAATTCCAGCCAGCCGGGCGAGCTGCTCCTCATTCATCGGGACGAAAAAAAGGGACTTACGAAAGACCTCCGGCGATACCATGGCAATCCACTCCTTTCTCACAACCGGCCTGGTCATCACGATGAGCGATCCAACGATCAAGCCCACTTCCCCTACTTTAGTTTATGACCCAACTCGCGTCACCGCCAGCCCCTTGATGACTATTTTCGGGCACCAAAAAAGGCCATCTTGCGATGGCCCAAAGGGATACTTACATATGCGAATGGCACTGCAAGCGAATGGTCAGATCGATATCACCTCGGAGGAAGCCGCACGTGCCCGATGACCTTGCCCCCCACGAGGCTGACTACTGTCCATACCCGCGGCCCAGAATGTAGTTCTCAAGCTGTTGAATGGTGACTTTCTGATCTGAGATAATCGCCTTGACCACGTCACCGATGGAGATAATGCCGATCAGTCGATCATTCTCAAGCACGGGGAGGTGCCGAATGTGTTTCTCCGTCATCAGCGCCATGCACTCCTCTAAAGACTGCCCAGGATGCACATAGTACACTTTCGACGTCATGATCTCCCGCACCGGCGTGTTCAACGAAGACCGCCCCTCCAGGATCACCTTTCGGGCGTAATCCCGCTCTGAGAAGATCCCAACCACCTCTCCGTCTTCCAGCACGACAACGGCGCCGATGTTCTTGTCCGCCATCACCTGAAGAGCTTCATAAACCATGGCGTCCGGCGAGACAGACCAGACATCATACCCCTTGGTTTGTAAGATGTCCCGGACCAATTTCATGATATCCTCCTTCCTCGATGCGTTGGATTTTTAATTGCTGAAGGATAGACCCTGCTGGGCCGCAAACGCTCATGACCGCCCCAACCCATTCTAGCCCCTCTCCCCTGATATGGCTATTCCCCTTCGCGACCACATCAGGTACTCAAAAGTATACCACAGAGTGGCCCAAAAAGGCGCATCCCGCCGGCCGCTAAATTCACCACAAGGCTCTTCCCAGAAGGAGTATCCCCTGCCGGCCAACCCCGCATACTTCATTCCAAATGCGTCCCGGCAATCAGATCCTCTCGCAACGCGTAGATCGCGGCCTCCACCCGATTCCGAAGATGTAGTTTGCTCAGGATGCTCCGCAGGTGCTTCTTGACAGTGTTCTCGCTGATATGCAACTGACAAGCGATCTCCAGGTTCGATGCTCCCCTCGCCACCAGGGCCAGCACCTCTCGCTCACGCTCGGTCAGCTCATCAGCGCCTGGAGGTCGCCTTCCCCCATCGGTCTGACCGACAAACTTTTTCAACATCTTGGTCGCCATGATGCCTGAGATCGGGGTCTCTCCCCGAAAGAGCCCTGTGAGCATGCGCACGAGATCCTCCACCCGCGTGTCTTTCAAGATGTACCCCTCGGCACCGGCCCGGATCGACTCGAAGAGATCGTCAGCCGCCTCTGACATCGTCAAGATGACCACTCGCACTTCCGGCAGCTCCTGCTTGATGCGTCGGATCACCGGGAAAGCGGATGCCCCAGGCATGCGGATATCCATCAACACCACATCGGGATGCAACCGTCGGACGGCAATAAGCGCCTCCATCGCAGTGGATGCCTCGCCCACCACACGAATCTCCTCGAATTCGGCCAGCAGGTTGACTACTCCCTGGCGAAAGAGGGCATGATCATCCACGATCAGGACTGAAATGGGCTTCATAGACCCCTTCCTCCTCACCACACGCGTCCAAAGGCAACCGCGCCTCCACCCTGGTTCCCTTACCAATGACGCTCTCCACGCGTAGCGTCCCCCCAACGCTCTCACACCGCTCCCGCATCAATCGTAGGCCAAAATGCCCACTCTGTACCTCGTCGGGCTTGAACCCCCTCCCGTCATCCTCAATCATCACCACAACCGTACTGCCATCCACCCGAAACGTAATCCAGACATGTTGGGCTGCGGCATGCTGGCGCACGTTCCTCAACGCCTCCTGAATCACACGCAGGAGCTGAAGCTCCACCAGGGACGACAACACCAACGCATCCGCATCTTCAATCGATAGCTCGACCACGATCCCCCAACGCTCCTGAAAGTGCTTCAGATACTCGCTGAGGCACACCACCATATCACTCGACGCGCCCCCACAGCGCAATCCCAGGATGGCCTCACGGATCTCGCCCTGCATCCTTTGAGCCAGAATCTCTACCTCCTGCAGGGCCACAGCCACCTCCGACATCCTCCCCGCCAGCAGGGCACGGCGGGCCATTTGAACCCGAAGGTCGATATAGCCCACCAATTGGGCGATTCCATCATGTAACTCCTGGCTAATGCGCTCACGTTCCTGGGCGACGGCCACGGTCTGAAGGCTCTCCCGCCACCGAGCAAGATCCTGATCATCCGACAGCGCTCGACGAACGCGCCGCCACGCTACCGACTCCAGCTGTGCCCCCAGATGAGCGACCTCCTGCACCAGCTGTACTTGCGCTTCCTCGGCCCTCTTGAGCGCCTCCAGGCGCTCCCTCTCCAGAGATTCGATGTACCGCTGCGTCTCCAGATCAGAGAAGCGCAGAAAGCGCAGGATGCCGATGGTTAGAAGTAAGACGGTTAACGGTAACGCCACATTCGCCAGCGCTACCGCATAGTGACGAAACGAAATGTTCCGCCACGAAGGCAAAAGATCAACCGGCAGGATCATCGATCCAACGACGACAGCGTGCAGAACAAACGAGGCAGAGACGAACCGGGCATCCCGATCGGAGCTGTTCAAGCCCATCGCCCGCAGTTCCACACGAAGGGTGGAAAAGGCCATGGCCGCCAATGTCACACCTGGAAGATACAGACCACTTATCGTCAGGAGTTGAGCAACCCCCTCCCGTGCCAATACAAGCGCCTCGGCCAGTACGGCGGCCAAACAGATCCCGCCCAACGCGAACGGTATGTTCCGCAGATATGCTGCATAGCGGTGGGCGCGCCGCAAAAGGATCTCGCAGCCAAATCGCGCCAACAGGGCGGCGGCGATCGCCGAAAGGCCGACTTGGATATGGCGGATTGCCAGTCCACCCACCAATCCCCAAAGCAAAGCCGCACTTAACCAAGTCGCCAGGCACTGCACCAAGGCGAAAGCTCCTAGATAGCGAAGCTGTCGGGCTAACGGGAGACGGTGACCGCGAGGTAAGGAAAGAAGGATCGCCTGTCCCATTACGAAGGTCGCCAACCCCGTGACGAACAGGGCGAAGCCGCAGGCCAGGCATAAGGGGGCCATCTGCATGCCCGCCATCTTGATCCTCCCCCACCCAACACGCCCTTCACTCTGACGCCACAAACGACGATGCGCCACGAGATGCAAAGATCTGGGTGGAAAGCATGACGGGCGTCGATGACGCGGAAAGCAAAGAAGCGCAAGAAGACCGTGTGTAACAGACCTAACAAGTGTGCAACAAGTATGTGATCGTTCCTACATGTATTATACCATCAACTCGTCCTTCTGCCTACCGATCTGATAGGCCGGCAGTGTATCCAAGATGGTGGAAATTCCGCCAGGTCCATCGCAAGCCCACAGGGGAGGTGCGGAGGGACCTCCCTCCGCCAAAACATCCTCTTTTTCCACTTTGCACCTGTCCTTTCCCGGCCTGATTCGGGTGGGCAAGGCCGAGCGAGGCAGGTGAGGGGCGGAAACCGGGAGGTTTCCTTTGAGGGGCTGCGCTCCTCAAAGCTCCCTGCTATATCTCCACCGAAAAAGATACACTACCGATAGGCTGGCAAATACACACGCGGTAGCAAGCCGGTAGTCTCCCTGTCTAGTGTCGGTGAGCCCACGGGAGACCATTTTGTGAGCAGCGCTGCATGAATGGCGCCTCCTGTGGGCTTTTTCTCAGACGGGGAATTGATCTGCCGCCACCTACCTGGGGGCAGGGGCGATTCATGAATCGCCCCTGCCCCGGCAACCCCCATGAGGGAGGCAACGCCATGCAAAGAAAAAAGCTCTGCGAGGCGACATCACGCTCGCAGAGCTTTCCTGCCGAAGAGGGGGGATCCTTCACATATCCGCAAGAGCGGTCAAAACTCCCGAAAATCGCTGAGCGGCTCCTCGCCCATCTCGACCAGCAACGCGTTCAGCCGGGTCCCCACCGGGATCAGACAGGATCCTTGCTTCCTCCCCGACTCCTTCCACTCGACCGCCGTCAGATACGCGGCGCCGAACACCAGCCGGGTGGGCCATTGGTCGCCGTAGATCGAGATGAGCTCCACCGGCACATCGGAGGGATGGGTGAGCCAGGCCATGTGCTGGAGGATCGCGCGCTGCCGATTGGGATGAAATTCGCCGCATTGGCGGACCAGCGCGCTGATCTCGTTATAAGGGCGCGCCTGTTCGGCGGATAGCGTGGGTAGTCGACGCACCGCGGTCACGGTGGCTGCCACGCCGGGATATGGTGTCCCCCCCGCCAGAGGTGTGCCGGGCGTGGGCATCGTGAAGAGCGATCGCCCGGGCACATACAGGCTCATCCACAAGATGACGATCAGCCCCACGACCAGCGTCAGGATCAGGCCGCGGCCAATCCAGGGCGATCGCGTGTTCTTCCTGCGCCGCTTATTGCGTCGGGAACGACTTGACGTAGGCATAGAGCGCCTTCATCCCGGAGATGCTGATGGCCTGCGGGCCGTATAGGCCGTAGAGGTGCTCATTCCCGAGCTCACCGTTCCCACCAGTGCGAAGGATATCCGTAAACTCCTCCTCCGTCAGCGGGGTCCCGGCCAGGCCTTTCGCTTTGCCCTCCACGCCCTCCCCCTGAGCGCCATGGCAACCCGCACAGCCTCGGTCCTCATAGAGTCGCTTGCCCCGCTCCAGGTCCACCTCCTCGGTAGGCGTGGCAGCCACCGTGATGATCGTCGTAGGTTGCTCAAACACGTGGGTCGGCAACGGCGTGACGCCCGCCAGCTGGGCGGCCCTCTCGTCCGCCTGCTCGGTCGCCCGTTCACGCGCGCCACAGGCCAGCAGGGCCAAACCCATCAAAAGCAAGACAAGAACAAGCATCCACCGCCTGCGATATCCTTCTCTCATAATCCCGCCTCTCTCACGATGAACTGAGCCTGGGGGACTCCGATCCCGTCCTCCTACTCCAGCAGTCGGGGGTCCAGCGCATCGCGCAGACCATCGCCCACGAAGGTGAACCCCAGCATGGTAAGCGCGATCAGCAACGTGGGGAAGAGAGCGAGGTGCCAGTACACTCGCACGTAAGCGCTGCTAATCCCCACCATCTTCCCCCAACTGGGAAGAGGATCATTGATGCCGATTCCCAGGAAGCTCAACCCCGCCTCGCCAAAGATAGCCGCCGGAATGCCGAAGCTAACGGCGACCAATAACGGCGTCAGGGAATTGGGTAGCAGATGACGAAAGATGATATGCCATTCCGAGGCACCAATACAGCGCGCCGCCTCCACATACTCCTTCTCCCGCAAGGAGAGCAGCTGGCCACGGACCAGGCGGGCGATTCCCACCCAGCTCGTAAAGCCCAGCACCAGGATCACCTTCGACAGCCCCCCGCCGAAGACGGTGATCAGAAAGATAGCGAAGAGCAGGCCGGGGAAGGCAGTCATCACGTCGATCAGACGAGAGATCAGGAAGTCCGTCTTGCCGCCACGGAAGCCGGCCAACGCCCCCAGAGGCACCCCAATGCTCAGGGCGATCAGCTGGACGGTCAACCCCACCGTCATGGAGGTCCGAGCGCCGTAGATCAGTCGGCTCAGATAGTCCCGCCCCACATCATCGGTACCCAAAGGAAACGCCGGGTCCACAAAGGGAAACAGCAACACCTTGTCGAAATACACCTTATCATAGGGATGAGGGGCCAGGAGGTCCGCAAAAATCGCCAGGAAGAGAAAGAACAGGACGATCACCAGGCCCAAAACCGCCAGACGATTCCTGAAAAACCGTCGGACCGCATCGCGCCACAGGCTGCGATGCTGCAAAGCGGCCTCTTGCGACGACAGGGAGATCCCCACGGGTTGGGTCGTGCTGTGTGCCATCATACACTCCCCTCGCTTCCGCCCAGCCGTACCCGTGGGTCAATCCACGTATAGACGATGTCCGTCAGCAAATACGTGATCCCCCACAACGTCGCGATGAGCAAGACCAACGCCATGATCATCGGATAATCACGATTAAAAGTGCTGGTTACAAAGTACTTACCCAGCCCGGGAATCCGGAAGGTGGCTTCAATGAAGATCGAGCCGGTTAACAGATTGGGGATCTCTGGTCCCAACGCCGTCACCATGGGGATCAGGGCATTCTTGAGGACATGGCGGATCAGGATAGTACGCTCCTTCAATCCTTTCGCCCGGGCTGTGCGCACGTAGTCGGACCGGATGGTATCGACCACGCTGGAACGCGTGTAGCGGGCCACCAACGAGAAGGGAGCCAACGCATAGGCCACGACAGGCATGATCCAGTCCTTCGAGAACACCCCCGGGATCAGCCAGTGATCAGGTTCGCTCCATCCGCCGGATGGCAGCACCTTGAGCCGCACAGAGAAGATCAGGATGAGCCACAGGGCGACGACGAAGTTGGGCACCGTGATCCCCAACATGGCCGTAAACGTGACGACGTTGTCGATCCAGGAGTTCTGGTAGTACGCCGCCAGGAGCCCCGCCAGCAAGCCGAATCCGTACGCCAGCGCGATGGTCATCGCCCCCACCTGGGCCGTGATGATCCAGGTCTTGGCGATCAGTGCGGTCACTGTGGTGGTGGGAACCTGATAGGGGACACCGAAGTCGAAGTGAAGGGCATTCCACATGTACTTCAGATACTGCTTCCAGATCGGTTGATCCAGCCCGTATTTGCGGAGGAGGTTCTCCTTTGCCGCCGGAGGGAGCCGCTGCTTTCCCTCATCGAATGGCCCTCCCGGCACTGAATGCATGAGTGTGAAGGTGATAATAGAAACAACCCAGAGGACGAAGATCAAGGATATCAGCCGGCCGAGAATATAGCGAGTCATCCATCACTCCACAGCAGAGCGGCAGGAGCCGGGAGAGGCTCCCGACTCCTGCCTCAGGCTAAAGGACGCTACTTCCCCCGATACGTGTCGTAGTTGTAGACGTCCTTGGAGATGTAGATATTGCCCCAGCACCAGTCGTTCCCCCAGTGCCAGGCGGCGATTCCCTGGGAGTCCGGCTCGCGGATACAATCGCCCTGGATGAACGGCTGGAACAGATCACCCTGCCAGCGGTGAGCGATGAAGACGCCGCCCACGTCGTCCACCAGGATCCGCTCCGCCTCCTGGAACATCGCCTTGCGCTTCTCTGGATCGCCCACCAGGCTGCTAGCCTCGCGCACGATCCGGTCGAACTCGTCGTTCTTCCAGGAGTGACGCCCGGTGGAGAGCCAGATGCCCAGCAGATTGGCGGGATCCAGGAAGTCCATGCCGTAGGACACGGCACCGAACTGGAGCTGAGTCGGCTTCGCGTTGAGCGCATCCATGTAGACCTTGAAGTCCTTGTTGGACACCTCGATCTGGATGTTCAGACATTCGGAGATCGAGGCGGCCACCGCCTGGAACACGGCCTGCATGGCCGGGCCCTCATTGCGCAGCCACATCTCCAGCTTGGGGAATCCCTCACCGTTGGGATAGCCGGCCTTGGCCAGGTACTCCTTGGCCAGGTCACAGTCGTACTTCTGGTACTCCTTCAGCTTGCCCTCCGTGTCCGACGCGGGGTATCCCGGCATCAGCATGGAGTAGGCAGGCATGGCCTTGATCTCGCCATAGACGTTCTTGACGATGGCCTCCCGATCCACGGCATGGGCGAAGGCCTTGCGCACGTTGATGTCGTTGAAGGGCGGGTTGTAGGTGTCGAAGAGGAGATAGTCCGTGCGGAAGTCTCCGTAGTGACGCAGGTAGTTCTCCTTCAGCACCGGATCCGAGAGGATGATCTCGAAATCGGCCGGGGAGAGCCACTCGTAGCCCACCTGATCGATCTCATAGTTCTGGAAGGCCACGAAGGCGGTGCTCATATCCCGGTACTCGGCGATCAGCCGCTGGAGGCGAGGCTGGCGATACCCCTTGTACATGGGATTGGCCACCAGCTCGATCCGCTTGCCCGGCTCCAGCACGTCCAGGATGAAGGGGCCAGCGGAGACGGAGGTCTCCACGTTGCTGTTATACAGCGGGCCATGCTCCTCCAACGCCTTCTTCTGCATGACGAAGGAGAACTGCATCATCGCCGGCAGAGGGGGCCACGGGGTCTCGGTGGTGATCTGCAGCGTCAGATCGTCCACAGCCTTCACGCCCAGCTCGCTGGGCGGGAGCTCACCCGCAATGATCTCGTCCCAGTTCTTGAGCACGCCGGAGTAGAACCAGGCGAAGTCCCAGGCATGCTCGGGGTTGGCGATCATCTGGTAGGTGGCTTCCCAGTCGTAGGCGGTCAGCGGGGTACCATCCGACCACTGCAGTCCCGGCTTGATGTGGAAGGTCCAGGTCAAGCCATCCTCGGAGACCTCCCAGCTCTCAGCCGATGCGGGGATCACGTTGAAGTCCTTATCCAGGTTCACCAGCTGGTCCTGGAACAGGTCACTCAGGCAGAACCGCTGATAGACGGCCACCTGGAAGTCGAAGGTGATGTGGTTGCCCTTGATATCACAGGGCACCTTGTAGACCTGCATATCGTAAGTCGCAGCATCCTCGGGCAGCCGCTCACCGTAGATCGTCATATAGGCATCTTCTTCTGCCGCTTCCGGGGCTGCTGCGGGTTCCTCCGCGGGGGCCTTCTCTTCAGGAGCTGGCTGTTCTGCGGGTGGGGCGGGTGCAGCCTGGGGGGCACAGGCGGTTACCAACAGCCCGAAGGCCACCATCATTCCGATGAGCATGGTCCAAGTTCGCTTGGTCATCATACGTCCCCTCCAAAGTGTGAACGCTGGGTGACGAACGCCTCGGTGCCGCCGAGCCACCTCCACAAAGGCCGGGGTGGTCAGCCGCACCCCACTTTACCGGACAACTTGACGCTGCTATAGGTCGAGCATTCATCGGATCTTGAAGCGGGCCACCTCCTTTTCCTCCTGATAGGTCTCCAGAAAACCGTCAAGCCAGCTCAATGATCTCCTCTCGACCACACCCGTCGGAGGATAAAACCGTGCCCATGCTCATCGTCCAGGTGCACGCGATGGCGGACCGAAGGGGGCAAACTCTCGCGGTGCACCTAAGTCCGATCGAATATATCCAAATTGCAGATGGCCTTCGTCATCCCTGAATATCGAGGATTTCAGCAGAGATCGCCATGGCGTGGCTCCGTCATCGCTGAAATGGAGCATCAGGCCAATCGTGAAAGGACATCAAACGGGCAATACACAGGTCTCTTGGGATAGACAATGGTCTCATGGCCACAGAAGGCCCATTCGCCATGGCAGGAGAGAGGACATTCGAACCAGCATCGGTCAGCATTGACCCTGGTGAAGTCAGTTAAGCATACCATAAATCAAGAACACAAGCAAACCGGGGCTCTAAAAATCGCATTACGATTCAATCTCGCCCATCATAGATCACGCCGCACCATCAGATGCGAAGTTCGGGAGAACCTCCGACGCCTCACGGGTTAATTTTCAGATGAGCTTTTGCACTCGCCCCTTCCCGGCCTGATTCGGGTGGGCAAGGCCAGGCAAGGCAGGTGAGGGGCGGAATGCGTATACAGACACGACACCTTGCCTCGTCCCTGCAGGCGCCATGTATGCCAATATGGACGTTGGACTTTGAAAAGGCCCTGCCACATCCGCTCCAGAGGAGGCCTCCTCGAGATGGGTATGGTATAATGTTTTGTCAACACAGAAAACGCCCCCAGTCGAGAACGAGCGATTGCCATGCCAGAGAAAACCGCAAACGAGAACAAACCTTGTCGCATTACCTACATCGGCCATGCCACCGTCCTCTTTGACATCGACGGGTGGCGCCTCATCACGGATCCGTTGCTGCGAGACCGCGTGTGGCATCTGCGCCGCAGGGCCCCCAATCCCAGCAACCGCCTGTTGGGACAACGCCCGCCGGACCTGGTGCTTCTGACGCATCTGCACAACGATCATACAGACCTTCCCTCGCTGCGCATGCTGCCGCGGGACGTCCCCATTCTCGTCCCGCGGGGCGCTGCGGGCTATCTCGGCAAGCGATTGAAGCAGCCTATCCAGGAGATCGCCCCCGGGGAGGCGATCACCCTGGGGCCTTTGCGGGTGATCGCCACGCCGGCCGCCCACAACGGCCTGAGCACCCCACCGCGCCCGAACACCCCCGTGCTCAGCTACGTGATCTGTGGCCCCGCCACCTTCTACTTTGCGGGCGATACGGACCTATTCGACGGGATGGCCGACATCGGCCGGGAATACCCCCTGGATGTCGCGCTGCTGCCGGTAAGCGGATTCGGCCCCTACATAGGAAGCGGCCATCTCTCGTCGCGCACGGCCGCTCAGGCGCTTCGCCTGCTGCGCCCTCATGTGGCCATCCCGATCCACTGGGGGACGCTGAGCCCGGCAGGCCCCGGCTGGCACCGCTGGTCCTACCTGGAGGATCCTCCATACGCCTTCCTGGCCCATGCAGCGCGCATCGCCCCGGAGACGGAGGTGCGTATCCTGGAGCCCGGCCAGGAAACGATCTTCCCCGGCTGCTCGGCTGTAGCTCAGGAGCCGCATTCCACCCGCCACCCGCGTCCCAGGATACCCACCTGACCTCCAAGCACGCGAACAAACGAAAATCAGCAGCGGCGGCCCCCACCCACCGCTGGCGGCACATGGGAGCCCCACCCGCTCGGAGGGATGTAACCGTCACCTCCCATCCCTAAACATGCCCCCACCTTCACCGGGGTCACGGCTCAGGGTAGCGCTACCAGGACTGGACACCAGAGCCAAATAGGGGTATCCTACAATCCATGAAACACACAAAAGAACACACGAAAGCCTTTAGAGGAAAGCCCTCCCCCCTCGCTAAGCGAGCATGGCTCTACTCACTTTACGTCCTGGCGATATCCATCGCGCTCGTATCATGTCGGGCGACCCCCACGCCTCCACCGGAGCCCGCCGGCATGCAGACCACACAGCCGCCCGCCACCCCCACACCAAAGCCGACGGACACTCCCACACCCATACCATCTCCCACTCCTACACCGGCGAAAATCGCCACACCGTCGGCCGTCGATGCGGGATGGCTGAGCGCCGCCGGCGGCCCTGAGCGCACACGATTCAACCCGGGCGCCCATCCCGGACAGGTACATCCCATATGGCGCCTCCGCTTCCATGCCTGGGAGGACAACACGGTGTCTCCAGTGGAAGTGGCCGCCCTGCCCGATGCTATCTTCGTAGTGGACTCGTCCGGCCGGCTCGTGCGTGTGGATATGGAGACCGGGAACATCGACGCTCAGGCGGCCATCTGGCCGTATGGCCCCAGGGGTACGGTGCCGGGGGCGGCCATCGCCCTGACCGAGGGAGCCGTCGTGGTCTCCGCAACGGACACGTACTTCTCCCCCCAGGCGCATCTGCCCTACTTCCGCGGCAAATTCGTCGTGTTCGACGCGCAAAACCTGACGCGCCTGTGGGAACTCCCGGGGCTTTTCGGCCACAACTATCAGATCGCGGCCCAGAACGGCCAGGTCGCCGTCACCGACGACGAAGGCTCCATCGCCCTGTATCAGGCGCATACGGGGCAACTCGTCTGGTATCGCGAGGAAAGGGATCGGCACAACCGCATCCTGGCCGCCACAGGCGATACCCTCTTCATACGACAAACTCGCTCCGGACCACCGGAACAGCGTGGCCCTTACGAGCGACGCCAGACCTTCCTCGCCCTGGACTGGGCAACGGGGGATCCCCGCTGGGAGGCACGTCCGGAGCTGACCGACGACGTCGTCGATGCGCTCACCGACAGGGAACGACTCTATCTCCTCGCCCATCCGGATCGGATACTGGTGCTAAGCGCGATCAATGGGGAGGAACTGTGGCGCATCAGCGAGGGGCCCGTCCACGAGAAGAGCCCGATCGCCCTGGCATATGGCAAACTATACGGCATCCGGATCCCCGAACAGCTCGTTCTTGCCTATGACGCGACCACGGGGGAGGAGGTGTGGCGAACGCCGCTATCCGGCACATGGTCGGTGCCG
>JAJRVX010000530.1:0-6818 GCA_024277095.1 Chloroflexota bacterium
ATGTTCATTTCGGCGAGGCGTCCCCTGAGCTTTCCTGGGCAGCGGGGGAACGGCCTTCGCGTTCCATTTTATCGGCTCTCAAGGCGAGTTGTAATCGCTGTGGTGTGATCGCCCCTTGAGGGCTCGCTCAGGTAGACCCTCGAGCATGGGGTGAAAGGATATGTGGGGGACTCGTTGGAAGGTCGCTTGTAAGGTCGCTTGTTTGGTAAATCTCCGGGAGTGGGGTAGAATAGCGGCCGTATCCATCCAGTAAACCGTGTGTTGCTTTGGTGCGGTGCGCACGTCGATGTGCGGTTATCTGGGTGGTTGTCGCACAATATATTGTTAATCTTTGGGGGTTGAGTGGGGAAGTGGGGTAGAAGGGACGTTCAAGCCGGGAGGCGCTGGCGGGGAATATCGGGTGGGGCGTCGGTGTAAGTGGGGGAGAGTATGGGGTTGTAACGTCCGGGTGTGGGCGCGCGGACGTTGGCGCCTGACGTGGCGCCAGGCTCGTGGCCGAGTCGAGGTCGCTTGTGAGGCCTCGACGTATCTTGCCGCCTGCCTCTCTTGGTGATACACTAGACTTCGTCTAAGAAAACTTATGCGAAGTAAAGCCTGTGGAGAGGAAGAGAGGCCTGGATGAGTACACCTACCCCACCGCGGCGCTGCGTGATGAATGGTACCCGCCTGGGGGCTTCAGGTCAGGGCACCGTCCGGCGCTCGACAGCGAGCTCGTATCCCCCTACCCCGTGTTGCCGTTTGGCGTCAGGGAGCCCCCTATTTGCGGCGCTCTCTCTGTTCAGTTTTGTATTTATGTAAACTTACCTGGAGGGCGTGATGACGGTTGAGGAGGCGATCGATCAGTATCTGGAGCATCTGAAGGCCGCTCGATCTTTTGGCACGGCTCGCACGTACGCCACCGGCCTGCGACACTTCTGTCGCTATCTGGAGTCCCGCTCGATGCCGCCGGCGGAGACGGCGGTGCGAGACCTTACCCTGCCGATCGCCACCGGGTTCGTCACCTGGCTGTACGATTACCTGCTGGAGGAGGCCGGCGGGGAGCCGCAGAAGATATCGGAGGCCACGAAGGGTACCTACTTCGCCGCCGTCATTGGCTTCTTCGGGTATTTGATTATCGAGGCCCAGCTCCTTCCGATGAGCATGAACGAATATGACACGCTCCGAAAGGTGCTCGCCCGGGCGGCCAAGCGGCAGCAGCGGGACATCCTCCCCCCGGAGAAGCTCCCCACCCGGGAGATCGTCGAAGCCTTGTTGAGGGAGGCGTATAGGCCATTGGAGTTCCCTCCGGATACGCCGCCGGGCGAGCGTCGTCGCCGGGAGCTGATCCGGCTGCGGAATATCGCCATCATTGAGGCGCTGTTAAGTTCTGGTATGCGGGTGGGTGAGCTGGTACGGCTGGAGCGAGGACACCTGCTGCATCACGTGCAGGGGGCGGTGGTCAAGTACGCGAAGGGTAAGAAGGCACGCGAGGTGCTGTTCTCCGACCGGGCCTGGCATGCCATCCAGACGTATCTGAGGGCTCGCCAGGATACGGCCCAGGCCAGGCCGCTGTCTGATCTCCCCGTCTTCGCTCGCCACGATCGGCGGGCAGGATCTCGGGTCCTTCCCCTCACCACCCGGAGCGTGCAGAACATCTTCTTCGATCTGGCCTCTCGCTCGGGCATCGTGGAGATGTTTCATCTGACGCCCCACACGCTTCGGCACTTCTTTGCCACGGAGTTCCTGAGCGAAACCGGCGACCTGGCGCTGACCCAATATGCGCTGGGGCACTCCTCCCCCACCACGACTCGTGTCTACGCTCAGACCAAGCGTGAGGACTACCGTCGGGCGCATCGGCACGTGTTCGGCTCGAAACGTGGGATCGAACCGGATGTGGTGGAAGCCATAGATGCGGAGGTTCCGGAAGAGGAGCGGGGACACGATGTGTAACTGCCCTCGTGCCCCCGCCGTTCGTCACTCGATAGGCTCGAAGCGTGCCTGGAAGAAGCGCAGGTACTTCGGCTCGTAGACCATCCGTAGCCCCTTCGTCCGCTCCCGGGCGTCGTATACGGCCTTGACGGCCTCGGCGACCACATCCATGTGCGCCTGGGTGTATACCCGGCGGGGGATCGCCAGCCGGGTTAGCTCCAGCGCCGGGTATCGATGGTCCCCCGTCTCCGGATCCCGCCCGGCGCTGACGATGCCCCGTTCCATACCACGCACGCCGGACTCGCGATAGAGCTCGGCTGCCAGGGTCTGTGCCGGGAATTGATCCTGGGGGATGTGGGGGTAGAAACCCTTGGCGTCCAGAAAGATGCCGTGTCCCCCCACCGGCTTCACGAAGGGGATGCCCCAGTTATCCAACAGATCTCCCAGGTAGCGTACCTGCCCCACCCGGGCGCGCACATAATCGTCCTGCACGGCCTCCTGGATGCCGATGGCCAGCGCCTCCATGTCGCGCCCGGACATCCCGCCGTAGGTGTGCAATCCCTCGTAGATCACCACCATGTCGCGCAGTGTGTCGAAGAGCTCAGGGTCGTTGACGGCCAGCCAGCCGCCGATGTTCACCAAGTTGTCCTTTTTCGCGCTCATCCAGGCGCCGTCGGTGTAGCTGCAGAACTCCTTCAAGATCTCCGCAATGGACTTATCCGCATATCCCTCCTCCCGCTCCTGGATGAAGAAGGCATTCTCCACCATGCGGGTGGCATCCAGGTAGATGCGGATCCCGTATCGATCGCATAGCTCTCGCAGCGCTCGTACATTGCCCATGCTCACCGGCTGGCCTCCGGCCATGTTCACCGTGCCCGCCAGACTGACGTAGGCGATGTTCTCCGCCCCCACCCGCTTGATCAGCGCCTCCAGCTTGTCCAGGTCCACGTTCCCCTTGAAGGGATGTAAATTCGTAGGATCGTGGGCCTCATCGATGATGACGTCCTCGAAGATGCCGCCTGCCAGCTCCTGGTGCAAGCGGGTGGTGGTGAAGTACATGTTGCCGGGCACGTACTGGCCGGGCTTGATCACCGCCTGGCTGAGCAGATGCTCGGCTCCTCGCCCCTGGTGGGTGGGCACCACGTAGCGATAGCCGTAGTAGGTCTGTACCGCCTCCTCCAGATGGTAGAAGTTGCGGCTCCCGGCGTAGGCCTCGTCGCCCAACATGATCCCTGCCCACTGCCGGTCGCTCATGGCGCCAGTGCCGCTGTCGGTGAGCAGGTCGATGTACACATCCTCGGAGCGGAGCAGGAACGTATTGTAGCCGGCCTCCTTCAGCGCTTGCTCCCGCTCCTCCCGGCTGAGCATCCGGATCGGCTCCACCATTTTGATCTTCCATGGCTCCGCCCAGGAGCGACGCCCGAACTGCTGCCCCATCGTCTTGACTGTTCGTGGCATAGACCTTCCTCCTATCATGGGATTCCGTTTGGCCGTGTCAACTTCTTATCGTGCGGAGGCGATCGGCTGATCTTCCCTGTTGTTGCCTCTGCTCAGCTCAGCGTGCGTTAAACCGTGTACAGTTTGACGGTCTTGATTTCGTGTGGCGTCAGATGCAGCGAGGTGCCGCCTCCCTCGATGGCGAGGTCTGCCAGAGGCCGCTCGATCAGATCGACCTCCTCCGCCCGAGCGATCGGCCACCCGGGCTGCAGATGCACATCCGTCTCCCGGCCGTGAGCCTCATATACCCGCACGATGACGGCCAGCCCTTCCTCCGGCTGGTCTTCCGCCAGCTTCACCGCGGACACCCGGGCGTGCTCCGACTCGCAGCGCAGCCACGGTCGTCCGGGCTGCAGCGAGCCAGCGTGGCCGTCCGTGACCGCGATCTGGACCGGCTGGTTCAACTCGGCCGCTCGCTGATCGGTCCCCGCCTCCCGCCAGTCGCCAGGGTGTGGATACAGCGAGTAGGTGAAGCGATGAAGTCCCTCGTCCGGGTTGTTGTCCGGTTCGTAGGAAGCTCGCACCAGCGTCAGCCCCAGCGTGTTGCCGTGTGCCTGGTGGCCGTACTTGCTGTCGTTCAACAGCGAGACCCCGTAGGCGTCCTCGGAGAGATCGGCCCAGCGTAGCGCGGGCACCTCACGGCCGTCGGCCGGGCGCTCCAGCCCGGCGAAGGGGATCTCGAAGGTCGCTCGGGTGTAGCCCAGGAGGGGAGCAAAGGTAGTGCGCAACATGGGCGCATCCTGGTGGGCGCTCCCCCGCTCGTGCCACTCCACCTCCGTCTCGAAATCGATGCGGCGCAGCTTGCGGTACAGCACGATGCGCTGCCGCAGCGAGGAGTTCAGGAACTGGCGGCGCACCTCGACCACGCCGCATACGGGGCCCTGCTCCACGACCTGCACTTGGGCACCCGTGATGAGGTGGTCCACCCGGGTGATGTCGCCGATGTTCCAGGCTGACATGGGATGCGGCTGCTCCCACAGGATCTGCAACCGATTGAGCATCCCGGCAGTCGCCTTGGCCTCCGGCCCCTGGCCGGCCCTCAGCCCGGCCAGATCCCGACCCGCCTCATGGTCGATCAGCTGGTCCAATGCCCCGGATGCGGGGTGAACCCGGATCCGCAGGACGCCGTTATCCAGCACGTTCTCCTGCGGATCTACCTGTACGGTCGCCTCTTCGTCGCCCGCCGGCTCATTCACAGGACGGTAGACCCGCACGCCCAGTGAGGGGAGCTCTTCGGCGATGAAGACGAGCTCGTCGCCGCACACCTGGACGGGGAGGTGTTGTCCCCGGTCGTCCTCGACGGCGGCCGGGACGGTGTCGCCCAGCTCGCTGAGCGGCACCCGCACGACATCATCGCGCTCCCAGGCCAGCGGGTTGAAGACGACGATGCGTGGCCCATCCCCTGCTCCGGTATCCACGGCCGAGGCCAGCGCTGCCAATGCGCTCGCCGTCGTCTGTCGCGCCATCTCTATCATCGGCGCCATTCGCTCCCTGGCCTCCCGGTAGGTGACGCCGATGGCGCAGCCGCAGAGGATGTCGTGAAACTGGTGGAAGCAGAGCGTGCGCCAGGCCTCGGCCAGGTCGTCCAGGGGATATGAGGCGTCGGCCATGAGGGCTCCCAGGGCGGCCGTCGTCTCCGCCGTCAGCAGGACGTTCTCGCCGTCCCGGTTCATGTGCTTGATGTCGCTGTGGCTGGTGTAGCATCCCTCGAAGACGGTGTTCAGCTCGCCGCGGACCACCGGGAACTTGGGGGACTCCGCCAGCGCCTCCTGGTAGAACGACACGGTAGAGCTGCACTGCGCTCGCGGGAGAAAAGGTGTGGCGTCGATGACCCGGGCGGCCTCGATGTCCCGTGCCGTGGCTCCTCCGCCGTGGTCCCCGGCGCCATACACGTACAGACCGCGGTGGATGTTGTAACGGCCGCTGAAGTCCATGACGCTCTCCACCACGCCGGAAGCCCCCAGGACGTCGATCATGCTGCCATAGCCACGTGGGTCCTGTACCGCCAGCACCCGGGAGCCGTCCAATCCCTCCCACCAGAAGAGCGGGTGCCCTTTTCCCGCCCGGCAGAAGTAGTAAAATTGCACGCCACTCTTCTTCAGGATCTGCGGGTACGTCGCCGGGTGCCCGAAGGTATCCGGCTCCCAGCAGATGGGCGGCTCCACACCGAAGCGGCTCCGGATATATCGGCGAGTGTGCAGGATCTGTCGCACCAGTGACTCCCCGGCGGCCATGTTCAGGTCCCCCTCGACCCACGTGGTGGCCGTGATGTCCCAGCGGCCCTCCTGCACCCGAGCCCGAATGCGGTCGAACACGTCGGGATGATACGTCTCCATGGCGTGATAGGTCGACGCCTGGCTCTGGGAGAAGTGGAATTCGGGATATCGATCCATGAGGTGATCGACGGCGGTGAAGTCCCGGCGGCAGACCTCCACCGTCTCGGACCAGGGCCATAGCCAGTTCATGTCTATATGGCTATGCGCAATCAGGTGCGCCGTGTATCGTTTGGCCTCGTCGGCGAAGGGGCTCAGGGCCGCCCGAGCGGCCTCCACGCTGTCCCACCATCGATCCCAGTTGTTGCTTTCTAGCGCCTCCAGATCCAGGGCGGCCGCAGCTCGCTCCCATGCGGCCATCTTCTCCGGGGTGGCGCCATCCCCCTGCCCCGCCAGGAAGCGCGTGAAGGCCATTTGCATGCGAGCCAGATCGATCCGGAAGATGACGTCGGCGAGATTGCTGAAGCGCAAGTAGGCGGCGATGAAGGCGCCGAAGCCGTCGCCGGCGTTGCAGCGCACTACCAGGGTCCAGGGCGATCCCGGTTGATAGTCCTCGGTCAGGACCAGCGGGACCGCCCGGGTATCGGACCAGGAGGGCTCTCGATACATCTCCTTGCCGTTCACGTAGATGCTGGCGCCGATGGTGAGGAAGATGATCAGTTCCAGCGAGGACCCGGCCAGAGGGATGCCCTCCACCTTGACTGGGAGGTTCAATGTGGCCCGGAACCATGCCTCGCCGTCGGCCGATGACCAGGTTCGGGGCAGTTTTATGGCCTCCCAGTCGCTATCATCGAAATCGGGCGCCTGGGCGCCTTCCGGTGCGCCGATGCGGAACCTCCACTCGCTGATGGCGGAGGCTTTCAGGATGGCATCGATCTTCTCCTGGACGGCCGAGTGGATGCCGTCCGTCGACGGGAAGGGTTGCATCGTGTGAGCTCCTTTTCATCCAGTCTTTGGTGAGATGCCTTCGCGACATGAAAAAGGGGAGCACATCGGGCGTGCTCCCCTCTCCCCGGCTAGTCTACCCGATAATCCTCTAAGCGTCCGATTAGCCACACGGGCACGCGGCCCTCCAGGAGCGTTCCCTCCCCCGTGTGCTCCTCGCGCTCCACACTGCCGCGTTCGTGTAGCTGATGTAGC
>JAJRVX010000531.1:0-4609 GCA_024277095.1 Chloroflexota bacterium
CCGTAGGCGTGCCCCCCGATCTCCCGATAGACGGGGCAGCTATTCAGGCAGGCGCCACATCGGATACAGTATAGGGCCTCGGTGTATCCTTCGGCGATGATATGGCTGCGGCCGTTGTCCAGAAGGATCAGGTGCAGTTCCTCCGGGCCGTCCGGGTCGCCCGGCCGTGCGGGGCCGTTGATGAGGCTTACATACGTGGTCATCTTCTGACCGGTGGCGCTGCGCGGGAGGATCTGCACGAGCAGGATCAGGTCCTCCAGCGTGGCAATCACCTTCTCAATGCCCATGATCGCCACGTGCAGGGGGGGCAGGCTGGTCACGAAGCGCCCGTTGCCCTCGTTGGTGACGATGGCCAGCGTGCCCGTCTCCGCCACCGCGAAGTTGACCCCGGTGATCCCCATGTCGGCCCGCAGGAAGTAGCGGCGCAGACGGCGGCGGGCCGTCTCGGTCAGGACCTCCGGTTCCAGGGTGCGCGGCACGTCGAGGTAGCGCTCGAAGATGTCGGCGATATCCTCTTTGCGCTTGTGAACGGCGGGCACGACGATATGAGAGGGCATCTCCCCCGCCAGTTGGATGATGAACTCGCCCAGATCGGTCTCCGTCACCTCCAGCCCAGCGGACTGGAGCGCCTGGTTGAGGCCGATCTCCTCGGAGACCATGGACTTGCCCTTGACGATGCGGCGCACCCCGTGGGACTGGGCCAGGTCCAGGACGATCTGGCGGGCCTGGGCCGCGTCCTCCGCCCAGTGAACGACTCCACCTCGGGCCGTTACCTCGGCCTCCAGCCGCTCCAGGAGCTCGGGCAGGTGTGCGATGGCATGCTCCCGCGCCGCGCGGGCCTGATCTCGCAGCAGCTCCGGGTCGGATAGCTCGGCGAAGGCCTGTGCCCGTTTCCGCTCGAACTGCCCGGTGGCGCGCTGCAGCGCGGTGCGCAGGTGCCGGTCCCCCAGGGCGAGATGCACCCGCTCCTTGAACGAAGGCGTCGTAGACTGCCTGGTCGTCATCATCCCATCAACCGGATGATCTCTTCCTGCAATGGAAGCGTGGTGACCTCGGCCGCATCCTCGCCGACGTACATATCGATCTCTAGGCGCACGCCGAACTCGGGCAGGTAGATGCCCGGCTCGATGGAGAAGCCGATGCCCGGGATCAATCGTCGGCGGTCCTGGGTCTCCAGGTTATCGAGGTTCACGCCGTTGCCGTGTCCCTCCACGCCGATGGAGTGGCCGGTGCGGTGGATGAAGTGCTCGCCGTAGCCGGCGCGAGCGATCACCCTCCGTGCCACGTCGTCCACCTCGTAGCCGTGGATCGGTCGCCCGGACTGCACGCCCTCCTGGACGAAACGGATCGCCGCGTCCCTTGCCTCCCGCACGATGTCGAAGATCTCCCGGTGGCGCTGGGGCGGCCGTTTCCCCGCGTAAGCCACCCAGGTGATGTCCGCATATACCGCGTCCGGCTCCGCCTGCTTGGCCCATAGGTCGATCAGCACCCAGTCGCCGGGGCAGATGGGCGTCGGGCGCTCGGGCGAGGGGAAGTAGTGAGGGTTCCCGCTGTGCGCGTTCACGGCCACGATGGCGCTGGCGCCGATCAGGCCGCGGTCCGTGCACCGCTCGGTGATGAACGCCTGCACCTCATGCTCGTAGAGGACGCGCCCCTCTTCCAGCGTCCGGGCGATGAGCGCGAAGGCTTCATCCTTGGCCTTCATGAGCGCGGCCGCGCTGCGGCGATGGCTCTCCCGTTGCGCGGGCGTCCATCGGGCCTCCACGGCCTGCACCAGATCGGCGGAGGATACGATCTCCACGCCCAGCCCGCGTACCTGATCGATCGTCCCCGCGTCGACCCGGGAGACGTATGGGATGGCGCCCTGGGGCGAGTATTCCATGGCGATCTTGCCCGCCTCGCCGACGAGGTCGCGCAGGCGATCCAGCCAATCACGCCAGCTCACATAGGTGAGAACGCGCCCGGGCGCGGGGGGCTCGAACTGCCCCGCTTCCAGGCGCGGGATCACCCATGCGGGCTCACCGTGGGCCGGGACCCAGTAGGCCCAGCGACGGCTGAACACCACATGTTCGGGCAGGCCCACCACGCGCCGGGCGATGGGATTGCTGCCGCGGAAGTCGAAGAGCAGCCACCCATCCAACCCGGCCTCTCGCAGCAGGCTTTGAACTTGGACCAGGTGGAACATGGTGGAAGGGCTCAGCCCTCGCTTGCCTGTTTCTGCAGATCCTCTACCAGCGCCTGGGTGCGCTCGGCGGTGTCCAGCATGAGTTGCAGCCCGCTAGCGGCCATGAAGAGCAGCCCGGCGAAGAAGAGAGCGGGCGCGAAGGGCAGGAAGAACAGGGTGAGCCGCAAGACGAGCCTGACGCCGCCGGGGGCCGTCAATCCCTCATAACCCGCCTTCGCCTGCCAGGAGAGACCGTTCCACAGTCCCCACAGGAACACCAGAGCCGCCAGCACCAGTGAGACCACGGCCAGAATACGCAACCAGCGATACTTGTTCTCCATGAGACCTCCTTTCTTGGTCCTCGTGTTGTGAACCGCGATGTGGGAAGGTGGGTACTTTAGATGAATCCTCCGCCTTTATAAGAGCGAGCGGATTTGACTCGTCAGTGCGTCGATGGCGTCGTTGTCAGGCAGCACGCCGATCTCCACCCGATATTCGCGCTTCTCCCCCGGCTCCAGGATGACCAGTGTGCCCCGCTCGCGCTCCGCCGCGCGGCCCATGACGAGGCAGTTGGCCGGCTCGACCCCGACGACGTAGGTCCCCGCGCCCATCTGCTTCCACTCGATGAGCTGGGGCAGCGCAGCCTGTCGGTACCGGATATAGGCCCCGAAGCCGCGCCCGTTGTCCAGCGTGCGGTTGGCCAGCACGGCCGTCACATATCCGTCCGCGTCCGCCCGCGCGTTGTGGAAGAAGACCTGTTCCGCGTAGCCGGGCTGCGGCGTCTCGAAGCGGTGGTGCTGGTCGAGGCCCGGCTCGGCTACGGCGTCACGCGGGGTTACCGTGGTCGACGGGACGATCAGCTCCGTTCCCTCGTCGATGAGGGGCCAGCCGAAGTTGCAGTGGTACAGCATCATGTGCGGGGTGGGCAGGTGGCCGATGTTCTCCACGGTGTCCTCGATGAACAGGCGGGACTCGCCCATCCGGGCGGAGATGCGGCGGGTCAGCAGCAGATCCTCGCCGAAGATCACGGTCTCCCGCATCTTCCCCTGCACCCAGATCACGTACTCGTCGCCGTCCCACCCGGCGTCCGCGTACACATGGCGGGCGGGGATGTGGCCGATGCGCCCGTGCAGTCCCAGCGCCTCGCCCTGGTCCTCACACGGGGCACCCACCTGGGTCAGCCCACAGGTGGCCACCAGGCCGCCGTGGAAGGTGCGCAGCCACCCCAGCCCTTGCGGCTCATAGAACGAGGGAGCAGGCGTGCCCGGTTGTGCCTGCCAGGCCAGCGCCCGGCCGTTATACGTGGCCGCGCCGATGTCCATGCCACGATCCAGGAGCACGGTGAAGGAGAACCCGCTTCCCGTGTACACGTCGGCGACGCGCACGCCGCGCTCAGGGCCGTCGGCCAGCTCCGCCAGCCGCACCCCGGCCACCTGACGCATATCGCCGACCCGTTGCAGCAACTCCTCGCGAGAGAGGGAACGGCCAAACAGGTTGGGCATATCTCCTCCCTTCGTTTTACGCTTTACGTTTTTTCTCTGATCTCACCTTCCGAAAGCGTGACCGGGCGCAGCATGCTGTACCCCTACCCGCACGCCATAACCTGCTCATCATAGGTCATCCTGACCCGCTGCCCGGGCGGCACGACCAGGAAATCCTCGTCCCAGTCGCCGTTGAGCAGTCGGCGGATCAACACCAGATCCCCTGCCAGCCGATCGAATCGCCAGCCGCGCCGCTCCGCCTGAGAGCGGGCCTGCGCCTCGATGCGTGACCCGTCGCCGACGCCCATGTCGATGTATGCCGCCCGTTGGTAATGCTGCTGCCAGGCGCCCATGACCTCCATCAGGTAGTCGGCGTTGTCCTTTCCGTACTTCTCCACGTATTCCTGGTACACGGCGTCGATGTCGGCGCTGGCGTTCGCGCCCAGGGCCACGCCGCCGCTGCTCCCATCCGAGCGCTCCATGTAATCCAGATTATACCAGTAAGTGCCCGGACATTCCTCGAACTGTTGTCGGTAGCGCTCCCTGGAGCCTAGGAAGATGGTGATGCAGTCGTGCGCTCGTGGGATGACCAGGGGGATTTCCCGGGCCTCCAACCCAGCCGTGGCCTGCCCGCACAAGCCGTACGCCAGCACGACCGCGTCATATCCCTCGTCTGCCAAGACGTCAATGCGAGCCTGAAGCCGCGCCCGCAGGTCGGGAGGGTCGTCATGCAGCCCGCGGCGAAATAGCTCCACATCGACGATGTGCGGCGAGTGGGCCGCGCAGAGATACAGCGGCCGGGCCAATACCTCACATGCCAGGCATCTCAGTCGCATTATACCTCAACGCTCATATTGGAGTAAACGACACAAAGGGCACCGCACGTTATATATAAAGGGAGGGAAAGATTGTTCAGTGCAGGAGGTGAGGAATGCGTCCTTTGTGTCGTGACCCTAGACGAGAG
>JAJRVX010000532.1:0-3290 GCA_024277095.1 Chloroflexota bacterium
CTGCTTCAGGCGCTCGATGAAATCCTCGATGGGAATCGCCGTCATGGTCATCAACTTGATGCTCCCCCGGGAGGCCATCTCGGCGGACACCCGGGCGACGGTCTCGTTGTCGGGCGCCTCGACGATGTTCACGAAGTCATACGGGCCCAACGTGGCGTACTGGGCGATCACTCTGACCCCCAGCGCTTCCAATTCCTTGTTGACCTCCAGGATGCGCTCCGGGTTTCGCTTGATGGTCTTGGCCCCCTCATCGGTGAGGTTGCTCAACATCACATAGGTGCCCATGATCCCCTCCTACTGGCTCCGAGGCCCTCGCCCGCTCGACAACGTCCCACGTCCGAGCGCGGGCCCGGGTGATCGATCACAACTCCCGTACCAGATCGCTCAACGGACGACGAGAGGTGGGCGCAGGGGACTCGGCGGGGTAGCCAACGGGCAAGATGGCAACGGGATGCAGCCCGTCCGGCAGATCCAGGACCCGGATCACCGAATCGTCATGGAAGGCGCCCACCCATACGGTGCCCAGCCCCAGAGCGACGGCGGCCAACTGCGCGTAAGCGCAGGCGATGGTCGCGTCCTGCACGCAGTACAGTCGCTCCCCGCGCTGCCCATATTTGCGGGCGGAGCGGGCGGCATCGGTGCAGAAGACCAACACCACGGGGGCCTGCGCCACGTACGCCTGATTGTAGCTGGCCTCCGATAGCGCCCGTCGCAGCGCGGCGTCACGCACCACGAAGACCTGATAAGCCTGCAAATTTCCGGCGGAGGGCGCCGCGTTGACGGCTTCCAGGATGCGCTGCAACGCATCCTCCGGCACCGGCCGGTCCTGGTATGCACGAATGGAACGTCGCTGTCGTATGCATTCAAAGATGTCCATGTCCTCTCTCCGCGTGGATCTCCAGGTCAATCGCCGGGCGTCTCACATCTTGTAACCGATCTGACGGAGGAGGTTCTTGCGCCAGGCCACGTCTTCCTCCGTCTCGACCCCCTTGGTCTTGATGCCATCGATCACCCCGAGGATGCCGCGCCCCTGCTCGGTCTCGGCGATGATCACCTCGACGGGATTGGCGGTGGCGCAGAAGATACGACACACCTCAGGCACCATCTTGATGGCGTTCAGAACGTTGATGGGGTAGAAGTTGCGCATGAAGATGATGAAGCTATGCCCGGCGGAGAGGGCCAGGGCGTTCTTCTTGGCCAGCTCCACCAGCTCCTCGTCGGTGCCCGCGGCGCGCACCAGCGCGGGGCCGGATGACTCACAAAACGCCAGGCCGAACTGGGCGCCGGGGACCGTGCCCACGATGGCTTCGTAGATGTCCTCCACGGTCTTGATGAAGTGGCTCTGTCCCAGGATAAAGTTCATGTCGTCCGGCTTCTCGATGCGTACGGTCTTCAGTTCCATGGCCTCCTCCTGCGAGAACAAGATACCCTCGGTTAAGCCTCCGCGCCCGAACGCGGGCAACAGGCGTCCCACCCAATTCTAACATAGAAAGGAACCAGGTGGGAACCAGATGCGGAGAACGGTAGTGCATCCTCTTCGATGGAAATACAACGGGGAGCTCTGAGAGGCTGCGCCCCTCAAAAGAAACTTCCTTGTTTCAGTCCCTTACCTGCCTCGCCCGGCCTTGTTCGCCCGAATCGGGCCGGGAAAGGGCAGGTTCCAGGCTGAAAAGGGAACGTTTGTGCGGGGGGAGGTCCCTCCGCACCACCCCTGAGGACATGCGATAGACATCACGGGCCGTCTCGCGGGATTTCCACCACTTTGGATACGCCACCCGGAGGACGGACGAACTCCCTTATCCTTCTGAGGAAGGGAGGACCGGAGCGGGTTTATGGCTCGGGCGGGAGATAATCCAGCGGGTTCACCCGCTTTCCGTTCACCCGGATCTCAAAGTGGACATGCGGCCCCGTGCTGCGACCGGTGCTGCCCACCTCGCCGATGAGCTGCCCGCGCTTCACCCGATCGCCCTCATGCACCCAGGCGCCCTTCAGATGGCTGTAAAGGGTCATCAGGCCATCACCGTGATGGATGATGACCGTGTACCCATAGCCAGTCCTGGCCCAGGCGGCATGGGTGACCACCCCGCCGCGCGCGGCATACACCGGCGCGCCGTAGATCGACCCGATGTCGATCGCCCGATGCCGGGCGGAGTACCCCTGGGTCAGGCGTCCCACCAGCGGCCAGGCGAACGCATAGCCCGGCGCCGGGCTCGGTTTGCGCAGCCAACGGGTGAGATCCTTCCGTCCGTTGGGGATGAACAATTGCTGGCCGGGGACGAGCTCGTAAGGCTCGCTCAGGCGGTTCAACGGCTCGGCCGTGATATCCACCGGCGCCACCCCCCACGCCTTGGCGATGGACTCCAGCGTATCGCCGGGCCGAACCGTGTATAGCGCCCCTCGACGCGGCGGGATCAAGATCTCCTGCCCCGCCCAGATACGATCCGGATTGCGCTCGATCTCCGGATTGCACCAGCGCAGCGTGTCCACATCCAGACCGAACTTATGCGCGACGCTCCACAGCGTGTCGCCGGGCTGAAGGGTGTACGTGATGATCTTGCGACGTGCGGCCGCCCCCAACGCCTCCTGAAGCTTCGGTCCCCGGGACAGCGACAGGAGATCATCCACGGGGAACGAGCCGGAGCGTCCCATCACCTCACTCGCCTCCGCACGCGAGCGCGGCGCGCCCGCGCTCGCCAGGGAGGCTCCACCGCCCACCGGCGTCTCCGTAAACGATGCCATGGCCGCGCTCGTCGGGGCAGGCGCGACCAAAGACGCGTACAGCCCGGCGATGACGAGCAGGCTTATCCGCCACAGGACACGACAGGATCGACGCACCAATTCGCTCCTTCGGCCCGAAGGCCCAACTCTACACGGCATCCTACCACATGCACGTGAGCGAAGCAAAACCCCTCAGGGCGGTAACTGCTCAGAGTTACAGAAACGATCGGAGGAACCTTACAAGAGAATAACGGGCCATGCTCCCACGCCCGGCTTGTGACAGCATGGGAGCTGTCACCGCTTGGTGGATCGACCTGACTTGACCCGCAACTTCCTCAGGACTGACAGCGTTGTGAACAGATCTCAGGGCGCCTCCAGGCCATGTCGCTCCAGCAACGCCGTATCCGCCAGCAGCTCCGCCGTCGGCCCATCCGCCATCACCCGGCCCTCATCCAGGATGACCATGCGCGGGAACAGGTCCCGCACCAGGTGCATGTCGTGCGTGGAGACCAGCATGGTGATGGGCAACGAGCGCAGCAGGTTGATGAGCCCCCGCCGGGCCCTCGGATCCA
>JAJRVX010000533.1:0-26442 GCA_024277095.1 Chloroflexota bacterium
AATAACCTGCAATATTCGGCCTGCTACGTGCTCCCCGTCGGCGATTCGATGGTGGAGATCTTTGATGCCATCAAGAACGCCGCGTTGATCCATCAGTCCGGCGGCGGCACGGGCTTCGCCTTCAGTCGGCTGCGTCCCGCTGGCAGCCTGGTCCGCTCGTCGGGGGGCAAGGCCAGCGGCCCCGTCAGCTTCCTGCGGGCGTTCAACGCCGCCACAGAGGCCGTGAAGCAGGGGGGCACCCGCCGGGGGGCCAACATGGGCATCCTGCGGGTGGATCATCCGGATATCGAGGAGTTCATCACCTGTAAGCTGGACGGTAGCATTACCAACTTCAACATCTCGGTGGCGGCTACGGATGCCTTCATGCGCGCCGTCATGGAGGATTCCGAGTATGAGCTTCTGGCACAGCCGGGGTGGCCGGATCAGGAAGGCGGTTCCTATCAGGGCGGCGAGGTGATCGGCCGTAAGCGCGCCCGGGACGTCTTCCAGAAGATCGTGGAGGCCGCCTGGCGTACCGGGGACCCCGGCATGATCTTCATCGATCGGGTGAACGCCTCCCCGGCGAACCCCACGCCTGCGTTGGGGGAGATCGAGGCCACCAACCCATGCGGGGAGCAGCCCCTGCTGCCCAACGAGGCGTGCAATCTGGGCTCGATCAACCTGCTTCGGTTCGTCAGGCGCGAGGAGTCGGCCGAGTCCCATCACAACGGCCATCGTCCCAAGCGCCATCCCGGCATCGACTGGGATGGCCTGGAGCAGGCCGTGCGGCTCTCCGTTCGCTTCCTGGACGATGTGATCGAGGTGAACCCCTATCCGCTGCCCGAGGTCGCCGAGGCGGTCAGGGGAAACCGGCGGATCGGCCTGGGCGTCATGGGGTGGGCGGATGTGCTCTTCTCGCTGGGCATCCCCTATGATAGCGAGGAGGCGCTGGAGCTGGCCCACCAGGTGATGGGGTTCATCAACGAGGTGGGGCATGATGAGTCGGCGCGATTGGCGGAGGAGCGCGGCCCCTTCCCCAACTGGTCGCAGTCGATCTACGCGGACGATCGGCCGCTGCGCAACGCCACAGTGACCACCATTGCCCCCACGGGTACGATCAGCATCATCGCCGGCGCGTCCTCCGGGATCGAGCCGATCTTCGCTTTGGCTTTCTCGCACATCGTGGGGGATCGTCACCTCACCTTCATCAATCCCGTGTTCGAGCAGATCGCACGCGAGAGCGGCTTCTACTCGGAGGAGCTGATGCGGCAGGTGGCGGAGACCGGCACCCTGCACGACGTTGAGGGCATTCCGGAGGATCTCAAGCGGGTGTTCGTCACCGCCCATGAGATCGCCCCGGAGTGGCATGTGCGCATGCAGGCCGCGTTCCAGGCCCACACGGATAACGCGGTGAGCAAGACCATCAATCTGCCTAACAGCGCCACCGTGGAGGACGTGGCGGAGGCCTACCTGCTGGCCTATCGGGAGGGTTGCTTGGGGATCACGGTGTTCCGCGATGGCTGCAAGGGGGTGCAAGTGCTGCATGCGGGCACCAAGAACACCGGGAAGGGGGCCGTGGAGGATGAGCGGAAGGCGAAGGCGGCGCTCGCCCAGGCTCCTGAGATGACCGGCAAGCCCTCTTCGGATGGCTATTATCAGAAGAAGCCCCGGCCCCGGGTGTTACACGGCAGCACGTATCGGCGGGTGACCCCTCTGGGCACCGCCTATGTTACCGTGAACGACAACGGCGGTGGGCAGCCCTTTGAGGTGTTCCTGAACGTCGGCAAGGCGGGATCGGATGTGGCCGCCGTGTCCGAGGCGCTGGGCCGTCTGATCTCCCTGATCCTGCGCCTGCCCTCGTCCCTCTCCCCGCGTGAGCGCCTGGAGGAGGTGGTGGAGCAGCTCGCGGGGATCGGCGGCGGGCGGCCGTTGGGCTTCGGCCCTAATCAGGTGCGGTCGCTGCCCGACGCCATCGCGCAGATCCTGGCCGAGCACCTGGACGAGGCCCCGCATCGGGAGCCCGCCAAGGTGGACGTCGCGCAGCTCTCCCTGCCCCTGAACCAGCCGGTGGGCGGGGATCTGTGCCCGGAGTGTGGGCAGGCCACCTTTGTGTACGAGGAAGGGTGCAAGCGGTGTCTGTCTTGCGGGTTTAGTGAGTGCTGATCCCATAGGGTGTGCTCCGATTGGAAGGGCCGGCGCGAGGGCGCGTCGGCCTTTTTGTTATGGGCTGCTCGTGGGGCTTGACATGCTCGTCCCTCCCTCCGATAATGGCGCTGGTCTACATCTCTACGGGCAAAGGAGTGAGGTATGATCGGCGTAGGAATCATCGGCACGGGGGGGATCGCACACGCGCATGCGCGAGCGTACATGCAGCTGGCGGACCAGGACGTGCGCGTGGTCGCCGTGTGCGACGTGGATCAGGAGCGGGTCCAGCAGTTCGCCTCGGACCTGGGGGCGGAGCCCTATTCCGACTATCACGAGCTCCTAGCTCGTGAGGACGTTCGCATCGTCAGCATTTGCACCCCCTCCTTCACCCATTTCTCCATCAGCGCCGATGCGCTTCGGGCGGGTAAGGCGGTCCTGTGTGAGAAGCCGCTGGTCGGCTCTCTGCGGGAGCTGGATCGCCTGGCCGAGCTGGAGGCCGCCCATGGAGGGCCTCTGAATTGCGTGTTCCAGTACCGCTATGGCCGCATGTTTCATGGGCTTCGCATTTTGATGGAGGAAGGGTTGACGGGGGCGTTGATCTCGGCGGATATCGCCGTGCTATGGCATCGGGATGATGCGTATTATGCCGTCCCGTGGCGTGGGAAGTGGGCGACGGAGCTGGGCGGCGCGTTGACCACGCTGGCCATCCACGGCATCGATGCCTTGCTGGCGCTGGCGGGGCAGGCGGATCGTTTGGCCGCGGAGGTAGCCACCCTGGGGCACGATATCGAGGTGGAGGATACGGCCAGCGTCACCCTTCGCTTCACCAGCGGGGCGCTGGGAGTGATCCACGTCACCTCCTGCAACCATCGCAATATGAGTCAATGCCGGTTCATCTTCGAGCATTGCACGGCCACCTCCCATCAGCGTCCCTACGATCCCTTCGGCCTGCCCTGGACGTTCGAGTCGGCGGATCCCGCGAGGGAGTCCGCGATCCGGGAGGCGCTGGAGAGGCTGGATCTGGAGGCCAGGCCGGAGGGACACGAGGCGCAGATCGCCGACTTCGTGGCCTGCGTGCGGGAGGGGCGCCGCCCGCCCGTCTCCGTCGAGGCCATTCGCCACACCCATGAGGTGCTGACGGCCATCTACGAGTCGGCGACGACGGGCGAGCGGGTTGTGCTTCCCATTCCCCCCGATGGTCCCTACTATGATGGCGTGCCCGCGGTGCGGATGGCTCAATAGGCGACGGACGGATCGGGAAAACGAAAAGCCCTCGTGCCGTGGTCGGGACGAGGGCTTCTTCTTCTCTCCGGATGGGGCCCTGGGCGTCACGCGGTGCGCACCTGGATGGTGCGTCGCTTCAACTGCTCCGCCTTGGGCAACGTCAGCGTGAGCACGCCGTTCCGGAAGACGGCATCGATTTTGTCCGCCTGCACGGGGATGTTCAGCGTCAGCGTGCGGGTCATCTTGCCGTGAGGGCGCTCCAGCGCCACCACCCGGCCGGGCGGGTCCGGCTTCGGTATCTCCGCCGTGATGGTCAGGGTGTCTCCCTCCAGGGTGATCTCCACCTGATCCGGCTCCGCGCCGGGCAGGTTGGCCTTGATGACCAGCGCGTCATCCGTAACCCATGCGTCGATGGGAATCTGCATGGTGCGCTCACGGCGTCGCTCCTGCAGGCGGGGGTCGATGAAGCTCTGCTCCAACAGCTCGTTGATGGCATCGCGCAACGACAGGACGTCGGCAGGGAAGGTGTTGTCCATGGGTCGCCTCCTTATCGTGGTTCACCGATCGGGGCCGAATGACCCGGCCCCGATCGATCCGGTTATCGCTCGTGTACCTTGATCTCGCGCTCCCGCTTGCCGATCTTGGGGAGCTTGATCTTCGGCAGGATGCGGCTGACTTTGATCTTGTTCACCAGCCGCTTGCCCGTGCGGGCCTTCGGGAGCGTGATCGTCAGGATCCCATCGCTCAGCTCGGCCTTGGCCTTGTCCGCCTTGACCTCGGTCGGCAGGCGCACGCTGCGCTGCCACAGGCCGTAGCGCCGCTCCCGGATATGCCAGCCGAACTCGTGGCGCTCATCCTCGGCCTTGCTCTCGGCCCGGATGGTCAGGATGCCATCGCGCTCCTCGATGTCGATGTCGTCCTCGTGGACGCCAGGCAACGCTGCCTTCACGACGATGGCATCATCGGTCTCGTACATGTCCACCGGCAGGTTGTCGCCCCATCGCCAGAGACCTGCCCGGGTGGGCCACGTCGGCCAGTCGAACAGGCTGCCGCGCACGGGCACGAATGCCTCCTCAAACAGGCGGTCCATCGCCTCTCGCATGGTTATCAGGTCCCGATACGGATCCCATCTCATGATGTTGGCCATGTCCATCACCTCCTTCTCTCACCTCAGCCCAATGCGATCCTGTCCGCGCTTCGTTCGCCTGTTCTTCCATATCTATTTTCGTGATCGTGTATAAGTAAATCATAAGACGAGCATATGTCATGCGTTAGAAACGGGGAGTGGTCTGGCAGCGAAACGGCGGTTCACAAGAATCCCCTCCCATCCTCAGTGGGATGGGAGGGGATCCGAGGTGGCTTGCGAGGCATCGATTACAGGGTCAGGTCCAGGATCTCGCACGCTCGGGCCAGGTCTTCCGCGTGGAAGCCCCGCTCGTCGGTCAGGCGGCGAATCACCTGTGCCAGGCACACCATCAACCCGCCGACGATGTCGGGCAACCTGTTCTCCAGCTCCACCTCCAGGGGATACTTGAGGGGCGGGACCGTGGCCAGGTACTCCTTGATCGGCCCCAGCTCGACCTCTTCCTCCAGCTCGAGTTGTTTGTACGCCTGGATCGAGTTCGCCAGCCCGATCGTGATGGGCAGATCCGATTCCCAGATCACCTCTCGGGCGTTGTAGCTGGCGTTGCGCTCGCCCACCAGGAGCAGATCATGCAGCTTCTTCTGCACGAACTCGCAGGCCTCCTTCGCCCGCTCCTTGGTCAGGTCCAGGCCGGCGCTGCGCCGGAACAGGGTCTCCAAACGCCTATATCCGACTAGCATGAGTTCTTCCCTCCACGTGTGTCGTCGCGCTGCGCTTTGGATCGATCGTCATTCGCTGTGCACCTGATCTCCGGTCGCGCGTTGCTCGTCAAGAGTGTCAGCGGAATAGGCGGATCAGAAGGTTCAGCAGGACGGTCAGCACGATGCTCAGCAGCAGCATCGTGCCCAGCGGGGCGTAGAACACGAAGTCCTTTTTCTCAATCACGATGTCTCCCGGCAGTCGCCCCAGGCCGGGGACACGCCCCACGACCAACAGGATCACGCCGATCAGCACCAGCATTCCGCCGACGGTGATCAGCCAGCGTCCCAGCTCATTCCACATGGCTTACCTACCCCCGTTGACCCGTCAGAGATGTCGCATCACCCGTTGACGGAGGATATGGGCCGGCTGTGCCCCCACGATCTGGTCCACCACGCGGCCGTTCTTGAAGATCAGCAAGGTGGGGATGCTCATGATGCCGAATCGCTGCGCCACGGCCGGGTTCTCGTCCACGTTCAGCTTGCCGACGATCAGCCGGCCGTCGAATTCCTGGGCCAGTTGCTCCACCACTGGCGCGATCATGCGACACGGGCCGCACCATGCAGCCCAGAAGTCCACCAGGACCGGGATGTTGCTCCCCGTGACGATCTGATCGAAGTTCGCGTCCGTCAGCGTGATGGGACGCCCGCCCGCGCTCGCCCCTCGCGAGCGCCGGGGCTCTGTGCCGCGTCGGGGCTCCGGCCGCGAGGGCCTGTGTCCGTTGCGGCCGTGCATGGACGCCTGCCCCGCCGCCCCATCCAGCGGCGCCGCGGGCCCTGAGGGCGGTGTCGGCCGTGTGCCCCCTCGCGTCAGGTAGTCCAGCCAGGCCCTCAGGCTGCTCTCCGGGGCTGCCCCGGCCGCCTCGGCCTCCACGTGGCCGTCCTTCACGAACACCAGGCCGGGCAGTCGCGTGATGCGATAGCGCTGGACCAGCCCCGGGTTGTCGGACACGTTCACCTTGGCGATCAACGCCCGGCCCGCATAGGAACGGGCCAGCCGGTCCAGGATCGGGTCCAGCTGTTGACAGGGGGCGCAGCCGTCTCGCCAGAAGACGAGCAGCACCGGTAGCCCCGTCTTCAGCACCCGGTCGATGCTCTGTTCGTTCGTGTGAATCGGTGTGTCAAACATCCTCGCACCTCGTCGCTTGAAGAACAAAGGCGGGAGCGGGTCACCTGCCCGCTCCCGCCCTGACATTCGGTATCACGGAAGGCATCAGGCCGTCGCCTTCGCCTTCTGGCCGTTCTGCTGCGGCTCCTTGACCTCGGAAGCCTGGCCCTCGATCATGTGCCGGGTCTGCACGGCGATCTTCTTAGGCCGGACCTCCTCAGCCTTGGGGATGCGCAGCGTCAACACGCCGTTCTCGTAGGTGGCCTCGACGTGATCCGCGTCCACCGGGGCCGGCAGGCGGATGGACCGGCTGAAGGAGCCATACCGTCGCTCACGGATGTGGTACTGCTCCTCCTTGATCTCCTCGTCCGCCTTGATCTCGCCCCGGATGGTCAGCACGTTATCCGCCAGGCTGATGTCCAGGTCCTCCGGCTTGACGCCCGGGATCGCCGCCTTGACCACGAAGCTGTTCTCATCCTCGGCCAGATCCAACGCCAGGCCCCACTCCGTCGTCGGAGCCAACAGCCGGCTCGGCATCACGAAGGCGTCCTCAAACAGCCGATCGATGGCATTGCGCAGGCTCATGAAGTCCCGGAAGGGATCCCATCTCATCAGCTCGGACATCGCTCCTCACCTCCTTCCACACTCCACGTCGCTTTCCATCCCATTGACTGATCCATTCCGCTTTGAATGATACACAAGCTGCATAAGCAAAACATCAGATCAATGTAAGCGATCCGTTAGAGTTCGCACATGAGGTGAGGGAGACGTCGCTCCGGGAAGCCTGGGGCTTAAACGTCGTCCTCTGAGGGGGCGACCACCACCAGCTCGTCCCCCGGCTGCACGATCTCGTCCCGCTCCCACGTTTGCATGATCTGGCCATCCCGCACGATGGCCAGCACCACGGTGCCATCCCGGGCCAGCTGTTCCACGCTCCGCCCGGTCTCCTCGGACGCGGCCTCTCGCTTCTGCAGATCGATCCCGGGGAGCAGATGCAGCCGGTCCAGCAGGCTGGAGAACTGGGGGAGGATGGCCGTGCGCGCCAGCACTTTGCCCACGATGATCTCCGGCGCGACCACTTCGTCGGCGCCCACGCGGCGCAGCTTGGCCAGGTTCTCGGGGCGGGTGGCCGTTGAGACGACGCGCAGGTTCGGGTTCAGCCCTTTCGCCGTGATGATGGTGAAGACGTTGTCCGCATCCTCCTCAAAGGTCGTGATCAGCACCTGCGCCTCGGCGATGCACGCCCGCTGCAGGGTCTCCTCCTCACGGGCATCCCCGTGGACGACCAGCCAGTTCGTATTCTCCACCAGGGTGCGACAGATCGCCTCATCGGCCTCCACGATGACGAACGGCTGGTCGGCCGCGGCCAGCTCCTGTGCGATGATCCGCGCCGGCGAGCTGTATCGGCATAGCACCACGTGTCGTCGTAACGGTCTTGTGCGTTCCATCCTCAACACTTCCAGCAGGTTGCTGCGTAGCCATCCGCCCAGAAAGGCCTCGATGGTCAACCCGACCAGGCCCAGCCCTAGGACGACGTAGAGGCTGACCATCAGTTTGGCGATGGGGCGGGTGGCGACCAGATCTCCATATCCCAGGGTGGTCAGCGTGACCACGGCGAAGTACCAGCTATCCAGCAGGTTCCACCCCTCCAGGCGGTGGAAGACCCAGGTGCCGCCCAGCAGGAACATCCCGGTGAGCGCCACCAGGATCCATCGGCCATCCGGCTGCGCGGGCTGGAGTCGAGAGCGCAGCCGTCGGTGCCATTGCATACTATCCTCGCCTCCGATCCCTCTCCCTCTCGCCCGGCCGCGACGGCAGGAAGAGGCGGATCACCTCTCGCAGCCAGCGCGGCACCCGATCGCGCAGCCGTTGTCGCTGGACGATCGCCAGCCCGGCCAGCGTGGCCGCGAGCACCCAGCGTGCCTCAGGCGCGCTCGTCAGCACGACCACGCCGCAGGTCACATCCACCGGCCGCATGAAGAGGATCATGATGGCCTTGCGCTGCATGACGGCCACGACGATCCCGGCCAGAAGCGTGTAGAGGGCGGTCAGCCACGCGGGCAGGAAGCCGCTCAGCGTGATGTACACCAGGGCGCTCCACGTCAGGAGCACGTCGATTGGGAAATCGTATTTGCCTAGCAGCGTCGGCTGTCGAGCCCGGCGTGCCAGCCAGCCGTCCAATGAGTCGCCCACCCATGCGATCAACGTGATGACCACCGCCTGCGGCAGGGCTTGGGCACCCTGGCTCACGCCCAGCCAGATCAGCCAGACGGATACGAGCACGCGCAGTAGCGTCAGCAAGTCCGCAAGCCATGCTAACATCGCCCAATCTCCTCATTTGCGGATTCCCTCTTGCTCCTCGCGTCGCCGCTCGGGTCCCGTGTCCTCGGAGGGGGAGATCCACGCGCGCACGTGTTCAACCACGTCTCCCACCCGCATCGGGCGCACCAGCAGCGCCGCCACGCGGTCGGCGAGAGGGGCGTAGTCAGCGCGCTCGAATACCCCCACCAATAGAACGACGGGAACCTCCGGCAACGCGCGAGTCAATTCCTCCACACGATCGGGCGTCGCGAAGTCGTCCTTCCACACGTCGACCAGGACGAGCCGGGGTGCCACCTGCGAACGCAGGACGGCCTTCAGCCCATAGCGTAGCCCGGGCACGGCCATGACGTCGTACCCGGCCTCCTGTAGCTCGGCCAGGGTCAGCGCCCGGCTGCGCCAATCGGCCGCGATCAGGAGGATATCGCGTGGTGTGGGCTGTACGCTCATCGTGACACTCCCGGGCGGATTCGCCGAATCAGTCGATGCCCAGCGACCGGCGCTGTTCCATGATCTCGTTCAGCTCCTTGCGCCCGAATACCTTGGGCTTCTCCTCGGCCGGGGCCGTCTCCCCCTCGTCCTTTGGGGCATCTCCGGACCCGCTGTGTACCGCCACGCGGGAGAACAGGCGCCTGGCCTCGGAGGCGCCGCATGCCGGGCAGGGCGGCGTCGGCTCCGTTTCCGCTGCCTGGAAAGTCGGAAACCAGTGATCGAAGTGGTGTCCACATGCGGTGCAGCGATACTCGTATAGAGGCATTCCTTCCTCCCCTCGATCGTTTCCGGCCTCCATCCTTATCCTAGCTTCCGTCCGACGGCCTGGGTGTTGGAGCGGTTACAAAAAAGCCGGGAGACGCCTTTGTCCCCCGGCTCCTCCCGAGAGAGGCGGTGAAACGTCGCCGGGCGACGATTCACCCAAACCCAGTATAAGCTCAAGAGGTCGTCGGCACCTCCACCCCCTCCAGGGGGCGTATCCGCAGTAGCTCGCGAGCCTGGAGCGCCAGCCACACCTGCATGCTCAGCCGCGGCGGCTTCTGGGCCAGATGCTCGAAGGCCATCTGCAAGGTGTCCGCCAGCAGGTCGGGCAGCAGCGCGTCGATCCGATCCTCTGGGACGTCGCGCTGGCGCAGCTGACGGCGCAGGTATCGGGTCAGCCGCGGCAGCTCGCGCTCCGTGAGCTCCTCAAACGCCTCCCGATCGCCCGCCAGGCTGCGATCCAGCAACTCCTTGTCCTCCAACAGCTCTCGCTCCAGCGAGGCGATCTCCTCGGCGGACAGGGAGGCGCGCTTCCGCTCGTGGGCGTAGTCCCGGCGCAGGCGGGCCTTGTACCGTTCCAGGCGGCGCTCCATATCCTCGCCCGCCTCCTTCAGGGCCTCCTGGACGGTGGCCCCTTTCTTGCGCGTCACCAGGACCGTGTTCCCCACGCTCAGGCGCAAGCGGGCCACGTATTCCTCCCGACGCGCTCGCCGTTCCAGCTCCACGTCCACGTGCAGCAGGTCCGGCGGGAAGTGACGCGCCCGCCGCTCGAGCTTGGCGATCCACTCCTCGACCTTGTCCACAACCGCGGGAGTCGCGTCGAAGCGCTTCGTCGTCAGATGGTAGTCGATCATGTGGCTCACCCCCCTTCCCCGTGTGGACGGTCTTGGCGGTCATTCCCGAGCAACGGGATCATGGAAGCTCCTCCTCCGTCTCATGCTCCCGCCCATTCGTCGGGACCTTCTCCTCCGCCGTGGGCTCGGGAGCGGGGCGCAGGGCCGCCTCCAGCACCTGGTCGATGCGCTCCACCAGGACGAAGTTCATCTCCTGCCGCACGTCCTCGGGCAGATCGTCCAGGTCGACCTCGTTACGTTGAGGCAGGATGACCGTCTTCAAGCCCGCGCGGTGGGCTGCCAGCACCTTCTGCTTCACGCCGCCGATGGGCAGCACCTGCCCGCGCAGCGTGATCTCGCCGGTCATGCCCACGTCCGCCCGCACCGGGCGGCCGGTCAGCAGGCTGACCAGCGCCGTCACCATCGTCACGCCCGCGCTGGGGCCGTCCTTCGGGATGGCCCCCTCCGGCACGTGGATGTGGAAGTCGCAGTTCTCAAAGGCCGTCTCGTCGATGCCCAGATCCGGTGCGTTGGCGCGCACCCAGCTGTAGGCGATGCGGACGGATTCCTCCATGACATCGCCCAGCTGGCCGGTGATGATCAGGTTGCCTTTGCCCTTCATGCGGGTGGCCTCCACGAACAGCACGTCGCCACCCACCGGCGTCCATGCCAGCCCGGTCGCCACGCCGGGCGTCTCCGTCCGCAGGGCGGCCTCGAAGAACACCTTGGGCTTGCCCAGGTATTCGCGCACCAACTCCGGCGTGACCTCCACCCGCTCGACCTCACCGGCTGCGATCTGGACCGCCACCTTGCGGCACACACGGCCGATCTCGCGCTCCAAGTTGCGGACCCCGGCCTCTCGCGTGTAGTCCCGGATGATCTGGCGCAGGGCCGCCTCGGTGAACTCGATCTCTCCCTTGCGCAGGCCGTTGGCCCGCCGCTGGCGAGGCACCAGGTACCCTTCGGCGATCCGGATCTTCTCGTATTCGGTGTATCCCTCCAGCTCGATGATCTCCATGCGGTCCCGCAGAGGGGCCGGGATCGGCTCGAGCTGGTTGGCCGTGGTGATGAAGATTACGTCGCTCAGGTCGAAGTCCACATCGAGGTAGTGATCCCGGAAGGCATGGTTCTGCTGCGGGTCCAGCACCTCCAACAGCGCGCTGGAGGGATCGCCCCGCCAGTCCATGCCGATCTTGTCCACCTCGTCCAGCATGAAGACCGGGTTGCGGGTGCCCGCTCGCTTGATGGCCTGGATGATCCGGCCGGGCATGGCGCCGATGTAGGTGCGACGATGGCCGCGGATCTCCGCCTCGTCCCGCATGCCGCCCAGGCTCATGCGCGTGAACTGGCGCCCCAGCGCCCGGGCGATGGACTTGCCCAGGCTGGTCTTGCCCACGCCGGGAGGGCCCACGAAGCACAGGATGGCCCCCATGGCCTCCTGCACGTCCTCCTCTCGTCCCTCCTCGGCCTCGACGCCGCGCTCCTTCACGAGCTTGCGCACGGCCAGATACTCCAGGATGCGATCCTTGACCTTTTGCAGGTCATAGTGATCCTCGTCCAGCACCTGGCGGGCATGCTCGATGTCCAGGTTGTCCTCGCTCAGCTTATTCCACGGCAGCTCGACCAGCCAGTCCAGGTAGGTCTTGATGACGGAGTACTCGGCGGCCTGCGGCGGCATCTTCTCCATGCGCTTCAGCTCACGCATGGCCTCCTTGTATGCCTCCTCCGGCAGGCCGGCCTCCTCGATCTTCTGCCGGTATTCCTCGATCTCCGCCGTCTGCTCGTCCGTCTCGCCCAGCTCTCGGCGGATGGCCTCCAGCTGCTGGCGCAGGAAGTACTCCCGCTGCTGTCGGCTCATCTCCTCCTGGGCCTCCTCCGTGATCTTCTGCCCCAGCGAGAGCACCTCTTTCTCTCGCGTCAGATAGGAGATGAGCATGCGCATCTTCTCTTTCAGGTCATCCGCCTCCAGCAGCTCCTGCTCCTGTTCCACCTCCATGCGCGCGTTGGCCGCGATCATGTAGACGAGCTGCCGGGGGGTGTCGATCTGATCCAGGAAGGCGCTCACTCCCTCCGGCAGGTTGGGCATGAGGGCCATCACCTCCTTGGCCAGCTGCACCAGGCTGCGATGCAGCGCCTCCGTCTCCAGGTCGTCGCTGACCTGGTCCGGGGCCAGGGAGATGCGCGCCTTCAGGTAGGGCTCGGTCTCCGTCCACGTGTCGATCTTGAAGCGCTCCAGCCCCTGGATGATCACCTGGAGCGTGCCATCGGACGTGTGGATGACCTTATGGATCAAGGCGATGGTGCCGACCTCGTAGACCTCGCCCGGCATGGGCTCCTCGATGGAGGGGTCCTTCATCGCCACCAGGCCGATGAGGCGATTGCCCGCCAGGGCGTCCTCCACCAGCTTCACCGAGCGAGGGATGCCGACGGCCAATGGCATGATGGCAAACGGCACGGCGACCGTGTTGCGCAATGGCAGGATCGGCAACTCCTCCGGGAGTTGTTTGAGAATCTCCTGATATTCCTTTTCTACCGCTTCCCCGCTCTTGAACATCATCATTTGGGCTCCTCCGAGTTCCTCATCCCAGAACATGAGCGTACCACCACATCGTTCACCCTCTTTCCCTTCGGGGCGGTAGCCTCATCCTGGCCTTTCGAAAAAAACAGATGGCGAGCGCGACCCTCTCGGCCGCCCTCGTCTGCGGATCCAGAAGCCTCCGTCCATGCCCTGCAGGATGAGACCGCATATTTTCACGGACGCCCCACAACGCCCGATCGTGCGCTGCGACAGCCACGCCAGGGTTGGGCCAGCGTGGCGGTCAGGCGGGCGGCAAGCCGCTGTCCTGGGCCCGGAGCAGGCGGCAACAGCGAACTCGTCGTGTTGCAAGCCTCTCCAACGGCACGCAAGACTTTGGTTTGGCGTGCGTCCAAACGACCAGTTGCCATGAACGGAACTGTCGCCTGCAACGCAGCGGCGCGACGCCGAGATCCCAACCCTCTCGGCGCGCTTCGCCCCTTGCCGCACCGCACCTTCATTAAACACGACGCGTATAAGGATTTCATCAGAGGCGTATTAGTGTTTCGTTAGAGATCGGATTCACATCCGGGGATGAGGGGGGCGCCCATGGATCACTCGGGCGTGTGCTCCGAGGGGAGCCCGGTGGCCTCGTCGTGGATCCATTGCAGGTAGGCCGGGTTGCCCGCGTCGATGCGGAAGCACATGACCTCCGGCACCTCGTAGGAGTGCAACTCCCGCAGCCGTCGGATGAACGCCTCCAGCCGCTCGCCCGGAACCTGCGCCAGGAGCTGGCTCTCCGCGTCCACGTGCAGGGTCCCTTGCCACCAGTAGAAACTCTTCATACCCGGGATGACGTTGACCCCGGCCGCCAGCCTTTCCTCGACCAGCGTCCTCGCCAGTCTCTCCGCTTCCTCTGGGGGCGCCGTCGTCAGCACCAGATACTCCATGTTCCCTCCTTCATCGTATCACTTGGCCAGCGCGACCTCCAGCGCGTCGTTGAGCGTGCGCACCCCGATGACCTCGATCCCGTCTGCCGGACGATCCAGGCGTCGCAGCCCGCTTTTGGGCACCAGGCAGCGTCGGAATCCCAGCTGCCCGGCCTCGTTCAGCCGTCGGGCCAGTTGATGAACCGAGCGCAGCTCGCCCGACAGGCCGACCTCGCCGACGATGGCCAGGTCGGCGGCGACGGGGACGTTGCGCACGCTGGAGGCGATGGCGCACGCCACCGCCAGGTCGGCGGCCGGCTCCCGCACGGTGAGGCCGCCCACCACGTTGACGAACACATCCTGATCGCTCAGCCGTAGCCCGACCCGCTTGCTCAGCACGGCCACCAGGAGCAGCAGACGATTGAAATCGATCCCGTTGCCGGTGCGCCGCGGCGAGGGGAAACTCGTCGTGGAGGACAGCGCCTGGATCTCCACCAGTAGCGGGCGTGTGCCCTCCAGCGTGACGGCGATGGCGGAGCCGGCCGCGTTGGGCATCCGCTCGGCCAGGAACGCCTCTGAGGGGTTAGGCACCTCCTGCATGCCGCGCTCCACCATCTCGAACACGCCCACCTCGTTCGTGGACCCGAACCGGTTCTTCACGGAGCGCAGAATGCGGTAGGTGTGGAATCGCTCTCCCTCCAGGTAGAGCACGGTGTCTACCATGTGCTCCAGCACTCGCGGCCCGGCGATGGTGCCCTCTTTGGTGACATGGCCTACCAGGAAGATGGGGGTCGCCTGCGCTTTGGCCAGGCGCAGAAGCTGGGACGCGCACTCTCGAACCTGGCTGACCGACCCGGCGGCCGATGTGAGCGCGTCGGTGTAGATGGCCTGGATGGAGTCGACCACGGCGAGGCGTGGGTTCATCTGCTCGATCTGGGCCAGGATGGTGTCCAGACGTGTGTCGGCCAGGATGTAGAGGTTCTCGTGGTTGATCCCCAGCCGGGTGGCGCGCATCTTGATCTGAGCGGCGGACTCCTCGCCTGAGACGTAGAGGACTGGCCGGTCCTCCGTCAGGAGCGCGCACATCTGAAGGAGCAACGTGGACTTGCCGATGCCCGGGTCGCCGCCGATGAGGACGACGGAGCCGGGCACGATGCCGCCGCCCAGCACGCGGCTTAACTCCCCGATGGGGACCGGGATGCGCTCGAAGCCATCGGCGGCGATGTCCGGCAGAGGAATCGCCATCGCGTCCGAGGCGATCCGGGGCCGGCGGCTGGACGTGCGCTCCTCCTCGACGAGGGTCTCCACCAGCGTATTCCATTCCCCGCAGTCCGGACAGCGCCCCATCCATTTCATGTGGGTGCTGCCGCACTGTTGACAAACGTATCGGGTCCTCACCTTGGCCATGTGGCGTCCCCTTTTCGCTCAAATGTTCGAGGAGATTTTACCATAAAGAGCGCGAAGGGCACAAGGGGGAAATCCCCGGTGACGTATCCAGAGGGGGAAAACGCCGCGGAGCGGGGGAGGCCGGGGCGAGGCAGATGGGGGGAGGTCCGCTACCTGGCGGGATCGTGTGTCCTCTTCAGGGACGCGAAAAGGGGACAGGTTATCCACCTGCCCCCCTCGATCCCTGACGATCACGCGGTTACCCCAGCATCGCCTCGAGCATCTCCGATTCGCCGTCGTCGACGTCAGAGCCCCGGGATTCGACCACGCGCAGCTCCAGCTTGCCCTCGTCATTCAGGTCGGCCAGGACCTTGTCTCCGGGCTTGAAGCGTCCGGCCAGCAGCCCTTCCGACAGGGCGTCTTCGATCTCTCGCTGGATCACCCGCCGCAGCGGCCGGGCGCCGAAGTCACGGTCGTAGCCCTCGTCGGCCAGCTTGCCCTTGGCCTCGTCCGTGACCTCCAGGTCGATCTCATGCTCGGTCAACTGCATGCGCACCCGATCCAGCTCCAGATCGACGATGTCTTTGATCTGCTCCCGGGTGAGCGGCCGGAAGACCATGACGCCATCCAGGCGGTTCAGGAACTCCGGTCGGAAGGTCTTCTTGAGCGCCTCCATGACCCGCTCCCGGATCTCCTTGTATTCTTCCTCCTGCGTTTGCGCCTCATCTCGGGTCACGGAGAACCCCAGCGGACCGGACCGATTGATGAGCTTGGCGCCCACATTGGAGGTCATGATGATGATGGCGTTGCGGAAGTCCACGCGTCGCCCCTTGGCGTCGGTCAGGTGCCCGTCCTCCATGATCTGCAACAGCATGTTGAAGACCTCAGGATGGGCCTTTTCGATCTCGTCCAGCAGGATGACGCAGTACGGGCGGCGCCGCACGGCCTCGGTGAGCTGGCCGCCCTCCTCGTAGCCGATGTAGCCGGGAGGCGCGCCCACCAGGCGGCTCACGTTGTGGCGCTCCATGAACTCGCTCATGTCCAGCTTGATGAGCGCCTCCTCCGAGCCGAACAGGAACTCGGCCAGGGTCTTGGCCAGGAGCGTCTTCCCCACGCCCGTGGGCCCCAGGAAGACGAAGGTGCCGATGGGGCGCTTGGGATCCTTGAGGCCGGCGCGGGCCCGCCGCACGGCCTTGGAGATGGCCTCAATGGCCTCATCCTGCCCCACGACCCGCTTGTGGAGCGCCTTCTCCATCTCCAGCAGCCGCTCCGACTCCTCGCCCGCCATGCGGTGGACCGGGATACCGGTCCACATGGAGACCACCTCGGCGATGTCGTCGGCCGTGACCTTGGGGCGGTTGGCCAGCGACTCCCACGCCCGCCGCAGGCTCTCCAGCTTCTGCTGGAGCTCGACCTCTCGATAGCGCAGGTCGATGGCGTCGTCGTATCGCTGGGTCTCCAGCGCCTCTTCCTTCTCCTTCTGCAACGCCTTCAGGCTGACGTAGGTCTCGCGCAGCGTATCGGCGTAGGGTGTCTTGTACATACGCACCCGGCTGGCCGCCTCGTCGATGAGGTCGATGGCCTTGTCCGGCATGAAGCGATCCGGCACGTAACGGGCGCTCAGGTGCACCGCGGCCTCAATGGCCTCGTCCGTGATCTTCAGCTTGTGGTGTTCCTCGTATCGGGAGCGGATGCCGCGGAGGATCTCGATGGTCTCCTCGATGGTGGGCTCCTCGACGAGGATGGGTTGGAACCGGCGTTCCAGGGCGGCGTCGCTCTCGATGTACTTCCGGTACTCGTCCAGGGTGGTGGCGCCGATGCACTGCAGTTCGCCCCTCGCCAGGGCCGGCTTCAGGATGTTGGCCGCGTCCACGCTGCTGCCGGCCGCTCCGGCGCCCACCAGCATGTGCACCTCGTCGATGAACAGGATGCTGTCCGAGTTCTTGATCTCCTCGATGACTTTCTTCAGCCGCTCCTCGAACTGGCCGCGGTACATCGTGCCGGCGACCAAGGATCCGACGTCCAACATGAGGACTCGCTTGTTCAGCAGCGGCTCAGGGACGTTCCCGGCCACGATGCGCTGCGCCAGCCCTTCGACGATGGCGGTCTTGCCGACGCCGGGCTCGCCGATGAGGGCCGGGTTGTTCTTCGTCCGGCGGCTCAGGATCTGGATAACCCGCTCGATCTCCTTCTCACGGCCGATGATGGGGTCGAGCTTGCCCTCCTCAGCCTGGGCGGTCAGGTCCAGTCCGAGCTGATCCACCAGCGGCGTCTTGGACTCGCTCTTGCGCTTCTCCTTGGATTGTGCCTGGGATTGCAGGATGCTGCGTGCGGTCTGGGTGCGCACCCGGTCCAGATCCACGCCCAGTTGTCTGAGCACGCTGACGGCGACCCCTTCTCCCTCCCGGATCAGGCCGAGGAGCAGATGTTCGGTGCCGATATAGTGATGGCCCATGAGGCGTGCCTCATCGACGGCCAGTTCGATCACGCGCTTCGTGCGGGGGGAGAGCGTCGGTTTGGAGAAGGGGGCTCGTTCGCCCCGCCCGACGGTTCGTTCCACCGCACGGATGACCTGTCCTGGATCAACTCCCAATTCGCGCAGGACACGGGCGGCGATGCCGTTTTCCTCCCGCACCAGGCCCAGCAGGAGGTGCTCGGTGCCGATGTAGCTGTGGTTCAGGCGTTGCGCCTCTTCCTGCGCCAGCTGGAGCACCCGACGTGCCCGCTTCGTAAATCGATCCAGTTTGTCAGACATAGTGTTCCCATCCTTGAATCTGAAAATAAGGTATCGCCTAAAGCGGGGCTATTTTGAGTATACCGTAGCTTCCCCTGGGACGTGGTAAGCCGAGTTCCATTCAAATCCGGTGTGCGGTGGCGTTCACATAGCCCCCACGTGAGCGGCTGCTGGCAGATAAACACAAGGGGGCGCCGCGCCTTTCGGCCCTTGCCCCCTCGCTTGATGACATAGCGACCCGGACGGTAGCTGGATCCGGGGTGATATTTCGATTACTTTGGCTCGCGCGGCCACAGGCGTTGACGGGAGGTGCGATCGGTCAACCCTGAGGCCGAAAGCTGCTCGCCTGGTGTGTTGCTACGCCTCGTCTTCCTCTCCCCCGGCAGCTTCGTCCTCGTAAGCCTCGTCCGGCTCTTCCGATGACGCGGGCGTCGCGTCATCCTCTTCCTCGGCCGCCAGGGCGGGTGCCCACTCCTCTTCCTCGTCGTCCGCTTCGCGCCAATCGTACTCCGCGTACCGGTCCTCGTCGACCTGCTTCAAGCTGAGGCCGATGCGCCGGCGGTGCGGCTCGATACGGATGATGCGAAGCGTGTAGGTCTCGCCCTCTTGGACCACTTCACTGGGGTGGCCGATGCGTTCGTCGGAGAGCTCGGAGATGTGGATCAGTCCCTCGATGCCGTCATCGATGCGAGCGAAGGCGCCGAAGTCCATTAACTTGGTAATGGTGCCCTCGACCAATTGCCCAACGGCGAACTTCTCGTGCACCACACTCCACGGCTCGGGTTGCAATCGACGCAAGCTCAATCCAATGCGCTTGCGCTCCTTGTCGACGTTGATGACCTCAACCTCGACTTCCTGCCCGACCTTCAACACCTCTTTGGGATGGCTGACCCGCTCCCAGGACAACTCGGAGAGATGGATCAGGCCGTCTGCGCCACCCAGATCGACGAAGGCGCCGAAGTTGGCCAGGCTGCTCACTCGTCCCCGGACGCGGTCACCCTTCTTCAAGGTTTCCAGAAGGCGTTCCTTCTGATGCTTGCGCCACTCGCGCAGCGCCTGTCGCTCGGACAGGATCAGACGGTTCCGGCGGCGGTCCAGCTCGATGACCTTCAGCTGCAGCGTGGTGCCGACCATGCTGGCCCACCAGGGCTCGTCGGGATCGCCTTCCTCGGTCTGTTCGGTGCGGTGTGTGTTGGAGAGCTGAGACCTGGGGACGAATCCTCGCACTTTGCCCAATTTCACGATGAGGCCGCCGCGGTTGTAACCGCTGACAACGCCTTCGAAGACCTCCTGGGTGCGGAGCAACTCCTCCGCTCGTCGCCAATCGCGCTCCTGCTGCGCCCGAGTCAGGGATAGGACGACGTTGCCGTCCTTGTCCTCGGGCCTGACGACGTAGGCGACGACGGGGTCTCCCGGCTTGAGCTGTTCGATCTCAGGGCCGAGCCGCTCCAATTCACGGCCGGAGACGATACCTTCGGTCTTGGCACCGATGTCGATCAGGATCTCGGTGGGGCTGATGCTGACGATGACGCCGTCTCGGATCTCGCCTGTGCGGGGTTGAAAGTCGCTGAAATCCTCGGCGTCCAGCAGCTCAGCCATGGGATGGACATCTTGTTCTTCGGGTACTTCCTCCTCGAGTAGAGGTGGAACGGCGCTCCCCTGCTCCTCTGGGGCGGGCTGGGCGTTATCCACGTGTTCCATGCGTGCCTGCTTCTCCTCCTGAAGGGTAAAAGCATTATACCCCCTTTCCCCACGAGATGCAAACGCCTCGCGCGAGCAAAGAGGGCGGTGACGCGTGCTAGCGTACCAGGGCGACGGCCTCGATCTCCACCAGCGCGCCCAGGGGGAGGGCGGCGACCTGTACGGTGGAGCGAGCTGGCGGTCGCTCTGGAAAGGCCGTGGCGTACACAGCGTTGACGGCGGCGAAGTCGGCGATGTCGGTGAGGAAGATGGTGGTTTTAATGACGTGCTCCAGGCCGCTGCCGGCGGCCTCCAGCACGGCTTGCAGGTTGTCCAGGATCTGTCGGGTCTGCGCTTCCAGACCCTCGCGCAGCTTACCGGTGGCCGGATCGATGCCGATTTGTCCGGCGGTAAATACGAAATCGCCCACCCGCACGGCCTGGGAGTAGGGCCCCACCGCGGCAGGTGCGCGATCCGTGGCGATGATCTCGCGCTCCATGAATGCACATCTCCTTGCTCTGTATCTCTGGGGACATTCTAGCTCGTGCTTGGAACATTGTCAAGATGGATTGTCCTGGTGATCGCCCGCTGGCTCCTCTCAAGTGGGGACGATCCCCAGGGCGGCACCCTGTGTCCGCTTAGCGCCCGGCCACCCCGAGCTTACCCAATTCCTCCACCAGCGCGTCCACGGCGGCCTCGAAGATGCGATCCATGGTCGCGTCGTCCAGCTGATAGGTGCCGCCAAAGGAGCCATCGCCCAACAACGCACGCACCCGGTCCGCCCCCTCGATCACCTCCAACGCGACGGGCGGCTTGGGATCATCCGGCGGCGCCACACCCGGCAGCCGGGTGAACGGGAAGTTCTCCAGGTAGTTGGCATGGGTGGGCGGCGTGGGCAGATCGGCGCAGGCCTCCTGCACGGCCGGCAGTCGCCACCACTCTACCATGTGCGCCCGCAGCCCCGGCAGGTCGTTCGCCAGTTCCCGCAGATAGCCTTGTACCGGCGCGTTGCCGCCGTGGCCGTTGATGACGAACATCCGGCGGAATCCCTGGCGATGAAGCGATCGTACCACGTCCTCTACTATGGCCAGCAGCGTGGTGATTCGCAGCGAGATGGTCCCCGGGTAGCGGAGGAAGTAGGGGGAGACCCCGAACGGAATGGGCGGCGCCACCAGCACGTTCGCCCGTTCCCCCACCTCCCGGGCCAGCGCGTACGGGATGCGCGTGTCCGTCTGCAGGCTGAGATAGCCGTGCTGTTCTGTGGATCCGAGCACCAGCACGATGCGATCGTCGCGCTGTACATACTCCTCGACTTGCATCCAGTTGCAGTCTTCCAGTAACATGGAACCTCCCAAAGAAAAAGGGGGCTTGGCGCCCCCTGTCTCGTCGGTAGCGATCCCGCTATCGGACGACGATGTTCACCAGCCGGCCCGGCGCGTAGATGATCTTCACGATCTCCTTGCCGGTCGTGTGGCGCTGCGCTCCCTTTGAGGCCAGCGCCAGCTCCTTGGCCTGCTCCTCCGTGATGTCGACGGGCACCTCGATCCGGTCCCGCACGCGGCCGTTCACCTGCACGACCAGCGTGATCGTCTCCTCCCGGGCGATCTCCTCGTCCCATTCCGGCCAGGGCTGCACGTGAATGCTGGGGCCGGGATGCCGCCGCTGCCATAGCTCCTCGCTGATGTGCGGCATGGAGGGCGCCATCATCAGGAGCAGGTTGTCGATGGCCTCATCCCACGCGGCCGTGCCGTACACGGCCGTCTCCTTGGCCTTCATCAGGTAGTTGTTGAACTCCATCAGCGCCGCGATCATCGTGTTGAACCGGAAGTTCTCGATGTCATGGGTCACCTTGCGGATCGTCTGATGGGTCTTACGGCGCAGCGCCCGAACGTCCTCCTCGGACGGCTGGCCGTCGGCGGGCCGGGCCGGGGGCTCCGTCACCGTGCTCCACACCCGGTCCAGGAACCGGCGCACGCCCTCGATGCCCTGGGAGTTCCATGGCCCACCCTGATCCCACGGGCCGATGAACATCAGGTACGCTCGCACCGTGTCGGCCCCGTAGCGTTCCACTAGGTCATCCGGGGCGATGACGTTGCCGCGGGATTTGGACATCTTCTCGCCGTCCTCGCCCAGGATCGTGCCCTGGTTGAACAGCCGCAGCATCGGCTCGTCGAAGTCCACGATGCCCATGTCCCGCATGGCCTTGGTGAAGAACCGGGTATACAGCAGGTGCATGGTGGCGTGCTCGATGCCGCCCGTGTATTGGTCCACCGGCAGCCAGTACTCCCCCTTCTCCGGGTCGAACGGCTTATCGTCGGGGCCGATGGGCTCGCCCGCCTTGTAGTAGGGGCTCACATAGGCATAGTGATACCAGGAGGAGCACACGAAGGTGTCCATGGTGTCCGTCTCGCGTTCGGCATCGCCGCCGCACTTGGGACACTTCACATATCGGAACCCCTCGTGATATTTGAGCGGGCTTTCGCCGGTGGGCAGGAACTCCGCGTCGTCGGGCAGCAGCACCGGCAGGTCCTCGTACGGCACGGGCACGGTCCCGCATTTGGGGCAGTAGATGATGGGGATGGGCGCGCCCCACATGCGCTGCCGGCTGATCAGCCAGTCCCGCAGCCGGTAGTTCACGGCGAACTTGCCGATGCCCTGCTCCTCCAGCCATTCGGTGACCCGCTTCACCGCCGCGTCGCCGGGCGTGCCGCTGAACGGGCCGGAATGGATCATGGTGCCGTATTCGGCGTGGAACAGGATGTCCCGATAGCCCTGGACGGCGTTCAACATCTCCATGGTGGTGCGGTGATCCTGCAGGGATGGGTCCAGCGCCTGACAGCGTTGCAGGATCTCCCGATCCGCGGCGATCGAATCCAGCGTCAACGCCCCGTCGGGGAAGATGAACTCCCAGCGACGCCCCACGATCTCGCACCAGTGCCCGGGCTGGACGTTTCCTCGGATCAGCGTCGCGTAGCGATCGATCTGCTCGTCCCCCTCCAGCGTGACCAGGATGCCTTCGTCCGTCTCCTGGAGCGAGAAGCCCTCCTCCCGCAGGCGATCGATGAGGCCCTCGGCTACGGCGCCCGGCCGGATCAGGCTCTTCGCCCGTCCGTCCGTGCGATCGATGACCGGGATGATGGGCAGCCCGAACTTCAGCGCGAACTCGTAGTCACGATCGTCGTGGGCGGGCACGGCCATGATGGCGCCGGTTCCGTAGGTCATCAGCACGTAGTCGGCGATCCACACGGGGATGCGTTCGCCGTTTACGGGGTTGATGGCGTATGCGCCGATGAAGACGCCCGTCTTCTCCCGCTCCTTGGATGTGCGGGTGATCTCATCCAGCCGGGCGGCCTGTTGCTGGTAAGCCTCTACCTCCTGCCGGCGCTCCGGTGTGGTGATCCGATCCACCAGCGGATGCTCCGGGGAGAGCACCATGAATGTGGCGCCCCACAGCGTGTCCGGCCGGGTGGTGAACACCACCATATCCCCCTCGGACGGATCGGCGCCGTCCGGCAGGAATTCCGGTGCGATCTTGAAGACGACCTCGGCCCCCTCGCTGCGGCCGATCCAGTTGGTCTGCATGACCTTGACGCGCTCCGGCCAGTCGATCTTGGAGAAGTCCAGGAGCTCCTCCGCGTACTTGGTGATGCGGAAGAGCCACTGGTTCAGCTCCTTCTTGATGACCGGCGTGCCGCAGCGCTCGCAGTGGCGATCTTCGCCCCACACCTGCTCGCGGGCCAGCGTCGTGTTGCAGGTGGGGCAGAAGTCGACCGGTATGAAGTCCCGGTAGGCCAGCCCGTTCTCATAGAATTTGAGGAAGAACCATTGCGTCCACCGGTAGTAACGGGGATCGGCGGTGATCACCTCCCGGTCCCAGGCCCACATGGCCCCCATGGACCTGAGCTGGCGGCGCATGCGTTCGATGTTCTGGTACGTCCACTGCGCAGGATGGATGCCATGCCGGATGGCCGCGTTCTCGGCCGGCAACCCGAATGCGTCGAACCCGATGGGGAAGAAGACATTGTACCCCTTCATGCGCTTGTAGCGCGCCGCGGCATCGGAAGGCGTCATCGCATACCAGTGGCCGATATGAAGGTCACCGCTGGGATACGGCAGCATGGTCAGGAAATACCACTTGGGTCGATTCGGGTCCTCGACCGTGCGGTATAGCCCTTCCTCCTCCCACTTCTTTTGCCACTTGGGTTCGATCTCCTGCGGTACGTAGCGATCGCTCATCCGCTTCACTCCTTGCCTAATTACGCAACACGCAACACGCGATACGCAACACGCAACACCCAGTCCGCAATCCGCCTTACGCAGCCTTCCTCGTCTCGCGCTCCTGTGCCCTCTGCCTCTCCCGTTCCTGCGCGTCTCGTCGGATCTGGATGGCGCAGCGGATCCGGACCCAGAAGGCGGCGGCGAAACCCACCAGGGCGGACAGGAGGATCAGCCCCGGCCCACCCTGTAAATTGGTGCCGAGCGCCCCCGGCGTGACGGCGAAGATCAGGTAGGGGCCCAGGCGCCACTCGATGCCGTCGGAGAGCCCAAGCCGGGTGGCGATGAGGAACCCGCTGGCCACCAGCAGGCCCACCATCGTGGTCGCCAGGTAGCCGTAGACCAGGGCGGCCAGGGAGCGGGCCATGCAGGAAAGCTCCGGTGCGATGCGCTCCTGGAAATAGGTCCATCCCCGGCGTATGAAGCCCACCAGGGCCACAAGCAGCGCCAGATAGCGCACGTCATCTCCTCCGATACTCGTCGCGCACCGGCGAGAAATATTCGGCCAGCACGCAGGCGCTCAGGAACCGTGCGGAGTGAGGCGTGTTGCCAGGAATTGCGTAGCTGTCGCCCGGGCCGAAACGGTAGGCCGTGCCGTCGATGGTGAGCTCCACCTGGCCGGAGACCACGTAGCCGATCTGCTCGGCCGGGTGGGAGTGCTCCGGGACGGTGCTGCCCTCCTCCGCTCGGATCTCCACCACCATGCCGCGCTCACCCGTGCCCAGCGTCCGGCGCCATAGGCCGGGCGTCATCTCGACCGGCTCCACATCCGCCCAGCGGACGATGTCTGGCGCTGCCATGGGGTCCTCTCCTTTTCCTAGACGTAGTCCAGCCACCCGTACGGGTCGGGAAGCTTCCCCTGCGTGATGCCGAAGAACTGCTCCTGGATGCGCTTCGTGATGGGCCCGCGTCGTCCGGCGCCCACCTGTTGCCCATCGACGGACCGGATGGGCGTCACCTCGGCGGCCGTGCCGGTGAAGAAGATCTCGTCGGCGATGTAGAGCATCTCTCGTGGGATCAACTGCTCTCGCACCTCGTAACCCAGATCTCGGGCGATGGTGATCACGCTGTCGCGGGTGATCCCGCCCAGGATCGAGGCGCCCAACGGCGGCGTGTAGATGATCCCATCCTGGATGACGAACAGGTTCTCCCCGCTGCCCTCCGAGACGTAGCCGTAGATGTCCAGCGCGATGGCCTCGACGAAGCCGCGGTCCCGGGCCTCCATCACCATGAACTGTGAGTTGACGTAATGACCGCCGATCTTGGCCAGAGCGGGGAAGGTGTCCGGGGCCATCCGTCGCCATGTGCTGATGCCAACATCCACGCCCTGTTCCAGCGCTTCCGTTCCCAGGTAGGTGCCCCATTCGAAGGCGGCGATGATCGTGTGCACGGGGCAGCTGCGCGGGTCGACTCCCAGGACCTCGTAGCCGCGGAAGACCAACGGCCGGATGTAGCATGAACCCAGTTGATTGCGGCGGACCGTCTCGGCGATGGCCTCGGAGATCTGATCTGGGGTGTAAGGCACGGGCATGTGGGCGATCTTGCAGGAGTTCATGAGGCGTTTGACGTGCGGCTCCAGCCGGAAGATCGCTACCCCCTTGGGAGTCTCGTAGGCGCGAATTCCTTCGAAGACGCTGCTGCCATAGTGCAGCGCATGGGACAAGACGTGGACCTTCGCATCAGCCCAGGGCACGAATTCACCGTCAAACCAGATCCATTGGGATTCCTTGATGGGCATGGGATCTTCCTCCTTTTGACGTCGCGAGCGGGTGATTCGGTCGTTTCCTGACCGGAATAGGTTGATAATAAGAAGAAAACCCCATCGCCTTCAGGGACGAAGGGGTTCTCCGCGGTACCACCCTGCTTGTCGGAGCTAGCGAGTAGGTGGAGCTGAGGGGATTCGAACCCCTGACCTCCTCAATGCCATTGAGGCGCTCTCCCAGCTGAGCTACAGCCCCGTGCAATCTCCGACCGCTCTGTGCGCGATAACGGGCGCTCCCGCTGTCCCCTAGTGTAGGTTTGAGGGCCAGGGCTCCCAGGCGAGTTCGGCCTTTGTGGCGGGCCCCATGGCCACCGTGATCGGGCTCCCACCTGGTCTTTCCCGACTCGCTGTGGGGCTGGCCTACTACTCCTGTTCACAGCCTGTTCGCTTATCGTCTAGGGCATGGAATCCGTCTGGGCCGGATCCTATACCGCAGACGATAAACCAGTGGAGCTGAGGGGATTCGAACCCCTGACCTCTTCAGTGCGATTGAAGCGCTCTCCCAGCTGAGCTACAGCCCCTCACAACGGCGAAGTATAAGTCAGAACCTATGGTTTGTCAAATTTATTCGAAAACTCGCCCCTCAGCTCGCGACGGCGGCGCTACGTTCTCCCGGACCCGACGGGGCCCCCGACCGGGTCTGGAGGGGCGCGAGACGCTTCTCCCGGATAGAGACGAGCCGTGAATCGCCTCTATCCGGGGGAAGCCCATCGGGATGAGCGCCTCTTGGGTAGTGTATCTTTTTCGGTGGAAATACAGCAGGGAGCTTTGAGGGGCGCAGCCCCTCAAAAGAAACCTCCCGGTTTCCGCCCCTCACCAGCCTTGCCCGGCCTGGTCCACCTGAATCGGGCCGGGAAAGGGCAGGTGCAAAGCGGAAGAAGAGGATGTTTTGGCGGAGGGAGGCCCCTCCGCACCTCCCCTGTGGGCTTGCGATGGGCCTGGCGGAGTTTCCACCATT
>JAJRVX010000534.1:0-8634 GCA_024277095.1 Chloroflexota bacterium
ACCTTGGTGGTCAGGAGCCATCCCTGTTCGCCGGTCCCCTGGTCCATGAGGGGCTCCTCCCGGTTGACCATCGGCTGGCCGGAGCGGAGGATCTCCTGTTCATCGGCGAAGTACCGGTCCGCCAAATCGCGGGGGTAGAAGTCGAAGTCCGTCTTGCCCAGCAGCTCGTCCGGCGACTTCGCCCCCATCACCCGGGCTGTGGCCAGGTTGGCCACCAGGAACCGGCCCTCCCGATCCTTCACGTAGATGTGGTCCGGGATATTGTCGATCAGCGTGCGCAGGAGCTGACGCTCCTGTGCCAATGCCTCCTCCGCCTGCTTATGCTCGGTCATGTCCTGGACGTACTCGATCGCGCCCTTCAGCTGGCCCGTTGTGATGTCCTCGAGGGGGAAGCAGTAAACCTCCAGCCATCCCACGTGCTTTCCGCCGGGCCCCCGCTTCGGCACGATCTCGTGCATCGCCTTTCCCGTCTCCAGGGTCTTCCGGGGCACGCAGCCCTCGCAGGGGGAGCTCCGTCCGTGGTAGGCTTCGTAGCACTTTCTCCCCACGATGGGCATGGCGTGCGCGTACCATCGCTCCATGGTGGGGTTGACGCGCAGGACGTTCATCTCGTTGTCCAGGATGCTGATCCCGTTCTGGATGCTGGCGAAGACGCTGGCGAGGAATCGCTCCCGCTCCTGCAGCGCCTCCTCCGCCTGCTTGCGCTCACTGATGTCGGTGAAGACGGAGAGAATCCGGGCGAGGTGGCCCGTTTCATCGAAAAGCGGCTGGGCGCTGACGATGACGGGGACCTCGCGACCATCCTTCGTCAGCAGGGCGGCCTCGTAGCGGTCGGTGGCGCCCGCCCGGACGGCTTCGATCTGCTGTTCATCGGAGGCGATGAGCGCCCGCGGGCGCCCGAGCAGTTCCTCGGGGGTGTAGCCCGAGAGCCTGGCCATGGCGGCGTTCACGAAGGTGATATTCCCGTCGGCGTCCTCGACCAGGATGCCTTCCGTCATGTTGTTGACGATGGTCTCGTTGAAGGTGGCCAGCTGTCGTGCCTCCTCGTACAGGCGCGCGGTGGCAATGGTCATGGCGATGTATTGGCAGACGGCCGTGAGGAGCGACCGGTCCTCCGCCGCCCACTGCCGTTGGGCGCGGGTGGCCACGGCCAGGAGCCCCAGCGTCTCCCCCTTGGAGATCAGGGGCATGATGGCCGAGGCGGTTAATCCATAGCGGGCGATGTCCGGGTTCACCCCCTTGTGATGGGCCGTGTCGTTGATGAACAAAGGGCGGCCGCTGCGTAGCACCTGCTCTCGCAACCCTCCCGCTCGAGGGGTGCCGGAGAAGAGGGCCTGGAGTTTCGGCTCCACCCCCTTGGCCATCACGGAGTGCAGCTGTTGCGTCGCCTCATCCCACAGGCCGATGCCGCCCATCTCGAAGCGGATCGCGTCCAGGACCGCCTCCAGAGCCTTCGCGATGGTCTCTTCCAGCGTCAGGGATTGGTTCACCATGGCCGTGATGGCGTCCAGAGCGGCCAGGGCGGCCGTGCGTTCGGCCGTGCGGCGCGCCAACGCCTGGTGATATCGGATCCTCCTCAGGGCCGAGGCCAGGTGTTGGGTGGCCTCCTCCAGGAAGGCCTGCCCTTCCGGGTCACGTTTGCGGGCCGGCTCGTCGGCCAGGCACAGCACGCCCAATTCCTGCTCACCCGCGGTGATGGGCACGGTGTGCCGTGCGAGGGAACGGCCGTTCGGCAGGGCGATCCCCCGGCCCGTCAGCTGGTCCCACGGGTCGGAGCCCGCGGGGATGCATAGATCGTCCGGGAGCGGCAGGCCGCGGGCTTGCGCCAGTTGCATCTCCTGCTCGGCCGGATCGGTCACGAAGAGCAGGGCCATGTGTGGATGGACCGCCTCCTCCAGCCAGTCCATGAAGGTGGCGGTTTCGCGAGCCAGATCCAACGTGGTGCCGAGCGTGAGGCTGAGTCGGTATAGTTGTGTCAGTCGTTGATTGGAATACATACGCCCTCGTCCGTCACTTTCAGTAGCGGGTAATCCTGTTCCCTGGGTCATCACGTCTGTGTGATCGCGCTGCGCTGAGTCGTAGTCGTAAAGGCGAAGTGTTCGCTCCGAAGACGGGGGAGGCATGGAGGGGGGCTCCCCCCATCCCGTGTGCGGTGCTCTCTCAGATCTTCATATGTACATATCCTCTTATTTCCTTGGATCGTCAAGCGCCTTTGGGATCTCAGTGCCTTGGCTGGTTCACGACCTCCACAGTCGAAGACGTGCGCTGGAAATGGGTTGATGTGGCTTTCTGTGAACGTCCCTGGCCGGACCTGGTGCCATCCTGCTCGCTTTGGGGGAAGCGGGAGCAGGCGTTGCAGCGAGAGGATGAAAGCCCGTGGTTCGGTCGATCAGACGGGTGCTAGCGGTGGCAACGCGGCGCGTCGCATCATGCATAGGGCACGCTTTCAGGAGATGAACCGGGCCCGTTTGTTGAGGAGATGGACGTGATGGCCGCTCGGATCCCTCCCTCCCCCTTGGCGGTTTGGGTGGATATCCTGATTTTTCGCCCAAGGGCAGTGCCCGGGAGATGAAGCGCGTGATGGGCGCCCTGGGCTTAGGGTGTCTGGTATTTGCTGGATTCCACCAGCTCGGCCAGGCCATACACGCCATCGCCGAAGTTCATCAGACGGCCGGGCACCTCGTCATCCACATGGGCGGCCACGATCTCACCCACGAAGATGGTGTGGTCTCCGGTCTCCATCTGATGGGACAGACGACATTCCAGGTTGAAGACGGCTCCCTCGATGAGGGGGACGGGTGTGGCGATCCCCGGTTGGGTCTTCAGCCCGGAGGCGTCCATCTTGTCGCCGTCCCAGCCGGAATGGGTGCCTGTATACCACACGGCCTCGCCCATGTCGGGGCCGGGCGCCGCGATGACGAACGCCTGGCTATCCAGAATGGCTTTGTGGGTGAAGCGCTTGGGGCTGACCGCTATGGCGTACATGGGCGGCTCGCCGGAGCAGACCATGGACCAGCCGGCCGGCATCACGTTGATCTGCCCGTTGGCCGCGCGGGATACGATCAGCACGATCCATTCGGGATACTTACGCGCCAATGCCTCTTGCGGGGGAACCTGTCGCATAGGTGGCCTCTCCGTACGAAGGGATCAGTAGGCGTTGCGGTCTCGGAAGATCAGGAAGAGGGTCCGCAACAGGATCTTGATATCCAGCAGGAGCGACCAGTTCTCGATATACCAGAGATCGTACTTGGTGCGCTCGGCGATGGAGGTATCGCCTCGCAGCCCATTGATCTGGGCCCATCCGGTGATGCCCGCTTTCTCGCGGTGGCGGTCCATGTACCGGGGGATGCTCTGGCGGAATTGCTCGACGTAAACGGGGCGCTCCGGCCGGGGACCGACCAGGCTCATATCGCCCACCAGGACGTTGATGAGCTGGGGAAGCTCATCCAGGGAGAACCGTCGGATCAGCGCGCCGAAGCGGGTGCGCCGCGGGTCGTCCGGCCGCGTCCAGCCGGGGCCCTCTGCCTCCGCATCCGTCCGCATGGACCGGAACTTGATCATGGGGAAGGGCTGCGCGTCCAGCCCCATGCGCTCCTGGATGTAGAATACCGGGCCGGGAGATTCCAGCTTGATGATTAGGGCGGTCAGCATCATCAGCGGCGATAGTAGGATCAGCGCCGCGGCGCTCACCACGACGTCCATCGCCCGCTTCAGGGTGAGGCGCCAGCCGCGCAGCGCGATGTCCCGCACCGTCAACAGGGGCAGCCCACCCAGGTCGCCGATGCTCACCTCGGAGGCCATGATCTGGAACACGTCGGGGAAGACGCGAATGCCTACCTTCTCCCGCTCGCACAGGGCGATGATCCCCACGATCTCCTGGTGGCTGGCCTCGGGCAGGGCGATGATCACCTCGTCCACCTTGTGCTGCTCGATCGCGGTTGGGATGTCCTCGATCCGGCCCAGCACGGGGAAGCCCAGCACCGACTTGGGGCCGGAGTTCGCGTCGATCAGACCGACCACCCGATAGCCCAGGCCGGGGGATTGCACGATCTTCTGTAGGATCATGCGCCCCACCTCGCCCGTGCCGACGATCAACACCCGGTCCTCGCCCACGCCGCGGGCCTGCAACGCCCACTGCACCCGGGCGTGGATGACCCGGCCGAGCGTGACCAGCACCAGCGTCAGCCCCCACGTGTAGATCACCATCCAGCGGTGGTAGTCCAGCTGTCCCTTGAACAGGAAGGACGTGAAGGCGATGGTGAGCAGGATGCTGATGGAGACGGCCCCGAAGAGCTGGTAGAACTCGTCCAGGTGGGAGATGGCTCGCTTGCGATGGTAGAGCCGGTAGAAGAAGAACACGGTGGCCAGGCTGGTCAGGTGGATGGCCATCATGCTCAGGTAGTTGCGGAACGGGCCGATGCCCTCGCCGACGCCCATGCGGCGCAGCAGGTATCCCAGGTAGAAGGCCACCGCGGCCGCGGTGAGATCGCATATCAGCAGAGCGATGACGAACACGAGCTGTGCGCGTTTCACGTCGTCCCCCCCGAATGCGAAGCCTTCGGCTCACGCCACTGACCGCTCAGGGCGCGCCGTCCCATGTCCAGTTTCCCCTTCAGGGCGATGCCGGCCAGGATCAGCCAGTGCAGCCAGAACGGCGTGGTCGCCGCGTAGTGCTTGTGGTAGAAGATCACCATGGCGCGATAGAACTCCCTGCGCGCTCGCGGGCTGTGCTGGCTGGCCGCCTCCTTCACGTGGAGGACGGTCACGGCCGGGTTGTACCATATCTGCCACCCGGCGTCCTTAATCCGCTTGGCCCAGTCCAGGTCCTCGCCGTACATCCAGAAGGTCTCGTCGAGCAGCCCGACCTGGAGGATGGCCTCCCTTCTCACCCACATGAACGCCCCCACGACGGAGTCCACCTCCGTGAGTTCGTCCGGGTCCAGATAGGTCATGTTGTACCGCCCAAAGCGGCGGCTGCGGGGAAACAGCTTGCTGAGTCCCAGCATACGCCATAGCGAGATCTCGGGCGTGGGGAAGGAGCGGCGGCACGCCAGGTCCAGCGATCCGTCCGGGCGCACCAGTTTGGGGCCCGCCGCGCCCGCCTTCGGCCGGGTGTCCATAAAGGCCAGCATCTGGGCCAGGGCGTCGGGAGGCAGGACCGTATCCGGGTTGAGCAGGAGCACGTAGCGCGGCAGGGAGGCGGCGTCGACCGGAGAAGGGGTGGTGGCCGCTGCGGATGGCAGGTCGGGGAAGCCAAAGGCGCGTAGGCCCAGATTGTTCGCATAGGCGAACCCGCCGTTATGAGCGCTTTCGATCAGGCGGGCCTGTGGGAACTCCGCCCGCACCATCGCGGCGCTGTCGTCGGTGGAGGCGTTGTCCACCACGCAGACTTCAAATGCAAAGGCGCCCTGGCTGGCGTAGACGGAGCGCAGGCACCTTTGCAATAAAGCACGAGTATTATAATTGACGATGATGATCGCCAGATCGAGCATCGCCCCCCCTCACCGGCAGCGGCATTTTAGCACAGGCGCCCACCTCGGTCAAAGCCTTTGCGATTCACGCCAGTGGATCTCCGGCCGCTGGCGGTGCCGCCAGCGCCAGGCCAGCCCCACAGGGTAGCCGATCATCTTCGCCACGTCGCCGACCAGGCGGATGACCGGGACCAGCGCCATCGTTTCGATCCTCTGCCAGGGGGAGAGCGAGCCCCAGTAGCGTTGTAGCCGTTGCCATGGCCGCTGGCAGTAGATCAGCCCCCCCAGGATCAACAGCCCCCACCACGCGGGGGTATGGAGGAGGCCGAGGGCGATCAGGCCCGGCGTCGCGACCAGATAGGTCGTGTAGCGCACCAGATGGCGCTTGCGCCATAGATCGGCTTTTCCATCGCCGCGCGCGTATCGGTAATACTGGAGGAAGAAGGCGCGCAGGGACGGGCGGGGGCGGAAATAGGCGATGGCGTCCGGCGCCCAGGCGAAGGGGCCGAAGCGGTCCCGCAGCCGGAAGTCGAAGATGAGGTCTTCGCAATAGTCCAGCCACTCGGGATAGCCGCCCACCGCCTCCCATGCCTTACGGGTGAACGCCACGGAGCGGCTGGAGGGCAGGAATCGGTCGGCGCGCACGTCCTCCAGGGCGGGCAGGACGGTGGCCCCCATGGCGATCTCGAAGAGGGATTGGGGATCGGGAAGGAAGAAGCCGGAGACCACCTGGACGCTCGGGTGTTGCGAGAAGGGGACGAGCAGCGCCTCCAGCCAGCGGGGATGCAGCCGGACGCCGGCGTCTGTGGACGCGATGATCTCGCCCGATGCCGCGGCGATGGCCCGGTTGCGCCCCTGGGAGATGTTGGCGCCCGGCTCCACGATCACCCGCAGTGGCAGGCGATCCGCGTAGCTCTCCAGGATGGCCACCGTATCGTCCCGGGAACCGCCGTCCACGACGATGATCTCGTCCGGCTGGCGCGTCTGCATGAGGAGGGAGTCCATGAGCTGGCGGATTGAGGGCCCCTCGTTCAGCACCGTGGCGATGATCGTGACCCGGGGGGATGGCGATGTTCGCATGGAACCATTATAACGTGGCTGTGGGGCCTGGCCAAACCCGGTTGTTCCGTGGACAGGGCTTTTTCAAAGTCAGTGATGGAAATCGGGGGGGGAGGAACACCCCGCGTGTCGCCCGACGCAAGACATTCCCCTGATCATCGGCCGAGGGAAAACGGCCCTCATCCCCCAAACCCGAAGGGGGCTCAACGGTGGCGGCGGCGCAGCGGAGCTGCGCCGCCGCCACTATCCACTCCCAGGTTCCCCGGAGGGGAGATCCCCTCCACGGAAACCCCACTTTTCCGGTGGTGGATCGTGTGTCTTTTTCGGTGGAAACACGGCGGGGAGCTTTGAGGGGCACAGCCCCTCAAAAGAAACTTCCAGTTTCCGCCCTTTACCTGCCTCGCCCGGCCTTATCCACCCCAATCAGGCCGGGAAAGGACAGGTGCAAGGCGGAAAAAGAGGATGTTTTGGCGGAGGGAGGTCCCTCCGCACCTCCCCTATGGGCTTGCGATGGGCGTCGTGGGTTGTCTCGCGGAATTTCCACCATAGGTGGTGTTACTCCCTGGCTTGGTCGGGGAGGTATGGTACAATGGCCGAGTGAAAGGATTCGTTCATGTTTCTGTGCGTGCCTGGAGAGGAGAAGCCGGGATGTTGATTCGAGGTGGCGAGGTGCCGGAGCAGAACGGACGCAAGCCGTACCCGATCGAGGGATATGAGGTCCCCGTGCGGCATTTCGTGGTGCGCGTGACCACGCCGGAGAACCCGTTCCCGCCTCACAAGCACGAACAAGGGGAGCTGTGGTACATCATAGAAGGACAGGCGGTGCTGACCCTGGATGGGCGTGAGCACGCGGTGGAGGGTGGAGATCTGGTCGTGCTGGAGCCGTGGGTGGAACACGGCCTGCGCACGGAGAGCCGGGTTACCTGGATCTGCATGGGGTGACGCGGCTTCCCGTTCCGTGGAGCAGCTGTGCACCGAGGGGCTTACGGTCGACAGGGCTGGCGAAAGGAGGTCGCAGTGGCGGAGCAACTGTCTCGGGAGGAACTGCTTGAGCTATATCGGCAGATGGTCTTGATCCGTCGGTTTGAGGAGAAATCGACCGAGTTGTACACCCAGGGCAAGATCGGTGGGTTCCTGCACCTGTACATCGGCGAGGAGGCCATCGCCGTGGGGGCCTGTAAGGCCATGCGGGCGGATGACCACCTGTTCACCGCCTATCGGGATCATGGCTGGGCCATCGCCCGCGGGCTGGATCCCAGGCGGGTGATGGCCGAGCTGTTGGGAAAGGCCACCGGCGTCAGCGGCGGCAAGGGCGGCTCCATGCACCTGGCCAGCGCCGAGCACAACTACTGGGGCGGCCACGCCATCGTCGGAGGACATCTACCGCTGGCCACCGGCGTCGGGCTGGCCATCCGCTACAAGGGCGAGGATAGCGCCGTCGTCTGCGCCTTCGGCGAGGGCTCCACTAACATCGGCTACTTCCACGAGTCCATCAACCTGGCCGCCGTGTGGGACCTGCCCGTGGTCTTCCTGGTGGAGAACAATCAATATGGCATGGGCACCGCGGTGGAGCGCGCCTCGGCCGTCTCGGACATCTTCCAGAAGGGGTGCGCCTACGACATCGCCAACGCCCAGGTGAACGGGCAGGACGTGCTGGAGATGTACAGGGCCGTTCAGGAGGCGCTGGACCATGCCCGGAAGGAGGGTCCCTTCCTGCTGGAGGCGATCACCTATCGCTACGTCGGGCATTCCATGGGGGATCCAGAGCGGTATCGCCAGAAGGCGGAGGTTGAGGAGTGGCGCGCTCGCGATCCCATCCGGCTCTTTGCCGCTGAGCTGAGGAAGCGCGGGGTCGCGGACGAGGCAACGCTGGAGGAGATCCACCGCGCCGTGGAGGACGAGCTCGTCGAGATCGTCCGATTCGCTGAGGAGAGCCCGGAGCCGGACGACGCGGCGTTGTGCGAGCACGTCTACGTCAACCCCGTCCCCCACCGATAGGAGGTCGCATATGGCACGCATGACGTTTCGTGAGGCCATCAGCCAGGCCCTGCGTGAGGAGATGTACCGCGATGAGCGGGTGTTCATCATGGGGGAGGAGGTCGGC